>JBEAUK010000087.1:0-26369 GCA_041161465.1 Planctomycetota bacterium | reverse complement strand
CGACGGTGCAGTTCGGCCTGCTGCCGCTCAACTTCCTCGGCGAGAACGACACCGCCGCGTACATCGACACCTCGATCTGGTCGTACAAGGCCTACACCGAGGCGCTGCGCTGCCGGCCCGTCACGGTCGCGTTCGACGGCCGCGCGCTCGCGGCCAAGTACTCGCGCGTCCCGAAGAACGGCGAGTTCGCGGAGCCCGCGGGCGCGAAGTACCTCCTCTACTGCCAGAACAACACGGTCGAAGGCACCACCTTCTGGGCGCCTCCCGAAACGACGCTTCCCCTGATCGGCGACGCGACGAGCGACATCTTCTCGCGCCCGTGGGACTTCACGAAGCATGTGATGGTGCTCGCGGCCGGGCAGAAGAACCTCGGCGCGTCGGGCGCGAGCCTCATCGTCGCGCGCAAGGACTTCATCGCAAGCGCCACGCAGAAGCTGCCCACGATCCTGCGGTTCGAAGACCACGCGAACGCGGGCTCGCGGCTCAACACGCCGCCGACCTTCGCCGTGCGCGTGATGGGCCTGATGGCCGAGTGGACGCTCGCCGTGGGCGGCCCCGAGGCGATCGCCAAGCAGAACGCCCGCAAGGCGAACCTCATCTGGGACGCGGTCGACCGCTCGGGCGGCTTCTACTCGTGGCCCGCCGAGAAGTGGTGCCGCTCGCACCTCAACATCTGCTTCAAGACGCCGAAGCCTGAGCTCGACGCGAAGTTCGTCGCCGAAGCCGAGAAGCACAGCCTCTTCGGCCTCCTCGGCCACCGCGAGGCCGGCGGCATGCGCGCGTCGATCTACAACGCCTTCCCCGCGAAGGGCTGCGAGATCCTGGCGCAGTTCATGGACGAGTTCGCCAAGCGCAACGGCTAAGTCGTAGTTTGAGCGGCCGCCGCTGCGGCGGCGGCCTCTGGCGATACGGGCGCTTTCAACCTCGCGCGAGTTCGAAGCGGTCGCGCGTCGACACATACGCGGCGCCGCCCATGCGGCCGACGGCGGCCAGCTTCGCCGGGTCGATGTGCATGCGCTCGTTCGCGAGGCCATCATCGACGCGCACATGCACCACGCGGCCGAACACGCAGTTGCCCGCGTTCGGCGTGCCGATGGGCGCGAATCGCCGTACTTCGATCGTCTCGCACTCGAAGTGGACCGGGCTCTCGGCGAGCGCCGGCGCCGCGATCCGCGCGCACGCGCGCGGCGTCAGCCCCGCGTAGGCAAACTCGCTTTCACCATGCGCAAGCTCGGCCGCGCACTTCACCACGGGCGCGATGTTCGCCTCGGTCGCGATCGAGATCGAGAAGCACCCCATGCCGCCCTCGGCCACGGGCTTTGCGTTCGCGAGCGAGTCGTTCTCGCTTCCATCGCGCTTGTTCACGGGGCAGAACATCACCACCATCGGTTCGGCCGACACGCCGTTGAAGAACGAAAACGGCGCGAGATTGTGCTGCCCGCGCGCATTCACCGTGCCCACGACCGCGATCGGACGCGGCACGATCGCACCGATCATGAGGTTGTAGCGCAACGCGTGCGGCAGGCTTTCGGTCGCGAACTCCATCTCAGCGCTCCTTCCGGGCCGACATCTCGGCCTCCACACGCGCGAGCAACCCGTCCATCGCGCGTTCGATCATCGCCAGCATGTCGTCGAATCCATCCTCGCCGCCGTAGTACGGGTCGGGGAGATCAGCATGGTCGCTCGACGCGTCGAACGACCTGAGCAACACCACCCGATCCCGCGGCGCACCCGCCGAGAGTACATGGCGCTCATGCGTCCGGTCCATGCACACATAGAGGTCGTGCGCCTCGGCGCCGCGAAAGTCGCGCGCCTGCAGTTCCCGCGCGCGGCCGTCGGTCGGGTACCCCGCCGCGCGCAGGACGGCCAAGGAACGCCTGTCCGGGGGCTCTCCCTCGTGGTACCCGTGGGTGCCCGCGGAGTCGATCGCCAGCCTCGGGAGGATGCCCGCACGCTCCGCCCGCGTCCGGAACACATTTTCTGCCGCAGGGCTTCTACAAATGTTTCCAGAGCAGACAAAGACAATGCGGTACAGAGCCGAATGAGAAGACATGCCGCGAGTGTATCGCGGCAGGTCCGATAGACTGACCGTGGCGCCGCGCATGCGGTGCCGACCGTGTTTGCACCTCTGCCTCCGACTTTGGCGATGGCCTACGAATTCGACCTTCTCGTGATCGGCAGCGGGCCCGCAGGCCAGCGTGCCGCCGTTCAGGCTGCGAAGGTCGGCAAGCGTGTCGCCATCGTCGAGCGCCAGCGCATGGTGGGCGGCGTGTGCCTGCACACGGGCACCGTCCCGAGCAAGACCTTCCGCGAGGCCGTGCTCTCGCTCACCCGCGTGCCGGCGCTGCAGGACGGCTCGCCCGTCGAGCGGCCGCGGCCCACGATGACCGATCTCATCCACCGCGTGAACGAGGTCGTCGAGCGCGAGCTCGATGTCGTCGCGCGGCAGCTCGTGCGCAACGATGTCGAGCTCCTCAGCGGCAGCGCGTCGTTCATCGACCAGCACACCGTGCTCGTCGACTCGGGCACCTCGGCGCGGCAAGTCACCGCCGAGTTCATCCTGATCGCCTGCGGCAGCAAGCCGGCGCCCGCGCCGGTCGAGGCCGACCACCGCACGGTGCTGACGAGCGACGACATCATCCGCCTTCCCAAGCTCCCGCGATCGATCGCGGTGATCGGCGCCGGCGTGATCGGCCTCGAGTACGCGTCAATGTTCGCCGAACTCGGCGTCGAGGTCACCCTCGTCGACCGTCACCAGCGCCTGCTCGAGTTCTGCGACGCGGAGATCGTGGACGAACTGATCCACCAGATGCGGCAGAAGCGCGTCACCTTCCGCCTCGGTGAGGCCGTGAAGAAGATCGACAGCGGCAAGGGCGTCGGATGCGCGTCGATCGAGCTCGAGAGCGGCAAGCGCCTCGTGGTCGACGCCGTGCTCTTCTCGGTGGGCCGCGTCGGCGCGACCGAAGGTCTCGCGCTCGAAAAGGCGGGCTTGCAGGCCGACGAACGCGGACGGCTGACCGTCAACGCGAGCTACCAGACATCCGTGCCGAACATCTCGGCGGCGGGCGATGTGATCGGTTTCCCCGCGCTTGCGTCGACGAGCTCGGAGCAAGGCCGCCTCGCCGTCTGCGCGATGTTCGGACTCGAGGCGAAGCCGGCGCCTGCGGGCTTCCCCTACGGCATCTACGCGATCCCCGAGATCTCGATGGTGGGCGCGACCGAACAGCAGCTCACCGAGAAGAAGATCCCCTACGAAGTCGGCGTGGCGCGCTACGCGGAGATCGCGCGCGGGCAGATCCTCGGCGACGACAGCGGCTTCTTCAAGATGATCTTCCACCGCGAGACGCGCGCGCTGCTCGGCGTCCACTGCATGGGCACGCAGGCGACCGAACTGATCCACATCGGCCAGGCCGTGCTGACGCTCGGCGGCGGGCTCGACTACTTCCTCGAGACGGTGTTCAACTACCCCACGCTCGCGGAGTGCTACAAGGTTGCCGCCTACAACGCCGCGAACCACCTGCGCGTGGCGAAGGCCGTCGCGGAGCCGGTCTGATTCTGCGCGGGTTCGCGGCGCGCGCGCTCGACTTCGGGCGCGGTGCGCCTATACTCGCACCGTCTTTCACAATCGGGGCCGACTAGCTTCGACCGGACGCACCCTGTCCATCGTTGCGAGCCGTGGAGCATCCAGGCCACGTAAAAAGGATGCAAAACAACAACTGCCAACACGCAGTACGCTCTCGCCGCCTAATTCGCGGTGACGTGGAG
This sequence comes from Planctomycetota bacterium, assembly GCA_041161465.1. GTDB lineage: Bacteria > Planctomycetota > Phycisphaerae > Phycisphaerales > SM1A02 > QWPT01. The sequence continues at coordinate 22,604 of JBEAUK010000087.1, read as the reverse complement.
TAGACCCGACGCCCAGTAAGGTCTGCCCGCGCAAAAAACTGGGCTGGTTCCAAGGCGACGCCTTACCGCTGCGGAACGAGACAACAGTCAGGCTGGTTTGGGGTTGGCGCCCGCCGCGAGCGGATGCCCCAGACGAGATTGAAATCGCGGACACGCTCGTAGATGCGGTGGAGAGGACGTCTCGGCACGGGGGTGCGAATCCCCCCGGCTCCATTCAAACGAACAACGCCCTGGCATTGCCAGGGCGTTGTTCGTTTGAACGACCCTTGAGCGGCGGCTTCGGCAGCCAACCCCGGCGCTCCAGACCGGTGCCCGATACGGACAGTCTGCGAAAAACCACGGGCGCCCTCGCGAGCGCCCGTGGTGCGTGCGTCCCTTTCCGCACTTGTCTTCCCCCGGTTCCCTCTCCGCCCCGAAGGCGAAGTCTGTCGTTCAGCGACGGCGGCGGCGAACACCGAAGACCGCAGCGATGCCGAGCACCGCGACCGCGCCCGGCGTCGGAACCGCGCTGTTGAAGCCCTGGATCGACGCGTCGCCGACATCGGCGCCCGTCAGGTTGGTCTGCGCGAGGCCAAGCTGAAGCAGGAGTGCCGCGAAGTTCGACGACACCAGCAGGTTGCCGGTCGCGCTGAAGGTGTCGGCCGTCGGGCTCGCGCCCGTGATCGCCACATCGAACAGCACGCCGAGCCCGCTCACGCGGTCAGCGACCTTGAAGCCGTTGTCGAACAGGATCTCGAAGTTGCCGACGGTCACCGCGTTGTTGAAGGTGATCGATCCACGGTGATTGATCGAGCCCGAGAAGGTCCCGAAGAAGTCGTTCGCGTCGTACCGGAAGGTCGTCGGCAACTCGGCCGAGGTCGGCGGCGTGATGACGAACGCGACCGAGTTCGGGCCGAGGTTGCCCGGCGTGATCACGGCCTCGCTCACGCCCGTGAGCTGGAGATTCGCAGCCGCCTGAAGCAGCGCGAGATCGAGGAGGACATTCGTCTGACCACCGACGGTCTGGACGAAACCGGCCGACGCGGTGGCTGTGGCGCCACCTGCCAACAGCAATGCGACAGCAGTGCGGTTGAAACGCATAACTCACTCTCCTTTTCGACTGTGCTGACAACTCCAGCGCTCTCCCTCCGGCCGCGCAGCCTGGCCGCGAAGCTGGGGGACCTCGGCACACACCGAATGTCCCGAACCCTGGATCCGCGCGCTGGGTTCTGCAACGAGCCTCTTCGGCCCGCGCTCCGATGAACCCAGAGCGAGGTGAAAGAAATGGACCCGATGTGTTCCTTGCCCTCGCAAGGATCGGGGTGCATACTCTTACGAAGAACCCGCCTCGGCGGATTCAGCCTCTGCGGAGAGTGGCGAAAACTTGTGCGCGGGCGAGCGCTTGGGGCGCGATCGCCCCCCGATGAGGTCATCTTTCGTACGGATTCGCCGCGAGGCGCCTCTACAGGATGCCATCGCCTGCGTATCCCAAGGTGTCGGGCCGCTTCCGTTGAGCGGCAAGTCGGCCGAGAAGAGTCAGGGTAGAGTCGAGGCAAGAGAGAGTGCCTGATGAGCGCCCACCGCAACTCATCCATGACCCAGACCAACTGGGACCTCATCCGCGACGCGGCGGGCTCCTCACCCACCTCGCAGGCGAGCCTCGAGGAGATCGCGCGCCGCTCATGGCCGGCGATCTATGCCTTCATCCGGGCTTCAGGCCGCAGCCCGGACGACGCATCCGAACTCACGCAAGGCTTCATCTGCGATGTGTTCCTCTCGCGGCACCTGCTCGAGAAGGCCGACCAGTCGCGCGGTCGCTTCCGCACCCTCGTCATGGGTGCGGTTCGCAACTACCTCGCCGACATGCATCGCCGCAAGACGGCGACCACGCGACGGCCCAAGCACGGCAACATCGGTCGACTCGACGACCTCTCCGAGCGCACGAGCGAGCCAGCCGGCATCCCCGCTCTCACGCCAGAAGCGGCATTCAATTCGCGCTATGTCGCGTCCATCATCCGCGCCACCACCGAACGGCTCCAGCGCGCCCTTCTCGAGGAAGGCGACGAGGCGGGCTGGGAGATTTTCCGCCTGCGCGTGCTGCAGCCCTCGCTCGAAGGCACCGCGGCCAGTTACGACGAGATCGCTCCGCGCTTCAATCTCGGCAAGGGTGCCTGCGCTGCGAAGCTGCTGCTCGTGAAGCGCCGTTTCGCCACCATGCTGATGGAAGAACTGCGCGCCACCGTCGACGACCCCGCAGACCTGCAGCACGAGGTCGCAGATCTCCTTGCGCTCCTCTCCCGCTAGAACCCCCGATGGAACAGCAGAGACCCCATCCTCGATACGACGCAGCCTCCAAGCTGAGCGACACACTGCGCTGGGCCTTTGAGCTCGACCAGTCACCCGCCCTCGCCGGAGCAACCTGGCTCACCCGCGAGATCATCCCCGACGCGAAGGACCCGTTCGACGCGATCCTCGCGCCGGGCACCTCGCTCGATGCGCTGCGCGAGCTCAAGAACGCCTACAAGATGCTGCGCACCACCGGCGTCACCGCCACGGAGCGCAGCCTTGCGGCACGGCTCTACGCAGCGACGATCGCCGCTGCGGCCGTGCGCTACAAGACCGCGATCTCGACGCAGAACGCGGCCGCGCTGCAACGCGCGTTCACGGAGCTTGCCGAGGACGATTCGATGCCTGAGGCGCTGCGCGACATCGCGTCGCTCGCCCTTACTTGCCCGCCGCCGGAACCTCGGTGAATCCACCGCGCCGCGACGGCGGCTGCGCGCCCTCGATCCGCTCAAGCTCGGCAAGCTCGTCCATGGAGAACGGCTCCCAGCGAATGCGTGCGGCGCCGAGCGAATTGCCCGTGGCGAACGCGAGGTCGACAAGCGCGATCTGGTAGCTCGCGAGCGCCGCAACCTCGCGGCTCTGCGCGTCGGCGAGGCTCGCCGAAGCCTCAAGCACATCGGTGCTCGTTCGCTCACCGACATCGAACTGACGCTCCTCGGCCGCGAGCGTGCGTGCGGCAAGCACCGACTCGAGGCGCGCGGCGAGGATCCGCTGCCAGCTCTGCGTGATCGCGTCGAGCGCGTCGAACACCTCGGTGCGAATCGCCTGGCGTCGCGCCTCGCGCGTCCCGAGCCGCTGGACGCGCTGCAGGATCGCCGCATTCACGCGCGATTCGGCCACTTCGTTTCCGAGCGGGATCTCCGCGCGCAGACCGACATCGAAGCTGTCGGCGTTGCCAAGCGAGCCGTATGCGTCGTGGAAGTCGGTGCCCGTGCCCTGCAGGTTGTAGCCGTAGTCGAGCACGAAGAGCGGTAGCGCGGCGTTGCGGCGGAATCCGATCTCGCTCTGGTCGATCGCCAGCTGCAGTTCGAGCTCCAGCATCTCCATGCGGTTTGCGACCGCTTCCTCCGCGAGCGAGTTTCCATCCAGCGTGAGGCTCACCGGGTTCGGATCGCTCGCCGGCTTGAGCGGGGTCGCCTGCGACACGGGAAGATCCTCGCGGTTCATCAACCGCTTGAGCGCGCGCTGGCGGATGCGGAGATTCGAATCGGCCACGATGATCTGCTCGAGCGTCCGGCCGATGCCGCTCTCGGCGCGCACGACCTCGATCTCAGGCGCATCGCCCGCCGCCACGAGCCGCTTCGCCCGCTCGAGCTGCCGCACCGCGACCTCGTACTGCGCGCGGCGCACGCCAAGCTCGCGGTACGCCGAATACACATTCCAGTATGCCTTCTCTGCGTTCGCGAGCACCCGAATCGCCTCCAGCTTGGTGCGCGCGTCGGCGATCTGTCCCTGCCACGCGGCCACGCGGATCGAGTGGGTGTTGGCGTCGACGCCTGCCCCACGCAGGAGCGGCTGGCTCATCGAGAAGTTAAGCGCTGCAAGCCAGTCGTCGCCCGGCGTTCCGAAGTTGAAGCCATCGCCCGTGCGGGTCAGCGGCGCCGAGAGGTTGATGTCGCCACCCGTCGCGAGCGGCACTCGCAGGCCTGCGTCGAACGCCTCCGTCTCCGCGGGCTGGCCCGTCGCGAGATCGGCGAACACGCTGTTGTTCGACCGGTCGTAGCTGGCGAAGAACACATTCTCGAACTTCGCCTCCTCGGCCGAGAGGTTCGCGCGCGCGATCGCCGGATCGACCAGCTTGGTGCGGAGATCGAGGTTGTTCGCGAGCACCGACGATCGCACCTCTGCCAGCGTGAGGGACACCGCGTCGGCCGGCATGACCGGCACGGTCACCTCGGACAGCGTCTTCTTCGCTGCGTCCTCGAGCGTGACAGGCGGCGTCGTCGAGCGCGCGGCGGGATCGACCGAATCGATCTGCCGCAGCTGCGACTCGGGCACGCGCCACTTCGAGTTCTCGTTGTCGAAGATTCCCGTGCGGCACGCGGGCATGGTGCCCGCCAGCAGCACGGCGGTCGCGAGGAGCAATGGTTGCGCGGAGTTCCGACTCATTCGTGCCTCAACGCCTCGATGGGATCAAGACGCGACGCCTTGATCGCAGGGAACATGCCGAACACCACGCCCGTCACGGCGCTGAAGGCGAAGCTCAGCGCAACCGCCCACAACGGGATGTCGGCCTGGTCGAGCTGTGCCCCCGGGATCTTCGTCAATCCGAACGCAGCGAGACGCCCCACCGCGATCCCGATGAAGCCGCCCACCAGGCACAAGGTCACGGCCTCGAGCAGGAACTGGAGCAGGATCGCCATCGGGGTGGCGCCGACGGCCTTCCGCAGGCCGATCTCCCGCGTGCGCTCGGACACCGACACAAGCATGATGTTCATGATGCCGATTCCGCCGACAAGCAACGAGATGCCGACGATGCCGCCGGCGATCGCCGTGATTCCCGTCGCAAGCGCCTTGAACTGCTCGATGAAGCGGTCGATGGCGGCGACACGGAAAGTCTCGGTGCCGCCCGGCAGGATGCCGCGCATCCGTCGCATGACGAAGCGCACTTCCTCCTGACCGTCCTCGGCAAGCGATGGACTCGTGAAGAGCCCCTCGACGCGCATGAAGAAGTTCAGGTCCTGCATCTTCGCCGCCACCGAGAACGGGATGAAGATCTCCGCGCTCGAGGTGTTCATGCCGAAGAACCGCGCCTGCGTGGTCTCCACGACCCCGACGATGGCGAAGCGTCGCCCACCGATCAGGATGGACTCGCCCACCGGATTCGCCGGGAGATTGAGCTCGGTGATCGCATCGGAGTTGATGAGACAGACCTGCCGCTCGCGGTCCTCGTCGATCTGGGTGAACGGACGGCCCTCGACCACGAAGCGGTTCTGCACCACATGCCAGTCGGGCCAGATGCCCGCGACGGTGATGCCATCGATGATCTTGTCGCCCTGCTGGACATCGAGACCGACCTCGGTGATCGGCGTGACAGCCTTCACCAGCGTGCACTCCTCCTTGATCGCCAGCGCCTCCTCCGGCCGCACGCGGATCTTCTCGAACGGATAGAGGTTGCGCGGCGCGTTGTCGGGCCGATCAGGGAACACGAAGAACTTGCTGGCACCGACCGACTCGAACTCGGTGAGCACTCGCGCGCGCAGTCCGGTGAGCGCAGCGATGACCGCCGTGGTGCTCGCGACGCCCACGATGATGCCGAGCGCGGTGAGGAACGCCCGCGACTTGTTGGCCCAGATCTGCGAGAAGGCGAGCGAGATCGCCTGAAGCCAGAACAGCGGATTCAGCAATCGGCACCGCCCTTCGCGCCCGCGAGCGCCGACACGGCTGCAAGATGGCGGCCGGCCGTGTCCTGCGCCACGGCCAGGTCGCTCAGCACACGCCCGTCGCGCAGACGCACCACCCGCTGGCAGTGCGCGGCCACCTCGTCCTCGTGCGTGACGATCACCACGGTCTGTCCTTCCGCGTGCAACTGGCGGAAGAGCGCGAGGATCTCCGCGGTCGTCGCGCTGTCAAGATTTCCGGTCGGTTCGTCGGCCAGCAGGATCGATGGCTTGTTGAGGATCGCCCGCGCGATCGCGACGCGCTGGCGCTGTCCGCCCGACAACTGGTTGGGTCGATGATGGACGCGTTGCGCAAGTCCGACGCGGTCGAGCGCCGCGAGCGCGCGCGCGCGGCGTCCGCGCCATCCGCCCCTCGCGTAGACGAGCGGCAGCTCGACATTCTCGAGCGCCGTCTGACGCGGCAAGAGCTCGAAGCTCTGGAAGACGAATCCGATCTCCTCGTTGCGGACCTGCGCGAGCTCGCCCGCGCCCATCCGGCTGACATCGCGTCCGTTGAGCAGATAGGAGCCCGATGTCGGACGGTCAAGGCAGCCGAGCATGTTCATCAGCGTGCTCTTGCCCGAGCCCGACGAACCCATGATCGCGACCATCTCGTTGCGATGGATCGAGAGATCAAGCCCGCGCAACGCGTGGATCGTCTCGACGCCGACCTTGTAGATCTTCGTGAGCGCACGCACCTCGATGAGCGCGTCGGGGCCCCTGGATGCGCTGGACGCGGCCTCAGCCATTCGCCGACCCCGCGTCGCCCGTCGTCGCCATCTGCGCCGCGGCGTCCTTCGCGGTCTCCTCGCGGATCGCGTCGCCGTCCTTGAGGCGCTCGAGCACGCGGTACGGCCCTGTCACCACCACATCGCCTTCCGAGAGTCCCTCGAGGATCATCGTGTCGGCGAGGTTCGATGCGCCGGTACGAACCGGACGAATCACTGCCTTTCCGTCGACCATGCAGAAGACCACCGTCGCCTTGCGGCGAGCCTGGTCGACGAGCGGATGGGTTGTGAGTTCGGCAGGAAGGTCGTCGAACTTGCGCTCGAGAAGCGACTGGCTCGGGACGAGCAGGCCGCTCGAACGGTCGACAACGATGTCGACGTTGGCAGCCAGACCCGACAGCAGCGTCTCGCCGTCGGCGAGGTCGAGCTTCACCTCGCACTTGAACCATCCGCCCGAACCTGCGCCCGAGGACGCGCCTGAGCCACCAAACCCGAGCTCGGTGCCGCGGGAGAGCGCCACGCGGTCGACGGTGCCCTTGAACTCGCGGCCGCGATACGCGTTCACGCGCACAGTGGCCTCCTGCCCAGCCCGGACCCGCGCCACATCGCTCTCGGCCACCTTCGACTTGAGCCGCACGGTGCCGAGGTCGGCAACCGTCAGGATGCGCGTTCCCGCGTTGTTCATGGTGCCGACGACAACCAACTCGCCGGGCTCCGCGTTCAACTCCGTGATCTGCCCATCGATGGGGGCGTTGATCGTCGTCTTCTTGAGGAGTTCGCGCGCCCGCTCGATGTCCGCCTCTGCGGCGGCGAGCGAGCTTTCGATCACCGAGAGCCCCTCCCGCGCGGCGGCGATCTGCGCTTCGATCTCGCGCACGCGCGCAATCGCGTTGTCGAGCGAGGCGCGGCTCACATCGCCGGTCTTGAAGAGCGACTCCTGCCGCTCGAGCGCCGCCTTCGCGTTGGCCAGTTGGGAGGTCGGTCCAGCGAGGCGCTCCTGCTCGCTGCGCAGGCGGAAACGCTCGCCATCGCGACGGGCGATCTGCGCCTGCATCGACGCCTGAAGATCGCGGTCGTCGAGCTTGACGATCATCTCGCCCTTGCGAACCGTGGCTCCCTCGCGGAACGGGATCTCAAGGATGCGGGCGCTGACTTCCGCAGACACATCGACCTTGACCTCTGGATCGAGTTCGCCGGGCGCGGAGACCGTCTCCACCAGCTCACGCGTGGTCACGGTCGCGATGCGCACCGCGAGCGCGTCGTCCTTCCCGCCGAAGTCCGGCAGCATGGCGACAACCGACGGCCCGCCGACGACGAGACCGACGACCGCCAAGCCGAGGAGCGATGCGATCACGATCAGGAAGGCGCGCACGACGGGGACTCTCCTCGCGGTTGGGACGGCGGCGACCCACTTCTGGCCGCCCGAAGGGGCGAGGGTATTCGTAAATGAGCCCTCGTGGTTGCGCCGTCGCGGCCGACGAGCCATCGCCGAGGCAAAAAGCACAGGCCCCCGGCTTTCGCCGGGGGCCTGAGAGTTCACACAACTGTCTCGAGCCTCTCGTAGGAGAGGGCTCTGCCGAATCCTTTCGGATTACGGGCAGGCGCCCCAGCCGTTGAGGAGGATCGTGAGGTCAGCCGAGCCGACCACGCCGTCGCCGTTGAGGTCCGGCGATGCGCCGCCCCAACCGTTCAGCAGGATCGTGAGATCCGCCGAGCCAGTCGAGCCGTCGCCGTTGAGGTCCGTCGGGCACGGAGCTGCACAGCCAGCGAAGTTACCCTTGAAGGTGACGATCCACTGAGCGGTGAAGGTCGCGCCGAGGGTCTCGGCGAGAACGTACGCGCCAGCGGCATCGGCGCACGAGAGACGGACATAGGTGCCCGAGCCCTGACCGGTGACGGGATTGCCGCCAGCGCGGATGCCGTAGCCAGCCTGATCCGGGATCGACGGGGTCTGACCGGCCGTGTAGAGGTCCGGGCAATCCATGATGAGCACGATGTTGCTTCCAGCCGGCGCGCTGGCGATGCAGAGCGGCGGATTGAAGTCAAGGTTGGCGACATACGCGCCACCGGGGATGAGCACATCGCGCTCGGCGATGAGCTGGAGGTCGTTGCCGTCGCCCGCAGTCACGATCTTGTTGCGCGGAGCGCCACCGTCGATGTCGGCGTAGACGCCGATCTTCGACGGGAGCGGGAGATCCGACGCGAAGTTCGCGCAGGCGGTGTTCGCCGCGTTTGCCGCGCGACGGACCGAGAAGACACCGAAGTCGATGCAGGTGATCGCGCCACCAACCGCGCCAGCCGGCATCGGGCGGGCGAAGCTGTTGACCGTGGTGCCGCCCGTACCGCAGTTCGGGAAGGCGGGGTTCACACCGCACGCCACGATTCCACCGCCAGCGACGGCCGTGCTCGAGGCGAAGGTGTTGGCACCCGGGTTCGCGCAGACCTGATCAAGGACGACCGGGCAGTTCGCCGGGGTCGAGGTGAGCTCAACGACGTAGTCGTTCAGGCCCGAGCCGCACGGGAGACCCGTGAAGCCCTGCGAAGCAACGAACACGTAGTAGGTGCCGGGGTTCAAGCAAGCCGTCGCGGTCGACGGGCAGTTGCCCGTAGCCGTGCTCAGCACGCTGACTGCGGTGCAGCCAGCAACCGAGATGTCACCCTGGAGGATGAGGCCCGTGACGAAGGTGCCAGCATAGATCTTCATGCTGACTTCCGACGGCTGCTCGATGACGAGACGGTAGAAGTCCGTGTCACGAGTGTTGTTGCCGGTCGCGGGGTCCGTACCGGTGAAGATCGTGCCGCGGATACGCGAGCCGAGGGTGATGTCCTCGGACTGACCCGTGCCGTTGCAACCGTTGTTGGTCGCAGCGCCGCAAGCCTCGCTCTCGACGCCGGTCTGCGCGGGAAGCGCGCAGGGCTCGGGCATATCGATCTTGAGGGTGGCAACGCCCGGGAGGTCGTAGGTCGCGAGACGCACGAGGTACCAGTTGCCCTGGGCGACGGTGACCGTCAGGTCCGACGCGAAGGTCGCGTTGACCTGGCACTCGGTCGAACCGTCATCGTTGCAACCAACGAGGGCGGTCGGCAGCGTGTTGAAATCAAACGCCGCGGGGTTGGTGCCCATGTTGTAGACAGCGACCTTGGTGTCGTAGTTCGACTCGTTGCAGGTGTTCACCCGCATGCTGCCGTTCGCAACCGCCTGAGCGCGGTACCAACGGTCGTTGAGGAACACGTCGTTACCCGAGTTGCAAGTCGAGGTCGAGTGCTTCGGACCGTCGGTGTTGCAGCCGACGTTGCTCACGTTCGGGAACACCGAGTCGCCCGTGAAGACCGTCGCGTTGGTCGCGCAGTCGTTCGGGAAAGCCGGCTGGTTGCACTGGTAGACGAAGATGCCGCAGAGGTCGACAGCGTTCTGGACGCAGGTCGCATCCCAGCCGATTTCGCAGCAGAGCGGGTTCGCGTTGCACACGAGGGTGCAGCAGGCAGCGTCTTCGCAGCCCGGGTTCGCGTGAACGACGCCGCAGCCGCCAGCCGCCGGGCAGCCAGCGCCAGCCGGGGTGAAGGACAGCGTGACAGCCGCAGCGCCGAACTCGACGCCGTTCCAGCCGCCGACGCGGAGGTAATAGGTGCTACCGGCAGAGACGCCGAAAGCCGAGATCTTCGAGTAGAACTGCTGGCAACCGCCGTCAACTGCACCGTCACCGTTGCAGGCGACCTGGGTCAGCGCGCCGCACGAGCCCGAGTAGAGGACGATCGAGGTGTCAAAGCCACCGGGGAAGCAGGTGGTGATGTCGATCGTGCCGCCCTGAGCAGCGGTGTACTTGAACCAAACGTCCTTGTTGCCGGTGCCCCAGTCAAGGAACGTACCGGTGCACTGGGCATCGGTCGGGGCAGCGTCCGCGCTCGCGGTCGCGTTGGTCGTATCGAAGTTGACGGGGACGCCGGCGGTAAGCGAGATCGCTCCCGAACACTCGTCGTTGGCCACCTGGCCCATCGCCGTGGTCGTGAAACCAGCCGTCAGAACGGCCGTCACGAGCAGGCTCGTACCACTAAAGATCTTCATCGCATCGCTCCTAAGAAAGATCCCTTTGACGGGATCAAGGCTGATGGACTGAGGCCACGCGACCTCAACCGGGACAATCTGGCGGGATCCGACACACTCGAACCCGCTTCGACACACGCAGGGTCCCGCAACGACCACACGCCGCCGGTGGGCGGAGTAGGGGCGCAAAGGGACGGTTCAAATCTAATGCGGCGATCGGTTCATCCAAATGGAATCTGATTGTGAAGCCATATTTCCCCTGCAACCTTCCGAGCGTGGTTGCAAAACTTTGGTGCCACCCATGCAGACGGCATATGACTACGACCGAGAACCTACAAGGTCTCGATTTGACTGATAACTATTGCGACTGCGTAACTTGGGTGACCGACCGCCGCCCTCGATACAACGGGGTACATCTCGCGCGAATCAACGGTTCGTCGGATTCCCGCGCATCGGATCACTTCGCAGTTTCAAAGGCCGCGCGCGCTCCGACCGGAAAGCCGCATGACTGGGCATACCGCCGCGCATGTGCGCTGACCGAGGCGTTTGAACGCGCTGGAATGGCGCCGAAAAGCGTTAGTTCGCCGGCTCGATCGTCACCGTGAGGCGCAGCGAGAGCAGTTGCTCGGCGATAAGCTCGGCGTGCTCGCGGTGGGTCGCGATGACGAGCGACAGACCCTTGCGGTGCGCCTCCATGGTGCAGCGTGTCGCTGCCGGGAGCGTGAGGCGCGCGAAGCGGCAGAGCGACTCGACAACGAAGCCCATGTCGTTCACTTCATCGTTGTGAAGGATCACATTCCACGGCGGCAGCGTCTCGGTCGGGGTCTTTGGAGACGGCTTCTGCGTGGGAGCTGGACGGGTGGGAGTGTTCACGGTTGAGTCGCTCATCGGGTCGGAACTCTCAAGCGCACAGTATAGCCCCTGCCCCCCGCCCGTTCACGGGTACAGGGCAACTTCCGCCAATTCGGGACCCCGAGAATCCCGACGACCGTCAAGGCTTTCGCCAATCAACCACGAGTTTGCCGAACTGCTCCCCTGCCTCGAGCCGCGCGAAAGCCTCGCGTCCTCCCGAGGGCGCAAAGACCTGATCGATGGTGGGCGTGATCGCGCCGGAGCGGAACAGCGAAACGACCTCGCGGAACTCACGCATGTCTCCCATGGTTGAGCCCACGATTCGCAGCTGGTTCCAGAAAATGCGCGTGAGATCGGTGGTCGCATCGGGGCCGGTGGTGGCGCCGCAGGTGGCGTAGGTCCCGCCGCGGGCGAGGCTCTTGATGCAGGAGCCGTGGATCGACTTTCCAACGCTGTCGACGCAGAGGTCGACGCCGCGCCGCGCCGTGAGCTGCCGCACCTCTCGCGACCAGTCTGCACCCGTATCGAGCACCGTGTGATTGGCGCCAAGCGCGCGAGCCCGGTCGAGCTTCGACTGGTGGCGGCTGGTCACGATGGTTTCGCAGCCGAAGTGACGCGCGATCGCCAGCGCCGCCAGCGCCACGCCGCCACCGATTCCGGTGATGAGCACGACCATGCCTGCGCGGAGACCGGCCTGCGTCACCATCATTCGCCATGCGGTGAGGTGGGTGAGACCGAATGCAGCTGCCTGCACGGGGTCGGCGTCACCGATCTCGAGCAGATTCGCGACGGGCGCGACGAACTTCTCGGCGAGGCAGCCGGGACCGTGCTCGCCGATCATGAAGATGTCGGCTGGCGTCGGACGGAGCCCGGGGCGCGCGGGGTCGGGCTTCGGCACGGCCGCATTGAGAAGAACCCGCTGGCCGATCCACGCCGGATCGACACCTGCGCCAACGGATTCCACCACTCCGGCCCCATCTGACCCCGAGATGGCGGGGTAGCGAATGTCGATCCCGGGCAGCCCCCGACCCACCCAGAGGTCGAGGTGGTTCAGGGCGGCGGCTTCCGTCCGCACGAGCACCTCGCCCGCCGCGGCGGTGGGCTCGGGGTGGTCGGTCACGACGGCGACATTGGGGAGAACAGGCGAACCCTGCCGTTGAATGGTGATGGCGCGCATGGAGGCGAGTGTACGGATTTGCAGCGGGGGCGGGCGTCGCTCGTATCATCGCGACCATGCTCGCGCACTCCGTTGCCCGTCTCTCCCCTGCCCGTCGATCGAACCTCTTCCGGGCGCTCCTGGTCACAGCGACGGTTGCGCTGGGCGCATCCGCCCCGATCCACGCCGCCGAGCAGCAGGTGCCCAACCCGGGTGCCGCTCAATCGAACCCCGATCCGAAGAGCAAGGAGATTCCGGGTCCGATCACGGCCGAGCCATCCGATGTGAACTTCGGCATCGTCGAGCCGGGCTCGACCGTGTCCACCACGATCAAGATCAGCAACCCGCTGAACCAGGATGTGATGATCCTCGCCGCCAAGCCGAGCTGTACCTGCACGACGGTCGACATGGCGGGCAAGGTGATCCCCGCCGGCGGTTCGATCGAGATGCCGATGTCGATGAAGACCTCGCACACTCCGGGCACGAAGACCGCGGTCGTCAACATGGCCTTCAAGGGTCTCCAGCAGGTCATGGTGCTGAAGATTCAGGCGGAAACGGCCTACGCGGTGCGCGCGACGCCCAACTTCATCGATGCACTGATGCCCGAGCGTATGCAAGGGTCGTTCGAGCTGCTGTCGGCAGACGGCGCGCCGTTCACCGTCAAGAGCGTGGATGGCAAGCCCGCCATGACGGCCGACGGCTCGCCCATGAAGCCCGCCACCAAGCACACGATTCGGTACGACTTCAACACCCCGAGCGCGCTCTGCTCGAAGTTCCTCGCGGTGCCGCCGTTCCTCATCATCGAGACCGATCATCCGAAGTGCCCCGTGCTCGACCTGCGCGTCCGTCACGCAACGACACGCATCACGCCCGCCTTCGGCTTCGCTGAGTTCCGCGCCAACACGGGCGCGATGTCGCCGAAGTCGTCGATGGAGTTCGAGGTCGAGATCAAGCACATGCGCGACGCCCGCATCACCGCGGTGCAGAGCCAGGTGCCAACCTTCCAGACACAGCTGGTCTCGCAGAAGCCAGACGGCAGTTCGCTGCTCGTGAAGGTCCGGGTGACCGATCTCGGCGCTCCTGCAGGTCCGTTCCTCTTCCCCTGCCGATTCTCGGGCAACGGCAAGACCTCCGACTTCTGGGTCTTCGGAACGATCCGCTGAGCCTGAAAGCGGCTTTTTGTGCGAATGCGCGACTCCTGCGGGGAAGTTGCGACGATTGCACAACTTCTTGATGCGGTGGCGAATCCAAGACATGAGGTCTGCGAAGCCGCGCGCATGATCCTCCAGGCTCCATCCACCGATGTGATCCGCATCCGTAAGTACCCGAACCGCCGTCTTTACGACACCAGCCGTTCGACGCACCTGACGCATGACGAGGTTCTGGCGATTGTTCGCCGCGGCCTCCGTGTGCAGATCTCGGATAGCCGGACCGAAACCGACATCACGAACGAAGTGCTGCTTCAGATCCTGATCGCTCGCGATCCGGCTCTCGTTGCAGCGCTTCCGACCAACACGCTTCTCGCGATCGCCCGCTCGACCGCGGAAGGCGTCGCTGGCGTCGCGAGCGGCCTCACCCAGACGACCGATCCGGCGCGCGCGAGTGCGGCGGCTCAGTCTGGTGCCCAGCGCACCCGCTGAGCGCTCTCGCAGTCCACACAGCTCCACCACTCCGAAGCAGCGTTCGTAGGTGATCTCCTTTCACCAGCGAGCGCTGCGTCGCTTTTGACGCAGGCTGGACGAGGATCTCGCTCGACGCCCAGATCGAAGCGCGCGCCGCGCACCGGATCGAGGACTTCTCCTCGGTGAGCGCTGTCCCTCGGAGACCTTCTCCGCCGGCACGGATAAACTCACCTCATGCCCTTCGCCCTCTTGCTCGCAGCGACGCTCGCCCTTCAGTCGACCCCTGCGGCACCGCCGAAGCCTGCCGCGGATTCGCGCGTCGATGAGTCGAAGGTGACGACGCTGCCCGAACCATCGGTGACCACCGTCGCCAACCTGGTGCGCACGACGCCGCCGCAGCCGGTGCACCGCATCGCGTCGCGCGCTGCCGCGGTGCCGACCTCGCAGGCGACCTACGACAAGGCGCGGGCCGCCATGGAGCGCGGGCTCGCGTATCTCGCGAAGGTGCAGTCGCCAAATGGGGCGTTCTTCGAGTCGAAGGAAGTGGCGCCCACCGACATGGAGCCGCGCAAGCGCGCCGCGAGCGTGGCGGTGACGGCGATGGCGCTCAAGGCGTTCTTCCAGGCCGGCGATCTCGCCCCGGCCGACGCCGGTCCCAAGGCTCGCGCATCGATCGACCGCGTGCTCGGCGACGAGAAGACGCTTGCCCTCGTGACCAACGGCGGCATCGGGAACTATGTGATGAGTTGCGTGGCGAGCGGTCTCTCCGCCGTCGGCGACGCCGACGGGCGTGCGGGCGCCGAGCGAGCGCTCGTGTGGCTGCGGACGAATCAGTGGGATGATGGCGAAGGGCTCGGCGCCTCGACAGATTGGTACGGCGGCGCTGGCTACGGCAACGGCAAGCGGCCCGACCTCTCGAACACGCAGATGATGGTCGAGGCGATGCATGATGCCGGCGTGTCGCCCGACGACCCCGCGATGCAGCGCGCGCTTGCATTCGTGGCGCGCACCCAGAACCGCAAGGCTTCGAACCCCGCCGCGTGGGCTCAGAACGGTTCGGGCGACGGCGGATTCGTCTACTCGCCCGCGAACGGCGGCGAGAGCTTTGCGAGCGAGGATGCGGGCGAGGGCCGCTTCGGCGAGAAGCTCGCGGTGAAGAGCCTGCGCAGCTACGGATCGATGACCTACGCGGGCTTCAAGAGCCTGCTCTATGCAGGGCTTTCACCGGAAGACCCGCGCGTGAAGGATGCGCTCGGCTGGATCGCGGCGAACTTCACCTTCGCCGAGAATCCTGGCCTCGGTCAGCAGGGCTACTACTACTACACCCACGCGATGTCGCGGGCGATGCACGCATCGCGGCTCGACTCGATCACCGACGCAAAGGGCGCTGCACGCGACTGGCGCGCGGAGCTCGTCGACGCGCTCGCGACTCGGCAGCGCGAGGACGGTTCCTGGAGGAACGACACGCCGCGCTGGGAGGAAGCGAGCGAGGAACTCGCGACGATCTATGCGGTGCTCGCGCTTCAGGAAATCATCAAGCCACGCGTGACGACGGAGTAACCGCGACCTCGGCGGCATCCGGCTGCGGAACAAGCCGCAGGCACCACGCGGCGAGCATGGCGGTCGTCGCCAACAGCACCGCGCCAAGCGCTTGGTGCGCCGAGGTGGTGATCACCTCGTACGCCGGGATCCTCGCGTCGACGCGGATCAGCACGACGACGAGCGCGGCGATTCCAAGGGCAAACTGAAGCCCGACGCCATGCACCAGGCCCTTGCCGAGGATGCGCAGCGGCTTGAAATCCTTGCCGCGGCTCGACGCAGTCGCGCCGGTGGCGACCGCGAGCGTCAGCGCGATGAACGCGCCGATGATGTGACCCCAGATCGGCCACGCGGGATGCACAGCCGGGTTGCCGTCGGCGGGTGGAATCTGCAGATGTCGGTAGCTCGCGCCGAGGAAGAGCTGAACGAGCAGCATGCCCAAGAGCGCAAGCGGAAGCACGCGCAGGCGACCCGCGTTCGCGAGGCTCGCGGCGGGCCACGAGGTCTTCCACGCGTTGCTCGTGACGCAGGCGATCACGCAGGCGAGCGCGAGAATCACCTGACCGAACATGCCGTGCACGATCGCGAGCGCCGTGCTTGGCGTCAGCGCGGTCGGATCGGTCTCGACGGTGATGCGACCCGTGACGCGCAGGCCGCCGAAGATCCCCTGCACGCAGACGGCGGCGAGGAACGCGAGCGCGAGACCTCGGACCCACGGGCGCGACTCCTCTCGCCACACCACCACCGCGAGCACGAGCGCCGTGGTTCCGACGAGCATGCCGAAGAGCCGGTGCGCGTGCTCGTAGTAGATGCCGCCCTTCATCTCGCTCAGCGGATAGAGCAGCATGTTGTGACCGAACGAGTTGGGCCAGTCGGGAACCGCGAGGCCGCTCTCAAGGCCCGTCACGAGACCGCCCGTGACGAGCAGGATGAAGACGGTGACGGCCGCGACCACGGAGAAGAGCCCTGCGTTCGACGGAAGCCGGATCGGCGGACGCTTGCGCGCGAGGAATCCTCCGAAGCTTGCGAGCGCCGCGCTTGCCACGAAGAGGCCGACCACATACAGCACGGGAGCGAACTTGGACCCCTGCTGCTCGTCGCGAAGGAACGCGCCGATGATGAGCAGGTTCGCGAAGGCGGAGACAAGTCCGACATTGAGCGCCGACGCGCCGCCGCGACGCGCGATCGCGCCGAAGAGGACAGGCATCGCGAGCGTGAGCACGAAGAGCGCCTCGCCGAGCCAGAGACCAGGCGCGAGCATCGCGACATACCCGATCGCCCACATGGCGGCCGTGGTGGCGAAGCCGAGCGCAAGGTGCACCGTGCGGATCATGGCCGCGATGCCAACCACGATCGCCGCACCGACGACGAACAGCGCGAGGAGCGTGGGGAGCGGTGTGACGGTGCCTGCGGCGGCGGGCGCGGCGCCTGCTGCGTCCGCAGCCTGCGCGAGGATGGAGAGGAGTTCGGT
Source organism: Planctomycetota bacterium (assembly GCA_041161465.1). Classification (GTDB taxonomy): domain Bacteria; phylum Planctomycetota; class Phycisphaerae; order Phycisphaerales; family SM1A02; genus QWPT01. The sequence goes on along the minus strand of JBEAUK010000087.1, from coordinate 5,489 downwards.
TGGCATCGCGATTCGTCCCGATTCGGTCGCCGTGAGCGCGGCCGAAGTGAGGCGTATAGTAGGATTTCGACCCCGAGCCACAGATGCCCGAAGCCGCGCGAAATCAAGCAATCCCTGTCGTCGAGGCGACCATCGACCCCGTCGCGCCCGCCGACGGTGATGCGGTCGCGCTCGATCCGCGAGGCGGACCGCCCGCACGCGCCCGCAGCACGCTTGGGATCTGGTTCGAGCTCACCAAGATCCGCCTCAACGCGCTGGTGCTTGGCACGACCGCGGTTGGATTTGCGCTCGCGTCGGTGGGTCCGATCGACTGGGCGCTGCTCGGCTGGACCTGCGCAGGCACGGCGCTCGCCGCTGCGAGCGCATCGCTCTTCAACCAGCTGTTCGAGCGGCGCCGCGACGCGCTCATGCACCGCACCCGCGGTCGCCCGCTGCCCGCGCGCCAGATCGGCCCCGCGACCGTGTTCGTGGCAGCGGTGCTCACCGGATACGCAGGCGCAGCACTCCTCGGACTCAAGGTCGGGCTTCTGCCCGCGGCGCTCGCTGCGATCAACATCCTGCTCTACGCACTGCTCTACACGCCGCTCAAGCCGCGCACGACCTTCAACACGCTCGTGGGCGCCGTCTGCGGCGCGATTCCGCCCATGATCGGCTGGGCCGCGGTGACCGGCGCGCTTGAGCCGGGCGCGTGGCTTCTCGGCGGGCTTCTGTTCATCTGGCAGATCCCCCACTTCCTCGCGCTCGCCTGGATGTACCGCGAGGACTACGCGCGCGGCGGCCACGCGATGCTGCCCGTGCGCGACGATGGCGGCGAGATCACCGCGCAGGCCGTGATCATCACCACGCTGCCCTTGATCCCGCTTGGCCTCAGCGCGACGCTCCTCGGGCTTGCGGGCGTCTGGAGCGCGCTTGTGTCGTTCATCCTCGCGCTCTGGTTCCTCTGGCTCGCATTTGGCTTCTATCGTTCCCGCGATCATGCGTCGGCGCGCAAGCTCTTTCTCGGCAGCATCACCTACCTGCCGCTGGTGCTTGCGGTGATGACCCTTGACCGAGGCTCGATCAGCGCCGAGGCGTTCCTGCGCGGGCGCGGCGATCGGACCACCGTCACGCAGTCGACGCCTGCGCCAGCGCCCACACCCGCCCCTGCGGAGACAGCACCGTGAACGAGGTTCCTTCGACCGATGCAGCCAGCCAGAGCGCGCCGACGGCTGCGGCGACCGGATCGCCCACGCTCACCTTCCGCGGCGGCGGCTGGGTCATCGCCCTCGCCGGGCTGCTCGTGCTGCTCCTGATGGGCTGGAGCCTGCTTCCCGTGCTGCTGGGCCACCGCCCGATCGGCGATGGGCGCTCGGTCGAGAGCTACGGCTTCGACCTCTCGAACCTCGCGATCAACCAGTCGACGCTCGTTGGCTCGGGCAACCCGCGCGGCTTCCTGCCCTCGCTCGACGATCCAAGGCACCTGCGCGGCAGCGAGATGATCGTCTACAACTCGCAGAACCGCCCGAAGTTCGTGGTTCCCACCGACCGCGTGATCGGGATCGTGATCGACGGCGTCGCCCACGCCTGGCCGCTGTCGATGATGAACGCGCACGAGGTCGTGAACGACACGGTGGCGGGCCGGCCGGTGGTGGCGACCTACTCGCCGCTCTGCGACAGCGCGATGGTGTTCGACCGCACCTTGGGCGGCAGCGTGCGCCGCTTCGAGGTGAGCGGACTGCTCTACGACTCGAACCTGGCGTTCTGCGAAAAGCTTCCGCCTTCCGCCGACGGCACGCCCGCCCCCCCGTCGGCGTCGACCTTGTTCAGCCAGCTCGAGGCGCGCGCGATCGCCGGGCCGCTCGCGAAGGATGGCGTGACGCTCACGCCGCTCCCGAATGTGTGCATCACGAGCTGGGCCGACTGGCTTGCGCGCCACCCGCAGACGACGGTCACCCTGCGCGACCCGGACATGATCCGGCGGATGAAGGAGATCTCGTATGCGCACTACTTCCTCTCGCGCGAACTGCAGGCGCCCGCAGCGCCGCTGCCGACCGAGGAGGAGCTGACGAAGGATGGCCTGCGGCTCAAGAGCCCGATGCTCGCTGTCCGCACGGCGGAGTGGCATCCGTGGACGCTGGTGTCGATCGAGTCGCTGGTGGCGGCCGGGCTTGCCCCCGACCGCACGGCGCGCATCACGATCGACGGCATCGAGCATGTGGTGACGATCCCGATCGGCCCAGCGGTCGCGCGCATCGAGCGCGCCGACGGCACGCCGGTCCTGTCGGTGCCCGTCCTTTACTTCGCGGCGTACGCGATCCTCCGCGAGCGCGACGGCGTCAGGCTTGCGCCCATCGCTGCCCCCGCCGCGCCGGAACCGGCGAACGGCTTCTGAATCTCCGAGCAATGTGCAGCTTTTGAGGCGGAGCCCCGCCCATTTGTCGCATGAAGTGTCAGGCAGGCGGCGTGGCGTGGAGGCTCCTCCGGGGAACCTCCCCCGCGCCGCCGCGCCGTTTCCTCAGCGAAGCGAGCCGAGCCAGAGCGTTGCGTAGAGCACGATCCAGACCGCATCGAGGAAGTGCCAGTACATCGCGCAGTAGACGATCCCCCGATGGTCGTCGGGGCCGTAGCGACCGCGCATCGCCCGCCAAGTGGTGATGGCCATCGGCGGCAGGCCGCCGATGACATGCGCCGCGTGCAGTCCAGTCAGCACATAGAAGGTCCACGCGTACAGGTTGTCGGTGATGGTGAGGTTCTCGCGCACGAGTTGCGCCCACGCCACCCCCTGCATCACGAGGAACGCGAGCGCGAGCAGCATGGTCACCACCATCATGCCGCCCTGGCGAGGGTCGCCCGAGCGCCCAGCGGCCGCCGCGCGCTGCATGGTGAAGCTTGAGACGAGCAGCGCGAATGTGCTCACGAGGAGCAGCTTCGGCGGCGGCGGCGCGTCGGCGGGGACGAATGTCTCGCCGTTGTCGATGCGCACCACGAGGTAGCCCAGGATCGTGGCGACGAAGAGCACGCCGAGCACGATCAGGAACAGCCACATGCCAAAGCGGCCCGCTTCAAAGCGGGCCGCTGGGTCATCGAATGGGGTGTCGCGTTCCATCATGGCCTGCACCGAGCGCTGCCTCCGGGTTCTGTCTGACGGAACCGAGGCGCGGGTGCCGCGCGCGGGTCACTTCTTGGTGATCGGCGCGTAGGGCGCGTTCGCGTCGAGGTACGACTGCACCTTCGCCGGATTGCCCTTGTTGAGCGTCGACTCGTACTGGCCGACATCCATCATGCAGAACACCATCATCAGCACCACGAACAGCATTGAGCCGACGAGCACCATCAGGTTGAACGGACGGTCCCAGCGGAGGTGCATGAAGAAGAGCGACACGAGGGTCGCCTTGACGACCGCGATGCCGATCGCGAGGTAGATGTTCGCTTCGCCGAGATCGATGTAGCGCGCCGCCACCGTGATGACGGTGAGGAACAGGAGCGCGAGACCCGTCGCGAACAGCGTCGAGTACGGCACGAGGTGGCCGACGAGCGGATGAGGCTCGTCGCCGTGGGAGTGGGCTGCGTGTTGGGCGCTTGCCATGGTCGGTCCTTTGGTCGCGTGTCGGTGCGGCGCCGGGCGCCCTCACCGCCAATGCATCGTCCGTCAGTGGATGAGATAGAAGAGCGGGAAGAGGAAGATCCAGACCAGGTCGACCACGTGCCAGTAGAGGCCGACGAGATCGACGGGCGTGAAGTAGTCGCTGCTGTAGGCGCCGCGCATCGCCATCACCAGGAGCCAGCCGATCACGCCCACGCCGATCAGCACGTGGATGCCGTGCAGGCCGGTCATGATGTAGTAGATGGCGAAGAACCTGTGCGTGTTGACTGGCATCACCGGGTCGAGCAGGTGATCCTCGGACTCCGGCTTGAGATGCGCGGGCTCCTGCGCCTTCTCGACGAGCGCGACCGTGGCGACTCCATCGGGACCGGCCTTCGGCAGCGCGATCGCGCTGCGGTCGGCCGGCGGGAGCGGAACGATCGGGGCGTTGGTCGCGCCTGCCGATGGATTCGGCGCAGCGATCGCGAGCACGGGGTTCTCGACAGGCTTCGGCGCAACCTTGACGAGCTCGGCGTCTTCCGAGTCGACGGGCTGATAGAACGCCATGCCCCACTTCAGGTTGAGGTGGAACTTGTGCGAGTACTCGAAGTACTTGATGACGAGGAAGCCGATCGCGCCGGCGAGGGTGAGCGCGAGGCAGGTTACGAGCAGACCCTTCTTGTTGGTCTGCGCGGCACGCACGCCGACGGCCATCGTGAGGCTCGAGAGGATCAGCACGCAGGTGTTGATGCCGCCGAGGATGGTGTCGAGGTAGTTGCTCGCGTACGAGAAGACCTCGGGGCTCTTGAAGCGCATGATCGCGTACATCACGAACAGTGCGCCGAAGAAGAGGACTTCGGTGGCGAGGAACACCCACATGCCGAGCTTGCCCGACTCGAACTGCTGGTTCGGGGTGTCGAAGTGGTGCGCGAGGAACGGGTACTTCGCGTGATCGCCATGGCCGTGATGGCCGTGGTCGTCATGCGAATCTGCAGAGTGCGCGTGCGACACGAATCAGTGCCCCTTTCCTGAACCGGCCGACGCGGCGTGCGCCTCGGCGTCAACCACATAGCCCTGCTGCTTCTCATCCCAGCGAACCGCGCTGAAGTCGTAGCAGTCGCCGACGCGCGGGGTCTTCGAGAAGTTGTCGTGCGGCGGCGGCGAGGTGCACTGCCACTCGAGGCTCGCTCCACCCCACGGATTGGCCGGCGCCTTCTTGCCCGCGAAGAGCGAGTGGAGCAGGTAGATGCCCGTGATGACGAAGCCGAGCGCCATGATGTACGAGCCACCCGTCGAGAGGTGGTGGTAGATGCGGAAGGTCTCCGCCATGCCCTCGAGCTGGTCGTAGCTGTAGTAGCGGCGCGGCATGCCCTGCGAGCCCAGCATGAACTGGGTGAAGAAGGTCAGGTTGAAGCCGACGAACACGAGCGTGCAGGCGATCTTGCCCCAGAACTCCGAGTACATCACGCCGAACATCTTCGGCCACCAGTGGTGCAGGCCGCCGATCATGGCGATCAGCGCCGAGCCCATCATCACATAGTGGAAGTGCGCGACGACGAAGTAGGTGTCGTGCAGGTGCAGGTCGACGTTGAGCGAGCCGAGGATGACGCCGGTGAGGCCGCCGATCGCGAAGATGATCAGGAACGCCAGCGTGTAGAGCATCGGCGAGTTCAGCGCGATCGAGCCCTTCCAGATCGTCGCGACCCAGCTGAACTCCTTGATCGCGGTCGGGATCGCCACGAAGAAGGTCAGGAACGAGAACGCGAACATCGCGTAGGTCGACTGACCGCTCGTGAACATGTGGTGGCCCCACACGAGGAAGCTGATCACCGCGATGGCGATCGAGCTGAACGCGATCAGCTTGTAGCCGAACAGCGGCTTGCGGCTGTGGACGGTGACCAGCTCACTGATGATGCCGAAGGCCGGC
>JBEAUK010000164.1:0-78549 GCA_041161465.1 Planctomycetota bacterium | reverse complement strand
ACTGCTCGTCCTCGCTCGGCTCGTGGTCGTTCGTCAGGTAGAGGAACTCGGTGCGGTAGAGGCCGACGCCGTCGCCGCCGTTGGCGAGCACGTTCTCGACCTCGTGCGGGAACTCGATGTTTCCGAGCAGCTTGATCCGCGTGCCGTCCTTGGTGACGGCCTCGAGGCGCGCGGTCTCGCGGAGGATCGCGCGGTAGTTCGAGAAGCGATCCTGCTGGCTGCGGTACTCCTCGAGCGTGCGTTCATCGGGCCGCACCACCACGACGCCGGTGTCGCCGTCGACGATCACGAGATCGCCGTCCTCGGCGCGCTGCATCACGCGCTGGCAGCCGACGACGCAGGGGATCTCGATCGCGCGCGCGACGATCGAGGTGTGGCTCGTGCGGCCGCCGAGGTCGGTGGCGATGCCGAGGATCTTCTTGCGATCCATGCCCGCCGTCTGCGACGGCGTGAGCTCGTGCGCGATGATGATGACCGGCTCCGTGAGCGCGGAGAGGCGCGACTCGTTCTCGCCCATCAGCTTGCCGAGCACGCGGCGCTCGAGGTCGAGGACATCGTTCGCCTTCTGGCGGAAGACCTCGTTGCCGATCGCCTTGAACTGGTCCGTGACCTTCTTGAAGCTGTCTGCGACCGCGACCTCAGCGTTGATTCGGTCGCGGCGGACGCGTTCGCGCATCGGGCCGAGGAGGGCAGGGTCCTGGACGAGTCCGAGGTGGAAGCCGAAGATCTTCGCTGCCTCTCGGCCGAGCTGCTGTTCGGTGCGGTCTCGGAGGACGACGAGGTCGGCCCCGGCGTCCCGCAGCGCGGCGTCGAGGCGCTCAATCTCTCCCTCGATTTCGTGCTCGTCGATGTCCCTGCGCGGGACATGGGTCTCGGCCTCGCCGAGCATGAAGACCCGTCCGATGACGATGCCCGGCGACACGGGAATGCCCTTCACCGTCTGCATGGGCTTGGGTTGTTGGGCGGAATGAGGCATCGAGGGGCGGCAGTCTACAGGGGAGCCAGTCGAGCCCGGAAAGCCCGTGGACCCGCCCGATATCCGGCAAACTCGGTCACCGTCTTTGTCGCGGCGGCCGCCCGCGGTACCTTTGGGAAGTTCTCGTTCTCGACTTGACAGCAACCCGAGGGTCCGACATGGCAATCGCAATCGCTCGCACGCGCCCGGTTCGGGCGTTTCTCGTCACCGTCGCCGCGTTCGTCGCATCACTGGGCGTCTCGGTCGCGCACGCCCAATCCGGCTGCAGTGGCGACACCAACGGAGATGGAGTGGTCAACGGCGTTGATCTCTCCGCCGTGCTGTCGCAGTGGGGCACCTGCCCGGCGACGATCTCGTCGGTCATGCCCCCGCACGGCAGCGTGCTCGGCGGCACGGTGATCACCATCACGGGCACGGCGCTTGCGGCGACGAGCGAGGTGACGGTTGGCGGCGCGCCGTGCACGGCCGTCACGGTGCTGTCGCCAACGCAGGTGCGCGCGACCACGCCGCCAGGCGCGGCGGGCGCGGCGCAGATCGCCGTCACGACGCCCGCGGGCACCAGCCTCGCGGCGACGCCGTTCACCTATGTGTTGCAATCGGTGACCTCGATCTCGCCGTCGAGTGGACTGTACACGGGCGGCACGGCGATCACGATCACCGGCCAGTATCTCGCGGGCACCTCATCGGTCACGATCGGCGGCGTGCCGGCGACCAGCGTGGTCGCTGTGAACTCGACGACGGTGACGGCGGTGACGCCCGCAGGCTCGGTTGGTGCCGCGAATGTTGTCGTGACGAGCCCGAAGGGCACGGTGACCGTGGCGGGGGGGTTCAGTTATCTCGAGGTGCAGACTCCGTCGTGGGCCACCATGCTCGAGGCGATACCTGATCCAGCGGTGGTGACCGATGCGTCGCTGCGCGCCGCGATCATTGCGACTGGCTGGGCGTGGCGGGTGCGCGACAACGGCACGGGCATCGAGATGATGCTGATCCCGCCGGGGACTTTCAACATGGGGTGCTCGGCGTCGAATACGTACGGGTGCAACGGCGACGAAAGCCCCGTGCACGCGGTGACCCTGACGAATGCGTTCTACATGGGCCGCTACGAGGTGACGCAGGCGCAGTGGACTGCGAAGATGGGGTCGAATCCGTCGGGTTTCCAAAGTGCAAGCGCAGAGGTGCCCGCGGCACAGGTGCCGAACCGGCCTGTCGAGCGGGTGTCGTGGAACACGATCCAGGGCTTTCTGGCGGCGACTGGCATGCGGCTTCCGACCGAGGCCGAATGGGAGTACGCGTACCGAGCGGGCACGACGACGGCGTTCCACGGCTTCATGGGGTACCTGAACGGGACAAACGACGACACGCTCGTCGGAAGCATCGCGTGGGGCAGATTCAACCAGACCCTGAACGGTCAGACGCGCCCCGTTGGCGGCAAGGCTGCAAACGGCTACGGCCTGTACGACATGTCGGGCAATGTGTGGGAGTGGGTGAACGACTGGTACGGCTACTACTCGTCGGCGGCGCAGACGAACCCGACGGGGCCGACCCTCGGCTCGCAGCGCGTGACGCGCGGCGGCGGGTGGGACGACTACGCGGACATCGTGCGCTCCTCCTGGCGCTCCGCCTTAACGCCCGACACCACGGGCATCATCCTCGGGTTCCGTGTCGCGAGGGCCCCCCTCTGAGTTTCCTCTACGCTCTTTCCTCTTTCCTTTACCCTTCTCCTTTCTTCCTTCCTTCTTGAGCAACACTCTCACCCCGCGCGTCGCACGCGCGGGGTGTTTCTTTCGCGAATCGCATCGCATCGCGTTGCGATATCGCAGCGCGTGGATTGCGGCCCGAAAACTGATTTTCCCGCAGAGGCGCAGTGTTGAGGAACGGTGCCGGGTAGTTCGCGGGTACGAGCGGGTACGAGCGGGTACATCCCTGGCACCTCGAGCCCAAGGCATAAGTCACTGTGGTGGTTGTATCTGCGCGCATCCTTCACTGTGCCCGTCGGGTGCCGGGTACAAGCGGGTACGAGCGGGTCGCTGCGCGGCACGGTTTTGCGGTTCTGCAATTCGCGCAACCAGTAAAACAGCCTCGCCGCGAGGACTCGCGGCGAGGCTGTGTGGGCATACGGTGGTCGTCAACCGGTCAGTTGCCGTCCTTCACCTCGTACTCGGCGTCGATCACATCGTCCTTCTTCGGCGCATCGCCAGCGGCGCCCGCGGTGCCGGGGCCGCCCGCCTTCGCCGACTCGTACGAGATCTTGCCGAGCTCCTGCGCGGCCTGGTTGAGCGCGTCGAGCGACTTCTGGATCGCCGCCGCGTCATCGCCCTTCACGCGCTCCTCGACATTCGAGATCGCGCTCTCGACCGCGCTGCGCGTGGCCGCAGGCACCTTGTCGCCGAGGTCGGTGAGCGTCTTCTTCGTGCCGTAGACGATCTGCTCGGCCTGGTTGCGCAGGTCGACGAGTTCGCGTCGCTGCTTGTCGGCCGCTGCGTTCGCCTCGGCCTCGCGCTTCATCTTCTCGATGTCGTCCTTCGAAAGGCCCGACGAGCCGGTGATCCTGATCTCCTGCTTCTTGCCGGAGGCCTTGTCGGTGGCAGACACATTGAGGATGCCGTTCGCGTCGATCGCGAACTCGACCTCGATCTGCGGCATGCCACGCGGCGCGGCCGGGATGCCCGCAAGGTCGAACTTGCCGAGGCTGCGGTTGTCGCCGGCCATCGGGCGCTCGCCCTGCAGGACATGGATCGTCACCGAGCTCTGGTTGTCGGAAGCCGTCGAGAAGGTCTCCTTCTTCGAGGTCGGGATCGTGGTGTTGCGTGGGATGAGCGTGGTCATCACGCTGCCAAGCGTCTCGACGCCGAGCGAGAGCGGGGTGACATCGAGGAGAAGGACATCCTTCACATCGCCCACCAGCACGCCGCCCTGGATCGCGGCGCCGATGGCGACGACCTCGTCCGGGTTGATCGAGCGGTCGAGCGCGTCGGTCTTGAAGATCTCCTTCGCGATCTGCTGGACCTTGGGGATGCGGATCGAGCCACCGACCATCACGACTTCCTGGACATCCTTCGGGTCGAGCTTCGCGTCCTTGAGCGCCTGCTCGCACGGACCGCGCAGGCGGGTGAAGAGGTCGGAGCACATGTCCTCGAACTTCGCGCGGGTGACGGTGACCTGGAGGTGCTTCGGGCCGGTCTGGTCGGCGGTGATGAACGGCAGGTTGACCGTGGTCTCCATCTGGGTGGAGAGCTCGATCTTCGCCTTCTCGGCCGCTTCCTTGAGGCGCTGGAGCGCCATCGCGTCCTTGGTGATGTCGATGCCTTCCTTCTTGCGGAACTCGTCAGCGAGGAAGGTGATGATGCGGTCGTCGAAGTCATCGCCACCGAGGTGGCCGTCGCCGTTGGTCGAGAGCACCTCGAACACGCCGTCGCCGACATCGAGGATCGAAACGTCGAAGGTACCGCCGCCGAGGTCGAAGACCGCGATGCGGGCGTTCTTCTTCTTCTCGAGGCCGTACGCAAGCGCGGCCGCCGTCGGCTCGTTGATGATGCGCTCGACCTTGAGGCCGGCGATCTCGCCGGCGTCCTTGGTCGCCTGGCGCTGCGCGTCGTTGAAGTACGCCGGCACGGTGATGACCGCGCGGTCGATCTTCTCGCCGAGGTAGTCTTCGGCGACCTTCTTGAGCTCCTGGAGGACGATCGCGCTGATCTCCGGCGGCGTGTACTGCTTGCCGCGGATGTCGACCTTCACGAGCTCGTCGCCGCCGCCCTGGATGGCGTAGGGCACCATCTTCTGCTCGCGGGCCACTTCGTTCGTGCGGCGGCCCATGAAGCGCTTGATCGAGTAGATCGTGTTCTTCGGGTTGGTGACCTGCTGGTGCTTCGCGGGCTGGCCGACGAGGCGCTCGCCCTTGTCCGTGAACGCGACGACCGAGGGGGTCGTGCGGCTGCCTTGTGCGTTGATGAGGACCTTCGGCTGGCCGCCTTCCATGATGGCGACGCACGAGTTGGTGGTGCCGAGGTCGATGCCGATGATCTTGCTGGTTCCGTTTGACATGATTTCGTTCCTTCCCGCCCGGCGGGTTGCGCGGGGCGCTGACTGGCGGGCATGCGCTGGGTCGCGCATGCGCCCCGGCCGGGCCGCAGCCCGTCGAGGTCGGCTGGAAATGCAAAGTCGGTGCCAGCCGTAAGGCGCCGTTTCGTGTGCCAGACGCTGCGGAAGTCGGCGGGGGCGGGTCGGTCGTCTGCCACATTGGCACCGTGGCAGGAAGTGGGCGGGGTCACGGCGCCGAAGCGCATTGCTACGCTCCCGCCATGCACCGCATCGACCTTGAGACCCTCGACCTCGCTGCGGACATCATGCACGACGCCACCAACCTCGCGGTCGCGGCACGCCAGGGGCTTCCGCCCGAGGCGATCGTCCAGAAGCCCGACGGCTCGGTGGTGACCGCGGTCGATGTGGCGCTCCAGATCTACATCCTGTCCGAGCTCGAGCGGGCGTTCGGCCGCATCCCGGTGATCGCGGAGGAAGACCACCACTCGATCGGCGGGAAGCTCGCCGCAGAGGCGCATTGCCGCGCGCTGCTGCACGAGTGGGGTTTCGACGGCGGCGAGCCGGAGATCGCGCGGCTCCTCTCGGCAGGTCAGTTCGACGGCCGTGCGCGCGATGTCGAGGATGTCTGGGTGCTCGATCCGATCGACGGAACGCAGGGCTTTGTCGATCACCAGCACTGGTGTCCATGCCTCGCGCTTCTGCGCAAGGGCGAGCCGGTCTTCGCGTCGAACGGCTACCCGACGCTTGCGGGCGGAGTGCTGCTTTCGGCCGTTGCCGGCGAGGGCTGCTGGTCGTACCCGCTCGACGCAGGCGACGAGGGCGAGCCGACGCGTTGGCGCGTGGCACGCGATCCCTTGGGTGCTGCTGCGACGGTACGGGTGGTCGCGCCGTCGCGCGCGACCGACAAGCAGAAGGATGCGCGCCGCTCGGTCGGCGAGGCGTCTGGGCATCCGTGCACGCTCGTGCACGCGGACAGCCAGGCGAAGTACGGGCTCGTCATCCTCGGGGAAGCGGACATCGCGTACAGCCGCCGCGGCAGCGGGCCCGGCAACTACATCTGGGATCACGCGGGCGCTGTGCTTCTTGCGCGCGAGGCCGGCGCGTGGATCGGCGATGTCGACGAAGGTCCCATCGAATGCGGCCTCGGCCGCAGGTTGGTTGCCAACAGCGCCGTGATCTGCGCTGCGCATGGGCTCGGTCCGACCGTGGCGCGCGTCCTCGCCGAGCGTGATCGTGGCGAGAACCTGCCTCCGCCGCAGAGGGGGCGGGCGTAGCGTTCGTTGGTCTCGCCGAGGTGGCGCTCACGAGGCGCCCGCGGTTGCGCCGAAAACTCCCGCGCGAAACATGGCGACCGATTCGACAGCTCCAAAGCCCTCGCGGCTGCTCTCGCTGCTCAAGTGGCCGGCGATCCTCGTGATCGCCGCGTTTGTCGTGTCGGAGTTCGCGACGGACTCGGTTGTGGCGCTGCAGTGGGTCTGGTTCGTGCCGCGGCCGCTGCTCGCAGGCGCCGCGCTGCTCTGGGCGTTGATCGCGCTGGCCGCGGTGCGGGGCCTCGGCCGCGACAGGCCCGAGGCGCGCGGGCTCGTGGCTGTCGGTGTGCTCTCGGCTGCCTGCGTCGGCGTCGGACTGCTCGAGATGTGGGGCTTGCCGAAGGCTCGGCCCACCGATGCGCTGCGCATCGTGCACTGGAACGCGAGCTATCCGCTCGAGGAAAATATGAACGCGCTGGTGCTCGACGAGCTCATCGATCTCGGCGGCGACATCGTGGTGCTGACCGACGCCGGCCAGCTCGCCACGGGCGAGCGCGCGCTGCGCTGCCTTGCCGCTGGCTACGAGATTCATCGCCCCGGGCGATTCACGCTTCTCTCGCGGTTGCCTGTCATCGAGGCGACGCCCATCGCTGCTGCGAAGCGAGGCTCTGCAAGCCGAATCGTCGTGTCGACGAAGTGGGGTCCGATCTCGATTCGGGCCATCGACCTCCCGAGCGACCCGCGCCTCCCGCGCGAGCAGACCGCAGGCGAGCTCGCCGCACTCGTGGCGGGCGCCGATCCGACCTCACCCGATCTCCTCATCGGTGACTTCAACACACCGGGCGGGAGCAACTCGCTGCGCGCGTTCGGCACGGGATATGTCGATGCCTTCGCGCATGCCGGCGCGGGCTGGGGCGGTACCTACCCCGCCAAGTATCCGTTCTGGAGAATCGATCTCGCGCTGGTTCGGAGCCCATGGAAGGCGTTGCGCGCGGAAGCGGTGGATCTCGACGGACGGCGCCACCGAGCGCAAGCGATCGACCTGCGCCGCGACGAAGTCGAGCGATGAGCGTCGGTTGACGGGTTTCAGTCGTCGCTTGAAGGCGGACGGCGGTCGATGAGCGTCCACACCGCCGCGAACACATCGGCATCGCCAAAGCCCATCGGCTCGATGGGAAGCGCACGATAGATCGCGTTCGCGGTGTCCGCGTGCCAATCCACCGAGCCATCGGCCTTCAGACGGTTGGTTCCGAGGACATGGCTGAAGTCGCGCCGGGAGCGAAGACCGTCGACCAGCAGCACGAGGTCCGGCCGCACATCGCGCGGAAGCAGCTCCATCGTGACGGGATCGAAGGTTCCACGGTAGTGGTAGTTGCAGAACACCGTCTCGCCGAAGCCGGACGGCGTGCGCGCCGTGAGCTGTGACTCGTAGCGCGAGAAGGGATGGTCGCCGCGGTGGCAGGGGCAGTAGAGCACGCGCGGGTCGCCGAGGTAGCCGCCGTTCTTACCGAGGATGAGGCGACCGAGGCCATCGGCCCTACGGCCGGTGGTGTCAGACAGCGCCATTGCCTCGCTGAAGCGGGGCACCATTCCTTGTTGCGCGGTGTAGTCGAGCGCCGGCAGGCGGTCGCGGTGGTCGTCGGAGTAGTCGATGATGGCGCAGGCGACCTGGCGCATGTTGCTTGCGCACTGCATGCGCTCGCCTGCCTCGCGCACGCGCGCCAGCGCCGGCATCAGGATCGCGGTGAGGATCGCGACAACCGAGATGACGACCAGCAGTTCGAGGATCGTGAATGCCCGTGCCGCGAGGATGCGATTCGAAATCATGACCCCGCGTCCGGTGCAAGACGGACGAGCGCGCAACAGCGAGGCTGGGCGGCAGCGGGTCATCTCTAGAACCATGCGCCAGAGCTTGGGCTCGGGCGACCTCTCAGGAAGCTGATCCACCGAAGGCTCGGCCCTTGGAACGGTTCCCGAAACGGGACCGTGCCGAAGACCGCGCCGAACGCGGGATCAACTTGTCCTTCGACACGCGTCGGAAACGGATGCGACGCGCACGGGGACTCTCGGACATGAGGCAAGATACCCCCGTCTTTCCGCGATTGAAGTCCTAAGTCTGGATTTCACATCGTTCTGCGGTAGATTTCCCGATGAGGAGCCTCGAATGGAGCCCGCCGAACACGCCGACTGGCAGCTGATGCAGCGCGTAGCCGCTTCCGATGAAGCGGCTCTCGACGAGCTGTACGCTCGTTTCAGCGTGCTGGTCTACCAATCTGCCCGGCAAGTGCTGGGCACGCGGCCCGAGACCGAGGATGCGGTTCAGGAGGTGTTCGTCCGCCTGTGGAGGACGGCCGACCGATTCGATCCGCACCGCGCGAAGCTGGTCACCTGGGTCATGCTCATCACCCGGCGGCACCTGATCGACCGGCTGCGTCGGCAGTCGGCACGGCCGGATCGCGTGGCTTTGGACGAGAATCGCGTGGAATCACCCGCGTTCGCGGCGGATGCCAACGGAAGTCGCGCTGAATCGTCCGAGGGGCGAGATCGTCTGCGACGCCAACTGGCGAGGCTTCCCGAGCTGCAGCGGACCGTCATTGAGCGCGCGTACCTCCAAGGTTTCAGCCTTCGAGAGATCGCGGAGCAGCTCGACGCGCCGCTTGGAACCGTGAAGAGCGCCCTCAGCCGAGGGCTCACGAAGCTTCGGGAACTTGAGGGCCTTGATGCGGCCTCGGGCTCGGCGGGAGACTCGGCATGACGCTGCGTCCGCTGCCAACCTCCGCGCGCGCAGCCGGGCTCCCGCGGCGCAAGGTTCTCGGTGCTGCGGTGACAGCGGTCTTTGGCGCCGCGCAGCCGAATCAGAAGATCATGTCGCAACCGCCCTTGCGTGGGGCGCGTATCGCGCATTCGCAGGGTAGGAAGGCGTGTCCGGGCAGACTCGGGGCGGTTGTAAATCCCCGGGTGTCGAATCAGCGCCTCCAGCAGGATGTAGGTAGGAATGACTGATAGGTTTACGACAGGTCAAGGCGATGCAACCCCCGGCGGCCCCCTCGGCGGCGGGGTCGATCGTGACGAGCTGATGCAGCTTGCGGAACTCGAGGCACGGGGATTGATCGAGCCGACCGAGGAGACTCGCCTTGAGCGTCTCTTTGCGGCTGCGTCGCCCTCGCTTCAGGCCGAGGTGCGGTCGATGCAGGAGCGGCTCGTGCTCGAGCCATCGCTCCGCTCTGACGAGACTCCGAGCGAGTCGCTGCGCCTTCGCACGCTCGGGCGCGTCGCGTATGTGATCGAGCAGGAGACCGCCGCTGCCGCTCCGATCGCTGTGATCGGTTCGCGCGCTGCCGCTGCGAAGGCGTCCGCTCCCAGCCGCGATCAGATGTCGGTCGACACGGTGCGCTCGATCATCGACGGCATCACGCGCGAGCGCGAGCGCCTGCAGACGGTTCGGCAGCCGTACTGGCGTGCGGCGGCGTTCTTCTTGCTCGCGGCGCTGTGCGTGTCGGTCTACTTCAACTGGCGCTATGTCGCGGTCTCCGAGAAGCTCGCTGGTTTCGCGACCGCGGAGATCGTCGACGCGGACATGCGTTCGATCGCCTCGACGATGGCCGGCTTCGACTTCGGTCGCGCCCGTCACCTCGATCTGAAGCGGATCCAGGGCGCGCAGAAGGCGCATGTCGAGATCTTCGCCGATCCAGAGAGCGGCCGCGTCGCGGTTCTTGGCGTTGGGTTCGATGTCGGTGAAACGCTCGAGATCGTCATTCGCGATCCGGAGGGCGGTTCGCCGCATGTTCAGCAGTTCCGCGTGGATTCGATGGGCTTCGGCAAGGTCTGCGAAGTGCCGGCTGAGTTCGCGCGCGCTGGACTTGTCGAGATCCGCAACGGATCTGGCGCGATGCTGTTCACGGCCTGACGCGATATGAGCGGCCGTCGCTTGCGGCGGACTTCAGCCTGCGGAACCGAGGGCGCGGGATTTGAGGGCGCGGGATTTGAGGGCTGGCGCGAGTCGCGCAGCAGGCTGAAACCTGCCGGCACCCGAGGATTGCGCGGTCGCGGCTGCGGCCGCTCCCTTTGGGGATACGGAGAGGCATCCGAGACGTCAGCAGCACCAAAGCGAGCCGCCGCAGCGACGAGCGCTCGAAACCGCGTCGCCGCTCTTACGCCTCGCTCTTACGCCTCGCTCTTGCGAAGCCACTCCGCCTCGAGCTCTTCCTGATCACCGCCAAGCTCCTCGCGGCGCGCGAGCAGCTTCTTCGTGCGGGCGGTGTCGCTTGCGATCTTCGGGTCGGCGAACGACTGGTCGATCTCGCGCAGCTCGCGTCCGATGTCGGCGATGCGCTGCTCGATCTTCTCGAGAGGCAGATTGCTGAAGCGCGACTTCTGCTTCGGCTGTGGCTTGTTCTGCGGCTTCGCCGCCGCGGGCGCAGGCGTGGGCTTCGGCTGCTGCTTCGGCGCGGGCCGCTTCGCCCGATCGGCCTCGGCCTTCTCCGCCTTCGCCTTCGCTTCCCACTCGCGGTAGGTGCCGTCGAACACGCGCGCGTTGCCGTCGCCATCGAGGATGACGAGCTTGTCGCACACATCGTCGAGGAGCGCGCGGTCGTGCGAGATCAGGAGCAGCACGCCGCCGTGCCCGCCCTTGCCGCCGATGCGCGACTTGTCGATGTCGCCGAACTTGTCGAGCGCCTCCTCGAGCCGCTCGGCGCTCGGGATGTCGAGGTGGTTCGTCGGCTCGTCGAGGACGAGGAGGTTCTTCGCGCTCGCGATCAGCGACGCGAGCACGAGCCGGCCGCGCTCGCCGCCCGAAAGGTCGCCGAGCGCCTTGTCCTGCTCTTCGCCGGTGAAGAGGAACGCGCCCGCGAGGTTTCGCGCCTCCTGCTCGCTCGCGCGCGGGGCGCCCTCGATCGAGCGGATCGTGTTCTGCAGGAACTCCCACGCCAATTGCTGCTTGTCGATGTGGTCCTGCGTCTGGCGGAACCAGCCGATCGAGAGGCGCGGCGAGCGCTTGATCTCGCCTGAATCGCTGTCGAGGTCGCCAAGCAGCGTGCGGACGAGCGTCGTCTTGCCGGCGCCGTTCGGGCCGATGATGCCGATGCGGTCGCCCGGGCGTGCGGAGAGCGTGAGGTTCTTGAAGCAGACGCGGTCGCCGAAGGACTTCGAGATGTTCTCGGCGACGAACGCGAAGTCGCCCATCTGCGGCGGATCGGGGAGATCGAGGTTCATCACGCCCATCTCGGCGTGCTTCTCGACGAGCGAGTCCTGCTTGAAGCGCTCGAGGCGCGTCTCGCGGCCGCGGGCCTGCTTCGCGCGCTGGCCGGCCTTGTAGCGGTCGATGAACGCCTGCTCCTGGCGGATCTTGTCCTGCTGCTTCTCGTGCTGGCGCTCGACGGTGAGCATGCGTTCCACGCGGAGGGCGCGGAATGCCGCGTAGTTGCCGGGGTACTCGCGCAGCACGCCGCGGTCGATCTCGATGATGCGCGTGACGACGCGGTCGAGGAGCCAGCGGTCGTGCGAGATGAGGACGACCGAGCCCTTGAACTCGTCGGCGAGGAAGTCCTCGAGCCAGCGGCGCCCCTCGATGTCGAGGTGGTTGGTCGGCTCGTCGAGGAGCAGGAGATCGGGGCTCGAGAGCAGGAGCCGCGCGAGGCCGAGGCGCGCCTTCTGGCCGCCGGAAAGTCCCTTGATCGGCAGGTCGAAGTCCGCGTCGGTGAAGCCGAGGCCATGCAGCGCGGCGTCGATCTTGTGGTCGACCGCGTAGCCGCCCGAGGCCTCGATCGCTTCCTCGATCGCGACCTGGCGGTCCATCAGCTTCTCGAGTTCGTCTGGCTCGGCCGTGGCCATGCGCTCGTAGACGCCCTCGAGCTCGGTCTTGAGCTGCTCGATCGACGCGAACGCCTCGGCCGCCGCGCCGCGGAGGGTCTTGTCCTGCGGAAGGCGCGGATCCTGCTCGAGGTAGCCGATGCGGACCGTGCGGGCGATCTGCACCTCGCCGTCGTCGGGCTTGAGCGCGCCGGCGATCAGCTTGAAGAGCGTGCTCTTGCCGCAGCCGTTGCGGCCGACGAGGCCGATGCGCTCGCCTTCATGGATCGAACCGCTCACGCCGTCGAGAAGGAGACGGGTGCCGTGGCCGAAGCGGAGATTGGCGAGCGTGACGAGTGACATAGATCCAGACCGATCCCGTCGCCCGGAAAGGGCGGGGTAGGAAGGGTAGCAGGATCAATCCCGCGGAATCGGCTTTCCGCGCCATTCCCACAGCCACGAGAGCAGCCTTCGGTCGGCGGGAGGCAGAATGAACCGTGCAAGCGCCGCAGCCAAGGCCGGTGCCACCGCCGCCGTGAGCGAACTCGCCGACGCAAGCAGGACCCCGCTGAAGATCGCGTAGGCAACTCCGTGGTGACTCTCCGCGAGCGAGCGCCAGGATGGCGTCGTGACCGTCATGTTGAACGCGCCGTTCAGCAGCACCGCGATGATGGCGGCGGCGCCGACGAGGAGCGCGCAGACGAGCGCCCGCTCGAGGGGAGTCCGGCGCATGATCGCGATACCAAGCATGGCTGCGAACGGGGCGAGCACCATCGCACCGATCGCGTTGAGTCCAACGAGCATCAGAAGCGGCGCGAGCGACCAGCGCGCGCGGGCGAGCTCGGCCTGTCCTTCCTGGGATTCGACCCACTTCATGTCGGCGCTGCCCCACATCGAGCCGTTCCAGGTCTGCTCGTCCACGACGCCGCCGAGGGCGCGGTAGCGCTCGAGCAGCACGCCGCCTGCGGCCTCGCTCGCGGACTCCGTCGCGCCCGTCACGAAGCCGAAGGAAATGCCCCCGAGCACGAGCAGGAGGGCGAGTGCAAGCGCGACCAGCGTGCTGCTCGCGACCGCCTTCATGCGCCGAAGCCACGGGCCGACCGTCGGATATTCAAAGAGCGCACTTGCGGTGCCGCACTCGCCGCAGCGCACATACAGAAGTCCGGTCTGCGGCTCGCGCGTGATCGGACTGCCGACGAGCGGGTGCATGCACTGCATGCAGAGGCGGTCGCCCGTCAGCGTTTCGACGGGTTGGGCTTGTACGGCATCGTTCGCGGGGACAGGGGGGATCGTCTCGCTCATGCGTGGGTTCCGATCGTTCGCGCCAGTGGCCGGCGCACGAGCGCAAAGGTCTCGCGTCGATTGCGCGCCGCGCGGCGCACGGCCTGCGTGATGCCTGTCCGGACCGTAAAGCCCGCGACGACGGCTGTCATCGCGCCGACGACGAGAACGGTTCCGATGACAAGGGCCGCGATCTCAGGCTTTTGGAGGTTGCGCGAGACGAGCGCGCGCGACTCCTGCCAGAAGGCGTTCGGGCCAGCGTCGCCGAGGACAAGCAGTGTCGCGATCATGAAGAGCGGCATCGCCGTGAGCAGCAGCGCGACCAGGTACGCGCGCACGATGCTGCGGAACGGTGCGAGTACCGCCGCGCAGATGCCGACAAGGACGCCGCCGACCACTGCGGCGACGAGCGAAGGCGAGTAGTTCATGAGCAGCGCATCGAAGTCGCGCGCGACGACCCCGCGACGCACCTGGCTGTCGGCGTAGGCGCCCGCGAAGAGGAGCACGAGCACGGCGAGCTGCAGCGTTCCCACAGCGATTCCGAGTCGAAGGTTGAGCGCGCGTAGCCGTGCCCAGACCCGCGCCGGTTCTCGCGCGGCGCGTGGAGCCCAGCGCACGGCGAACCCGCAGGACCCGCAGCGGGCGACCCACATTCGCAGTTCGCCGCTGTAGGTGCGCGACTGACCGTCAAGCACCTTTCCGCAGGATGCGCAGGCGTGCGAGAGCATGCGGCAAGGATACCGCCGCGCCGCGCGCTGCGTACACTGTGCGCCCGTGCGCGACAGAGCCATCTACCGCCGCAAGCTCGCCTATCCGATCCTGACCCTGGTGGTCGCGGGGATCGTGTTCCTTTCGTCGCGCGGCATGATCGGATCGGCGCCGCCGGCAAAGCCTGCCGACTACGAGGCCGCCGCGCGCGAGGTGATGACCGCCGTGCGCGCGGGCAAGCCGATTCCGAACGCGATCGACCCGATGGTCGACAAGGCGTTCGAGATGATGGCGCCTGAGGCCGTCCGTTCGTCGACCGGTGGCGATCTCGCCTACGCCGTTCGCGGCCCTGCCGACTGGCGGGGCGAACTCCCGTGGATCCAGTCGGTCGAGG
Source organism: Planctomycetota bacterium (assembly GCA_041161465.1). GTDB lineage: Bacteria > Planctomycetota > Phycisphaerae > Phycisphaerales > SM1A02 > QWPT01. The sequence continues at coordinate 64,112 of JBEAUK010000164.1, read as the reverse complement.
TCCGGGCGCCGAATGGCGCATCGGTGTCGCTCTCGATCTCGATCCTCAACGGGCGCACCGAGGTGGTGGGGGTGTCGCGCGGATCGGACGGTTCGGCGGCTGTGGAAGGAGCGACGGGCACATGACGGCCTGGATCAACGGTTCGTTCGTCGAGGACGGCGATGCGCGCATCGGCCTGTTCGACGCAGGTTTCCAGCACGGCATCGGTCTCTTCGAGACGATGCTCGCGCGCGGTGGCGCCGTGCTTGATTTCGAGGCGCACCTCGAGCGCATGGCGACGAGTGCGCGCGAGCTGCGCCTCTTCGACCCGCTCAGGATCGAGCCGCTCGCGGAGGCCGTGCAGCATGCGCTTGCGAAGAGCGCCATGCACGAGGCCCGCATCCGCGTCACGCTGACCGCCGGCGACATGGGACGGCCGTTCGCCGGTGCGAACGCTGCGGGAGACAAGCCGCCTGCGCCGCAGCCAACGCTTGCGATCCATGTCCAGCCGCCGACGCGCTATCCGGACGAACTCTTCGACAAGGGCGTCGCCGTTTCCGTCGCGGAAAACCGCGCGAATCCGCTCGATTCGTTCGCGGGTCACAAGACGCTCATGTACTGGCCGCGTATCGCCGCCGTGCAACGGGCGGCGGAAGTCGGTTGCGCGGAGGCGCTCTGGTTCACCGTGACGAACCGCCTTGCCAGCGGAAGCGTGTCGAGCGTCTTCCTCGTGAAGGACGGGCGCCTGCGCGTGCCGTTCGCGCGCGGCGAGGAGCCCGAGGGCGCGATGCGCGCGCCGGTGCTGCCAGGCTGCACGCGCGCGAAGGTGATCATGTGGGCGGAAGCCGAGGGTCGTGTGGTCGAGCGCGCGGATCTGTCGATCGACGATGTGCTCGCGGCCGACGAGATCTTTCTCACCAACTCGAGCTGGGGCGTGCTTCCCGTCACGCGCGTCGAGCGCCATGAGGTGGGCGGCGGCAGGCCGGGGTCGGTTGCACGCGCGATGCGCGCGAGGTGGCTTGCGTGAGCGGCTTCGGTGGGGATTCAAGCGGCGCGCCCGGCGGTTTCGGCCGTTTCCGCGTCTTCACGATGGGTCGCGACGCAGCGACCCGCTTTCGCGTGAAGCCGCCATGGCGCGTGCGCGCGAACGCGGGTCCGATCGAGCGTGCGTTCGTCGCGATCCTGACCTTCGTCCTCGCGCTGCCGGTCGCGCTCTTGATCCTCGCGATCGCGCTCGTCGCGCTCATGTTGTTGCTCGGTTGCGCCGCGGTGTGGTTCGCGTTCGTCCTCGCGATCTGGATCGTCGGCCGCCTCACGGGGATCGGCCGCGGTCGCGCCGTCCGCGTGCAGCGCGAGGGTGACGATGGCCGCGAGAATGTCCGCGTGATTCCGCCGCGGAACGACGGCGGCGCGTGAGATTTCGCGCTTCGGAAACCGTGCGTTTCCCGTAGACTGCGGTTCCAACGAGGACGAGAACGATGGCTGACGGATCAGCGGCCGCCGCGGGCGGCACTTCCAGTTTCGCGCACCTGCACCTGCACAGCGAGTACTCGCTGCTCGACGGCGGCAACACGGTCGAGCGGCTGCTCAAGCGCGTGAAGGAACTGGGCATGGACGCGGTCGCCGTCACCGATCACGGCAACCTCTTCGGTGCGATGGAGTTCTACCTCGCCGCGAAGGACGCGGGCGTGAAGCCGATCCTCGGGATCGAGGCGTATGTCGCCGTCGACCGCGACGGCAAGCAGGGCGACCGCCGCGACAAGACCCACACCGGCGAGAAGGACGGCGGCTGGCACCTCGTGCTCCTCGCCGAGAACATCGCGGGCTGGCGCAACCTCCTCAAGCTTTCGTCGGACGCGTTCCTCAACGGCTTCTACTACAAGCCGCGCATGGACAAGTCGACCCTCGCGCAGTGGGGCGACGGGATCATCGCGATCAACGGCCACCTCGGTTCGTCGATCGCGTCGCACCTGACCGACTTCGTGAAGTCGGGCAAGGACCCCGTGTTCTGGAAGCGCGCGGTCGACGAGGCGAAGTGGCACGCGGCGAACTTCAAGCCGAACGAGAAGGGCGAGCCGCGCTTCTACATCGAGCTCCAGCGCCATGTGCCCGAGCAGGAGGAGATCAACCCGTGGCTGCGCAAGCTCGCGAAGGAGCTTGATCTTCCGCTCGTGATCGACAACGACGCGCACTTCCTCCGCGCCGAGGACCACGATGTCCACGACACGCTCTGCTGCATCTCGATGCAGCGGATGAAGGACGAGGCCGACCGGATCAAGTATCCGGAGTCGCTCTATGTGAAGAGCCCGCAGGAGATGCGCGAGCTCTTCCCCGACGCAGAGGACGCCGAGGCGCTTGCGAACACCGCGCGCATCGCCGCGCGCTGCGATGTGAAGCTGCCGAAGGGCGAGAATCACGCGCCCGTCGTCAAGGTGAAGCACCCGGGCGTCGGGCCGAAGTACGACCCAAGGAAGGATGGCGACCTCACCGAGTGGTTCAAGGCGTACTGCCGCCTGTTCGAGACGCTGCCGTTCGACGCGACGAAGGACAAGGAAAGCCCCGCCGATCTCAAGACCGGCTGCGACCGCGCGCTGCGCGACCTCTGCGAAGCGGGGCTGATCTGGCGCTACGGCCACGACGGCGTGACGCCCGCGATCCGCGCGCGGCTCGACCGCGAGCTGTCGATCCTCGCCGACAAGTCGATCAGCGCGTACTTCCTCATCGTGTGGGACTTCGTGAACTGGGCGCGGCAGCGCGGGATTCCCGCGAACGCGCGTGGCTCGGGCGTCGGCACGATGGCGGGCTATGTGCTCGGCCTCTCGAACGCGTGCCCCGAGAAGTACGGGCTGCTGTTCGAGCGCTTCACCGACCCCGATCGCTCGGAATACCCCGACATCGACATCGACATCTGCCAGGACGGCCGCGCGTCGGTCATCGACTATGTCCGCAAGAAGTACGGCCATGTCGCGCAGATCATCACCTTCGGGCGCCTGAAGGCGAAGGCGGCGGTGAAGGATGTCGCGCGCGTGATGGGCCTCGCGCCCGCGGAAGGGCAGAACCTCGCGAACCTGATTCCCGCCGAGCTCGACATCACAATCGAGGAAGCGATCGCGAAGGAGCCGAAGATCGCGCAGATGATCTCGGCCGATCCGAAGATCGCGCGCGTGTTCGACCATGCGCGCGGCCTCGAGGACCACGCGCGCAACCAGGGCGTGCACGCCGCGGGCGTCATCGTCGCCACGCGGCCGCTCGACGACATCGTTCCGCTCTGCCGCGCGGCGGGTGGCGCGGAGGAAGCGGTCACGCAGTGGGACGGCCCGACCTGCGAGAAGGTCGGCCTTCTGAAGATGGACTTCCTCGGGCTTCGCACGCTCTCGACGATCGAGTTCGCGAAGAAGCTGATCCGCGAGACGCTGCCTGCCGACGAGATCTTCCGCGCGGTCGGCCGCGAGGGCGACGCGAGGCGCGCGGCGGCTGGCGAGACGGTGCTCGATCCGCTCGATCTCGACAGGATTCCGCTCGACGACCAGCGCGTGCTCGAGCTCTTCCGCCGCGGCGACACGAACGGCATCTTCCAGTTCGAATCGGGCGGCATGAAGAAGCTGCTCGTCGACATGAAGCCCGACCGCCTCGAGGACCTGATCGCGGCGAACGCGCTCTTCCGGCCGGGTCCGATGGACCTGATCCCCGACTACAACGCGCGCAAGCACGGGCGGCAGGCCGTCCCCAAGGTGCACGATGTGGTCGAGCGCTTCACGGCCGAGACCTACGGGATCATGGTGTATCAGGAGCAGGTGATGCAGGTCCTGCACCACCTCGGCGGCATTCCGCTGCGCGGCGCGTACACCGTCATCAAGGCGATCTCGAAGAAGAAGCAGGATGTCATCAACGGCGCGCGCGCCGACTTCGTGAAGGGCGCGGGCGAACGCGGGCTTCCCGAGGCGAAGGCGGTCGAGCTCTTCGAGCTGATCCTGAAGTTCGCAGGCTACGGCTTCAACAAGAGCCACTCGACCGGCTACGCGATCATCGCGTACCAGACCGCGTACCTGAAGACCTACTTCCCCGCGCACTACATGTCGGCGGTGCTGTCGTTCGAAAGCCAGGCGCGCAAGATCGAGGAGTGGTCTGTCTACCTCGACGACTGCCGCAAGCTGATCTACCCCGATCACACGGCGAAGAAGGCGCACATCGGCGTCGAGGTGCGCGCACCCGATGTGAACCTTTCCGAGGAGGACTTCGCGGTCGTCTACCCGCCCGGCGAGAAGCCGCACGCGTGGCGCGGGCACATCCGCTTCGGCCTGAAGGCGATCAAGGGTATCGGCGGTGGCGCGATCCGCGCGATCATCGACGAGCGCCGCAAGAGCGGGCACTTCAAGTCGATCTTCGAGTTCTGCGAGCGGGTCGACAGCCGTTCGATCAACAAGGCGGGGCTCGAGGGCCTGGTGAAGGCAGGTTGCTTCGACTCGCTGCACGGCACCGACCAGCGCGCGGCGATGGTGGCGAGCCTCGAGAGCGCGATCTCGGCGGGGCAGAGCCTCGCGAAGGACCGCGCGGGCGGCCAGGAGACCTTCTTCGGTGCGTTCGAGGCGGCTGCGCCGAAGCAGTCGGCGGCCGCTGCGAACACGCTGCGCAAGGTCGCTGCGTGGGAGCCGATGGAAGTGCTGCGCTTCGAGAAGGAAGCGCTGGGATTCCATGTCTCGGGCCACCCGCTCGACAACTGGCGCACGCAGCTCGACGCGTTCGCGACCGCCGATGTGAAGACGCTGATGGATGCGCCGCAGGACACGCCGTGCGTGGTCGCGGGGCTCGTGGCGCGGTCGCGCATCGTCGTCACGCAGAAGGGCAAGAATCCGGGCTCGAAGATGATGGTGCTCGGCCTTGCCGACCGCGAGGCCACGATGGACGCCGTGCTCTTCACCGATGCGTTCGCGAAGTTCGGGCACCTGATCCTGAATGACCGCGCGGTGCTGCTTGTCGGCGCGGTCGACCGCGCGCGGGGCGAGCCGAACATCATCGTCGACCGAGTGATCGCGATGGAGGAGGCGGAGCGCCATCTCGGCACTCGGCTCGAGGTCGCGGTCGATTGCGCGGGCGACGCCGAGCAGGCCGCGGAGGGGACGCTCGAGATGGTGGCGGGGCTTCTCAAGCAGGCCTCGGGTGGCGCCGCGCTCGCTGAGGGCCGGCCCGTCGAGGTGATCGTGCATCTCGATCGCGAGACGCGGCGCACGACGCTTCACTCGCATCGCCTGCGCGTGGTGCCCGAGCCGTCGCTCCTCGATGCGCTGCGGCGGCTGGTGGGCGGTGAGCGCGTCCATGTGCGCGGCGGCTGGACGCCCGAGCGGCGGAAGCCGAAGCAGTGGGGCGCGAAGCGCATGAGCGAGGAAGCGGTCGAGGCGTAGCGGACGGTTGTGTCGCGCGCATCCAAAACAGCCAGGCGCGCGGTGGTGCCGCGCGCCTGGCGTAGGTGCATTGCTGTCGCGAGAACTGTCTGCGGGCTGCATTCAGCGGCGGCGGCGACCTCCGACGAGGCCACCGAGGCCGAGGAGCGCGAGCGCGCCCGGTGCCGGAACGACCGAGCCGGAGAAGCTCATGTTGCCCTGGTCGACGCCGCCGAGGAAGTAGTTGGTGAGGCGGAAGTGGCGGGCCGGGTCTGTGGCGCCGCCGTTCGCGGCCGTGTTGCCGACCTGATAGATGCGGAACTCGACGGTGCCGGTGAGGTTGGTCAGCGCGCTCAGGTCGATGACCGAGAAGATGAAGCCGGCGCCCGGGCCCCATTCGCCGCCGTCGGTCGCGGCCTGGTTGAAGGTGAAGAGGTCCGAACCGAAGCCGTCGACGCTCGAGCGCAGCGCGAGGATTCCCGGGGCGCCGCCTTCCGATCGCGTGCCGATCTGCAGCGACGAGAGGTTGACCGAGGAGCCGCTTGCGACCGTGAAGCCGAAGCTCAGGTAGTCGGAGGCCTGCTGGTTCCAGCCCCGGGCCGCGAAGTTGCCGGACTGCGCGTTGACCGCCGTGAGGCCGGTGCCGCGGGTGAGGTCCATGCCGGTCACGCTGCCGGCGGCAGCGGTCGGGGCGAGAAGCGGGGCGCCGCCAGGAGCTGCGCTGATGTTCCAGCCTGCGATGAGGTCACCGTGCGCGGTGGTGGCGAGGGCGAGCGAGAGGGCGACGAGGGTTGCGTTCTGCATGTGTTGTTCCTTTTTCTTTTCTTCGAGGCGCGCTGTTCCGGGCGGCCCCGACTTGGTTGGGTGAGGCGTCCACGGCGCTGGGGTTTCCAGGCCGCGTGCGACTCGCAAGGAGAGAGGGAGAGAGACGGATCGACTTTCGACACTCGAAAGCAGCTTCCGAGGGTTACAGCGCAAGCGTGCGATTCAATTGCTCAGCATTCAACGGCGTCTGTCGAGATTCGACGACTCTCGTGTTCGTGTGTGCCTTGCTCATGGCACGATCGCTGCATCGCGCAGCGGTCTTTGCGGGCGTTTTCGGTCTCGTCGGAGCAAGCCCACCGTCCTCGGCGCCGGGATTCGATGCAGCGCAAGCCAGATGTGCCTCGATCAGGGACTGATCGTGACGACACGCGCGCAAGCGATCGCGTGCGCAGCATGAAGCGCCGGCGAATGCGACCTGTCGTGCGCACTTCGGACAGCCCGCGCAGATCGAACTGTTCGTATTCTCTCGCTCCGCTCTCGGCTTGTAATGTTCGGGGATGCCGCCATGCTATGAAGTGAGGGAGTTGCCAGGCGCGGATCGCGACACAGTCGTTGTGTTGATCGGCCGCGTGCAGCAAGTCCCACGAAACGAAACGGATTCGCCATGCAGTCCCAGCCGCTCTCGATCTCCGTGCCCGGCCTCGTGCGTGTCCTCCGTGACATCCGCACGATGCAGCGTTGGGAGATTCTTCGCCGTACCCAGCGAGGTCATACCGTCGCCGAGCTGGCGACCGAGTCACGCTCGACGCTTGCGGAAACGCAGGACGCGCTCGACCGCCTCGAGGTGTTCGGTCTTGTCGCGAAGCAGCGCATGAACGCGAGGACGAAGCAGATCCGCTACCGGGCTGCGATGGAGCGACTGATCATCTCGTACGACAAAGCCTCGGAGGTCGACCGCAGCCTGATGCGGGAGGTCGAGCAGGGCATGCGTCAGTACAGCAGGAGCGTGATCGATGACTGCGACTCGATTCGGCGCATGAACGAGAAGGGTCGAGTCTCGATCCATGGCGTCACCTCCGTCGTGCTGACGGTGGAGGACGCGTGCGCGGTGCGGGATGCCTTCCGCAGCGCCTACGCGCTGCTCGTCGAGGCCGAGTGCCGTGCGCGGCAAACGGGGGATTCGGTGGAGAAGCGAGGCTACCACCTGAGTTTTGAGATGCGGGAACTCAACCAGCCGGAGCTTCCGATGGCGGAGGTCTTCATGGTCGAGCAGGCCGTCTTCGGGGAGCACCAGAGGCTTCTGTGCAATTCGGCGAGCATGGTGCTTTCACCACGCGAACTAGAGGTTGCGCGGGCGCTTGACGCCGGGAAGTCGCGTCCGCAGATCGCGCGTGAGCTCGGGCTGAGCCAGCACACCGTCGGCACGCTGTCGAAGCGCATCTACAAGAAGCTTGGCGTCCATAGCCGTACCGAGCTCAGCACGCGCCTCAAGGCCGCGTGATCGGAACGGAGCCAAGGCGAACGCTCGCCACGGCGCTGCGAAACTCTCGGAACCGTCGTCCGTCGCGACCGCGCTGGTGAGGCCGATCGCCTCGCCGGGCGTCGGATGCCTCCCCTGATTGGGGGCAGACGGCGCAGATTGTGGTCGCGCTGCACCCTTCTGATGCATTCGGATGTCAGCGTGGGTTGCATGGTCACTCAATCGGGCTAGTTTCCGTGGGCATGGGCTTGAGCCACGCCGCACGCTTCCGTGCGCGGCGCCGAGTTCGAGGCGTGAGAGAGTGCACGATGCAGAACGCCGTCATCCCGATTTCGAGAGAGCTTGTCGAGGTACTGGGGCATGTTCCCACCATGCAGCGATGGGAGATCCTTCGTCGCGCCCCGCGGCCGTACACCGTGGCGCAGCTCGCGGAGGAGTCGCGTGCATCGTGCGAGGCCGTGCAGCGTTCCCTCGACCGGCTGATGGATGTCAATCTCGTGGTTCGGACGAAGGCGACGAAGCGGATGCCTCGGGTGACCTATGCATCAGCCATGCGTCGGCTTGTCGTCACCTGGTCGAAGGACTCCCCCGAAGACCGCGCGTGCAGGCAGGCGCACGTCGATAGCAAGCGATCTTGGTCGAAATCCACGCTCGACGCCTGCTCGTCGTACCTCGACGGACCGACCGGAATGCAGATCTGCATAGGTGGCGCGACGAGCGTGCAGCTTCTCGATGAGGACGCTGCGGCGGTGACCAAGGGGCTGCACCTTGTCTACGCCACGCTGGCCGCTGCCGAACAGCGCGCGCGTACGGCCCCGTCGGGTCTCGCGAAGCCGTACCACCTGGCGTTCGAATTCCATGAGACTGCCGTCGCAGACCTTCCCATGGCGGAGCTGTTCATCACCGAGCGGGAATCCGTGTCGCGATGCTGTGAAATGGTGATGGGTGCCGCGAGTCTTGTGCTCTCGCCGCGCGAGCTGGAGATCGCACGCGCGCTTGTGGCGGGAAAGCTCCGCCCGCAGATTGCCGCAGACCTGGGGCTTGCCGCGAACACCGTCGCGACCGTCTCAAAGCGGATCTACCGGAAGCTCGGGGTGAGCAGCCGCCCGGCGCTCGTGGCACGGCTTCACGGCGCGTAGGGCGCGCGACCGCTCAGAGCGCCGCGAGGCGCTCGGCGACATCCCTCGCGGCGAGAGCGTCGATGAGCGGATCGAGTTCGCCTGCGAGCAGCTTCGGCAGCGCGAAGCTCTGCTCGACGCGGTGGTCGACCGCGACCGATTCCTTGAAGCGGTAGGTGCGGATCTTCTCGGCGCGGTCGCCGGTGCCGATCATCGAGCGGCGCTCGCTGAGGCGCTTGAGATCGGCCTCGCGCTTGCGCTGCTCGTAGACGCGCGCGCGGAGCAGCCGCCACGCCTTCTCGCGGTTCTGACCCTGCGAGCGGGTCTCCTGCATGCGGACCTCGAGGCCGGTCGGCAGGTGGATGAGGTGGACCGCGGTCGCGACCTTGTTCACATTCTGCCCGCCAGGGCCTTGCGCGGTCGTCACCATCTCCTTGACTTCGGCGGGGTCGAGCGCTGTGTCGACTTCCTCGGGTTCGGGCATGACTGCGACGGTGGCGGTCGAGGTGTGGATGCGGCCCTGCGCCTCGGTCGCGGGTACGCGCTTCACCTGATGGGTGCCGCCTTCGAACTGGAGCGCCGCGAATGCGCCCGCGCCCTCGACGGTGGCGATCGCGTGGGTGAGGCCGCCTGCGTCACCTGGCTTCGTCTCGACGATTTCGAAGCGCCATCCCTTGCGTGCGGCATAGGCGCGGTACATCTCGAAGACCTCGCCGGCCCAGAGCGCGGCTTCGTCGCCGCCGACGCCCATGCGGACCTCGAGCACGAAGCTCGGGACCGCGGCTTCGTCGCTCGTGACGAGGGCCTTGACGATTCCCTGCGCGAGCTCGCGGCAGCGCGCGTCGAGCACTGGGCGCTCGGTCTTCGCGAGCGTGGCCATCTCGGCGTCGCCCGAGGCGATGAGTTCATCGAGACCGGCGAGTTCGGCGGCGGCGCGGGCGAGGTCGGCGTGGGGCTCGAGCGTGCGGGCGAGCACGGCGCGGCGCCGCGAGAGCGCGGTTGACTTGCGGTGGTCGGCGGCGACGGCGACATCCTCGAGCTGCGCGGCGAGGCCGTCGTCCTCGGCGGCCTGCGCGGCGAGGATACGACGCAGGTTCTCGGGGAGGAGCGCGTCGATGGTCGCGCGCGCGGCGGGAGAGAGGGAGTTGGCGGGGTGCGCGGACACGGAGCGAAGAGGGTGCAGAAGCGGTCTCCGCAGATGGTACGGCTGGTGCACGGCACGTGCCGTGCAGTGCCTGGCACTGACTGGCACGTGCCGTGCGCGGGGCGGTGGGGCGGCGGCTCGGGCGTCGTCGTCCGACGTTGAGGGCTCGAAGCGAACGCGCGTGGCTGGTGCCAGGCACGTGCCAGGCACGTGCCGTGCTGTGCCTGGCACTGGCTGGCACGTGCCGTGCACAGGGTCGAGCGAGTGGCGCAAAAAGACAAGCAGCCGTCGTTTCCGACGGCTGCCTGACGATCTCGATTGGTTGGCTTACTTCTTCTTGTTCTTGTCGAAGTAGTTGCCGGCGAACTTCTTCTGGAAGCGCTCGACTCGGCCGAGGGTGTCGACGAAGGTCTTCTGACCCGTGAAGAACGGGTGCGAACCCGACCAGATTTCGACATTCATCTCCGGCACGGTGGCGCCGACGGTCATGACGACTTCCCCGCGGAACATGACCTTGCACTCGGGGTAGTACTTCGGGTGGGTGTCCTTCTTCATGATCGACCTGACCTTCCGGGTTGCCCGGTGATTGCCTCCTCCGAGTGTCCCGCAGCGCGCGGCGACCGAGGAAGAGGTGAACTGGCGAAAGATCGGAGAGTGTACCGTGCGCCGACGCGCATGCAAGCGGCTGCCGCAAGAGCGTTTGCGCGCGCAGCGTTGGGGGGCTGGTCGGCATTCTCGGACTTCGCGCTGGTCCGGTCGCCGCTGCGCCCCAACCCCGCGTACCGTGCCGTTTCCCAACTTCAGGAACCTCACATGGCAGACGCTCCCAACACTTTCAACGCCACCGCCGCGAACTTCGACAAGGAAGTCGCGCAGTCTTCCGTGCCCGTCCTCGTCGACTTCTGGGCGTCGTGGTGCCCGCCGTGCCGCATGCTCAAGCCCGAACTCGCTGCGCTCGCGCCCGAGCTCGAGGGCAAAGTCCGCGTCGCGTTCTGCGATGTCGATGCCGAGGGCGAGATCGCGGCAGCCTTCCAGGTTCGCGGCATCCCCGCGCTCTTCCTCATGAAGAACGGCGAGGTGATCGACTCGTGGACCGGCTACATGCCGCGCGCGGCCGTGAAGGCGCGGCTCGAGCAGTCGGTCGGAAAGATCGGCGGCTGAGCCGATGCCCGAGGCGGCGAACGCATCCGCGCCCGATCGCGCGGCCGTGCGCGTGCTGCCGGTCGATGGCATGCATTGCGCGGCATGCGCCTCGAAGGTCGAGCGGGCGGCAGGAGCCGTGCGCGGCGTGCGCGAGGCGAGCGTGTCGTTTGCGACGAAGCGCGCGCGCATCTCGTTCGATCCGTCGCTGACCGACCTCGACGCCGTCGCGCGTGCGGTGCGCCGGGCTGGCTTCGCGCTCGACATCACCCGCGACCCTGCGGTGCGCGCGGCGCGCGAGCAGTCTGCCGCGCGTTCGCTGCGCCTGCGCGTCGCGGCTGGATTCATCCTGTCGCTTCCGCTGGTCGTCATCGCGATGTCGCATGGCGCGATTCCCGCGCTCGACGGACCGGCGATGCCGTGGGTGCAGCTGACGCTCGCCGCGCCCGTGTTCCTCTGGTGCGGCTGGCCGATTCATGCGGCCGCCTTCGCGCGGTTGCGCACGCTCGGTGCAGACATGAACACCCTCGTCTCGCTCGGGACGAGCGTGGCGTTCTTCTCGAGCCTATGGGTGCTGCTCGCGGGCCATGCCGCGCACTCGGGTGGAACGGGCCAGGGAGGACACGCGCTCACCTTCGAGGCCGCCGCAGTCATCATCGTCTTTGTCTTGCTCGGGCGTTGGCTCGAGGCGAAGGCGACCGCCCGCGCGGGCGATGCGCTGCGCGCGCTCTCCGCTGCGTCTGTGCCGACCGCGCGCATCATCGCCGATGGCGTTGAGCGCGAGGTTGCTGCGGCCGAGATCACGGCCGGCATGCATGTCGTCGTGCGGCCCGGCGAGCGGCTTCCGATCGATGGCGTCGTGCGTCGCGGCGAGAGCGAGGTCGACGAATCGCTGCTGACGGGCGAGCCGATGCCGCGGCTGCGACGCGCGGGGGACCGCGTGTACGCCGGCACCTTGAACGCGCTCGGTGCCCTCGACATCGAGGCGTCGTGTGCCGCGGACGGCACGCTGCTCGCGCAGATCTCTGGCCTCGTCGACGAGGCGCAGGCGACCAAGGCGGCGATCGCACGACTCGCCGACCGGGTGGCTGCAGTCTTCGTGCCGATCGTCGTCATGATCGCCATCGCGGCGTTCGGTGGCTGGATGCTGTTCGCGCCCGAGGAAATCCGCGCTGCGCGCGCGATGGAGGCGCTCGTGAGCGTGCTCGTCGTCGCGTGTCCATGCGCGCTTGGGCTCGCGACGCCCGTTGCGATCATGGTCGCGTCCGGACGCGCGGCGTCGGTCGGCGTTCTCTTCCGACACGCGGCCGCGTTCGAGCATCTCGCGCGCACCGATCGCATCGCATTCGACAAGACCGGCACGCTCACCGAGGGTCGTCCCATGGTGACCGCGGTTCTGCCTGCGCGCGGGTGGTCGGAGGCGGGGCTGCTCGGACTTGCCGCAGCGGCCGAGTCGCGCAGCGAGCATGCGGTGGCGCGTGGCATCGTCGACGCTGCGCGCGGGCGCGGGATCCACATCGAGGAGCCGGGCGCGTTCGCGGCCTTTGCAGGAAAGGGCGTCTATGCGCAGGTGCTCTCCCACAAGGTCGAGGTCGGCAGCGCCGCGTGGATGCGTGAGTGCGGCGTCGCCATCGATGCGGCGCCATCGAACGCGACGCGTGTCTTCGTGGCGGCCGATGGCGCGTTTGTCGGCACGATCGAGCTCGCCGACCGCGTGCGAGAGCATGCGCGCGAGGCGCTCGATTCGCTTCGCGCCCAGGGTGTCGCGCCGATCCTCGTGACGGGCGATGCGCGCGCCCCAGCCGAGGCCGTCGGCGCGAGCCTTTCGATCGAGCCCCTCGGGATCCATGCGGAGATGACGCCGACCGGGAAGGCGGAGCTCGTCGCTCGGCTCGCATCCGATCCGCACGGCACGGCGTTCGTGGGCGATGGACTCAACGACGCGGCCGCGATCGCGGCGGCGCGACCCGGTATCGCGATGTCGGGCGGCACCGATCTCGCCAAGACGAGCGCCGACATCCTGCTGGTCACGAACGACCTCCGTCGCGTGGGCGATGCGATCGTGCTTTCGCGCAAGACGCTGCGCGTGATCCGGCAGAACCTCGCGTGGGCGTTCGGCTACAACATCGTGCTCATTCCGCTTGCGGCCGGCGCGCTCTATCCGTGGACGGGATGGCTGCTGCCGCCGATCCTCGCGAGCGCTGCGATGGCGCTCTCGAGCGTGAGCGTCGTCGCGAACAGCGTGCGCCTTCGCGGCGTGGCGCTTACGCACCGGACATGAGTTTCATGCGATCGCGCCGACAGGCTGCGTGGGCACGCCTTCGTAGCGAGTGTCGGCGACCAGCACTTCGCGCTTCATCACCACCGAGTGCGGTTCAACGATGGCGCGCGCGCCGATGTCCGCGCCGTACAGGAGCACCGTGTTCGCGCCGACCGTCGCGCCATCGCGGACATGGACATGATCGACCTTGAGGACACGGTCCTCGAAGGTGTGCGCCTGGAAGAGCGCCTGCACCGTGACATCGTCGCCGAAATGCAGCATGTCGGGATCGACCACATGCGCGAAGCCGCTGCCAAGGAGCGCGCGGCGTCCGATGCGGCAACCCATCACGCGCAGATACGCGACAAGCAGCAGTGTGCCTTCGAGGAACGAGAGTGGCACGGCCGCCCACATGCCCCAGGCGACATACAGGAAGTCCCAGCGGCTGCACCAGCAGCTCCACAGCGGATGCGTGCCCGGCTTCACCCGGCCGATCAGCATCCACTTCATGGCGAGGACCGCGACGGCCAGCACCGCGAGCGATGCGAGGACGCCGAGCGGAAGCGTGACGAGGCGGAAGACCGCGGTCGACTGCGAGGAGCTCGCCGACTCCATGGCGTGGAACCACGCGAGCGCGACGAACACGGGCCCGATCGGCAGTACGAAGCGCGCAAGCTCCCAGATCCAGCGGTTGGCTCGCCGCATGGCTGATGGTTCATGCGTGAGCTCGCGCGGCGCGGCGACGACCTCGCGGCGCGGCAGCCGAAAGACGGGGTGGCCGAACCACGATGCGCCGGCCTCGTCGGGGAGTCCGCTTCCGCGCGTGGAGATGCCGACGAGTGTCTCGCGCGCGAGGCGTGTGCCCGACGGAAGCACCGCGTGATTGCCGACGAAACACGATCGCTCGAGCACCACGGGCTCGACCGTCGCGGTGCCCGCGTGGAGCTTCGGTCCGCCGAGATAGATGCCGTCCGCGAAGAATGTCTCCGGCCCGATCGCGACGGTCGATGGAACCACATCGGTGATGGTGGAGATCTCGCAGCCTCTTCCGATGCGCGCGCCCGCGAAGTTGAGCCAGATCGGCCACATGATCGTTCCGGAGAGCCACTTTCCCGCGCCCTCGACGAGCATCGACTGCAGCGACATCCGCAGCGATGCGGAACTCTCGAGCGCGAAGGCGCCGCGCGGCGCCGGTCCGAGCGCGCGCACCAGCAGCGCCTGCAGGACAACCGTGCCGACGCCGCCGCAGATGGTGGCCGCCGCGAGGCGGGCGAGTCCCGACGCGCTCGGAAGCATCGAGTCCGCGGAGGGGAAGAGTCGGTCCATCGCGCCCTCGGAGGCGACGCCGAAGGCCCAGAATGCGATCGCCCACGGGACGATGAGCGTCGCCACGATCGCCGTCAGAAGGAGCGATGCGAGCGCGAGTCTCAGTGTTCCGTCGGATGGAAGCGCGACCGCCGGTGGCGGAGGTGCCGCAGCGACGCGCTCGGCGGGCACGCCATCGAGCATCGCGTGGTCGTCGCGCCGGCCACGCTGCAGGTTCGAGAGTGCGCACAGGATGCTGCCTTCGCCGAGATCGGCGCCGGGAGAGAGGCCCGCGCGTGTCTCGAGCGTGGCGTTGCGTCGCACCGTGACGGTGCCGAGCACGAGACATCCCGACTCGAGTTCGATCGCGCGCAGGCAAGCGTCTTGCCCGACCGTCGCGCCGTCCTCGAGCGTGATGAGGTCCCAGCCTCCTTCGTTGAGCCGAACGCCGCGATGGACATGGACTCTGCGGCCGATCCGTGCGCCGAGAAGCCTCAGCACCGTCGGAGCGAGCCGCAGGAGCTCGATCACATCCCACGGCATGAGCGCCACGAGGCGCACCGTCATCCAATGGCGCAGATGCCAGAGGCTCCACGCGCGCACGCGCATCGGGCGATAGCGCCCGATGAGGATCCACTTCGCGCCGATGCCGACGGCGATGGTTGCGAGCGTGTAGGCCGCGACGCCGACGGCGCCGACGACCGCGACGACCAGCGCGCCGACGAGCGCGCTCGGCGCGTCGCCGCCAAGCGTGCGTGCAAGCCATTCGCCGGCGTGCGGGATCCAGAGCAGCTGCGAGATCGCGAGGAGAAGCGCCGCGAGGAACGCGCCCTGCAAGGCGGTGACCAGCATCGGACGCTGGGTGCCGCAGGCGGTTTCGCGCGGCGAGCGCTCCTCGTGGGCATGGACGCGCGCGTCTCTCGGCCTGTTCAGCGCGGCTGCGATCGCGCGCACGGTGCGGTGCTCGTAGGCGTTGCGCACGGTGGCGGTGCAGGACGCGTCGGCCGCGCGCATGCGCGAGATCGCGATCGCGATGGTGAGGGAGTCGAGCCCGAGGTCATCGAAGAGATCGGCCTCGACCGAGACCTCGCCGTCCTGCTTGAGCGCAGCCGCGAACGCGCGCGCCATCAGTCGCTCGGTCTCCGTCGCGGCTGCGACATGCGGCGCCGCGGCGGCCGCGCCGCGGTGAGCGCCCAGTTCGGGCAGCGCGCGGCGATCGATCTTCCCGCCGACCGTGCGCGGGACGCGCGCAAGCGGTGCGATGACCGACGGGACCATGTACGGAGGAAGCTCGCGTGCGAGTGCTTCGCGAAGGGCTGCCTCGACGATCGCGGAGCCCGCGCGCGGCACAACATGTGCGACGAGCCGGCGCTGCACGCCGTCGCCCTCGACGGTGCACGCGGCCTCGAGCACCGTCGGATGCGCCGCAAGCCGCGCCTCGATCGCGCCGAGTTCGATGCGGTATCCACGCAACTTCACCTGGGAGTCGATGCGGCCGTGGTAGTGGAAATCGCCGCGCGCGTCGCGGTGGACGAGGTCGCCGGTGCGGTAGACCCGGCCAAGCGTCGGGTGCTCGATGAAACGAGCCGCGGTCGTCTCCGGCTGGCCGCGATAGCCGCGCGCGAGCGATGCACCGCCGACGACGAGTTCGCCTTGCGAATCGTCGGTGATTTCGTGGAGATGCTCGTCGTCCGCATCGATCACCGCCGCGAACGACCCCGGGATCGCACGGCCGATCGTGACCGGCTGGCCGGCCTCGACGGTGCCGCGAAGGCAGGTCACGGTGCACTCGGTGGGGCCGTAGCCGTTCTCGAGCCTTCGCCCGCGCGACCAGATGTCCGCGAGATCCGGCGCGAGCGCCTCGCCACCGACATAGAGGAAGCGGATCGCGGGCAGGGCGCGCTCAGGGGCGTCGCAGCCGAGCGTGCGCAGGAGCGTCGGTGGCGGGCAGAGCACCGTGATCTTCTCGCGTACAAGCCATGGGAGGAGATCCGGACCGAGGCGCATCGTCTCGTCGTCGAGCACGACGACGGTTGCGCCGACGGCCCACGCAAGCCATATCTCCTCGACGCTCGAGTCGTAGCTCGCGCTCGAGCCCTGCGCGACACGGTCGTGCACGGCGAGCCCGAACTCGGCCATGTCGCCTGCCACGAGGTTGAGGAGCGACCGGTGCTCGATCTCGACGCCCTTCGGCTTGCCCGTGGTGCCGGAGGTGTAGATCACATACGCGAGCGTGTCGGGAGGAGGGGCGGGGAGGTCGCTCGGGCAGGCGGCGCACGCTTCGAAGTCCCTGGCGCAGAGAAGCGGGATCTGCGCGCCAGCTGCGGCGATCTCGGCGGATCGCTCGGGCGTTGCGATCAGGGCGACCGCGCCGGCGTCTGCGACGATGGCTGCGGCCTGGCGCGCAGGAAACGCCGGGTCGATGGCCACATAGGCGGCGCCGGAACGCATGATGCCGAGCATCGCTGCATACAGCCACGGATCGCTGCGCGGCAGCGCGATGGCGACGACGGTGTCGCGGGCGACGCGTGCGGCCAGCGAGTTCGCGACCTGGCGCGAACGGCGGTCGAGCTCGGAGTACGAGAGACGCGCGACGCCCGGCACATCGAGCGCACAGCCGTCGGGACGCGCGGCGCAGGCGCGGTCGAACAGATCAAGGACGGTCCGGGCGTCCGATTGTGTGTTCATGCACCCGACTTCGACAGGAACGACTTGAGATGCGGTGCGACGAACGGCGCGCGAGCGCGCTGCGCCTCCGCGGTGAGCGAGAGGAATCCCTGCACGCGGCCGAGGCAGGTGGCTGCGCCGCAGCGGCACTCGAACGGCTCCGCCATCGAGAGCTCCGTCGTGGTGTAGTCGAAGGTCACCTGCTCGCCGGAGCGGATGGCGCGTCGAGCGACCAGCGTGCGGCCGACGATCGACGCGTTTGGTTCGCAGCAGTGGTTCAGGAAGCGCCAGGGGTAGCGCGCGCGCATGTCGTCGGCCGACAGCGACTCCAGGCACTCGATGTGTTGGTCCAGGTCGACCTGGATCGAGTAGCGCGTCGGATGGCTCTGCATCGCGCCGTTGATATCGAGCACTCGCTCGCCTGCGGCGATGTCACGCGTGGCGAAGACACCAACGCCCGTGACGGTTTCGCGGACGGTGCAGGGGAACGAATGGGCTGTTGCTTGCATGGCTGATCGAGACGAGAGACAAGTCGCAGCCTGCGGGATCGGTTCCGAATGCCCACGGCGCAGCCATGGGTCGGTCCATGGCAGGCGGGCAGAGTACGCGATGGTGCGGGGCATGTGGTGCAAGGATCGACCGCGATGGAACGCGGTAGGCCGGTGCCGATTGCAGCCTCGGAGCCTTGAAGGGGCAGAAGATCGAGAATCAAATGGAAATCCGAAGGCTTTGCCGCGCTGGTTGCCGACACAGAGCGTGGGAAGGCCATGCTCGCCAATCGCGCCCACTCGATCATCGTCCAGTCGCGGCTTGCGATCTCCCTCGCGTGGGTCGCGGGCTATGTGAACACGGCCGCGGTGCTCACCTGCGGGGTGGTCACGAGCCACCTCACGGGCCATGCGAGCAACCTTGGACGGGATGTCGCGCTGCGGGCATGGAGCGATGCGGCGCTGATGGCGGCGCTGATCGGGTCGTTCTTCCTGGGCGCCTTGATCTCGGGGTTCGCGCTCGAGCTCGGTCGCCAGCGCGGCTGGGTGTCGATCTATGTGCTTCCTGCCGCGATCGAGTTCGTTCTGCTCGCTGCATTCGCGGTCGGTGTCCGGATGCACGACACCGCGACGCCAGAGGTCGGAGGGACCTTGTGGTGGATGACCGCCGTCGCTGCGCTCGCGATGGGCGTCCAGAACGCGACGATCACTCGGATCTCGAGCGGCGTCGTGCGTACCACCCATCTCACCGGGATCGTCACCGATCTCGGTCACGAGTCGGCGCAGCTCGCGGTGATGCGGCGACTGATGGGCCGCGGGCTTCGTCTCGCCGAAGGAAAGTCGCGTGGCCCGAGCGCGCAGCGCCTCCTGCTGCTCTCCTCGATCCTGGTCTCATTCATCGTCGGAAGTGCGAGCGCCGCGTGGATCTACTACGAGTTTCCACGCTGGAGCATGCTTGCGCCGCTCGTGCTGCTCGCATGGATCATCATCGCCGACCTCCGCACGCCGATCTGCGAGATCGAGGAAGCGATCGTGGCCGAACTCGAGGGCGCGCCCTCGCGCCGCACGGGAATCGCGGTGTTTCGCGCGATTCCGCGGGGTGGCGACTCGCGCGGCGAGGCGCACCTGCCCGACTTGACGCGGCTTCTCGAGCGCGCCGGCGACGACCGTCGCGCCGTCGTGGTCGATCTGTCCAACGCCCATGCGTTCGGGCCTCTCGCGGCCAACGCTGTTCATGGAATGCTCCGCGCGGCCGAGCAGAGCGGACATCGCGTGGTGTTCGCGGGACTGGACGACGGCGAGCGCGCGACGATCAACGCGCTCTCTCGCGCTGATCTCCTCACCGACGCAAACAGCGCCCCGACGCTCGCCGGGGCGCTGGAGATCGCGGAAAGGTCCGCTAGCGCTCGCTGACGCCGCGTGCGGCGAGCCCGGCGCCGAGCGCGCAGAGCAACGCGAGCGCCGACGCAGCCAGGAGGCCGGCGACGGCGCCGCCCGTGGCCGCGATCTGAAGGTAGACCGCGGCGAGGACGAGCAGCAGCGTGACGAGGACGAGCGTGATCGAGAGCAACGCGAGCGCCGCGCCCCAGCAGATGCGCATGACGCGATCGCGGAGAACCCGGCCTTCCCACTCGACGACCGTTGCGATGTCGGCCACGAGCCGTTGGATGAACTCCATGATTGCCTCCGTGAGGTTCGCGTCGGTGCGATTGCGTCAGTCGCGGCGGGTCATGCGCATGCCGAGCAGCAGGCCGACCGCAAAGCAGGCCGCAATCGAAAGGAACGGATGCGTGGTGATCTGCTTCTCGGCGAGTTCCGCCGCAGCCTTGCCCTTGGCGTTCGCGGCGCGGGCGGTCTCCTGGAGGCCGGCGCGTGCGGTGCGGAGGCCATCGGCGCCGAGGCCCGCGATATCGCCGCGAAGCTGACGAAGGTCTGCGCGGAGGCGGTCGACCTCGCGCTGGAGGTCGAGGGTTTCTTCGATGCCGACGGAGCTGTTGCGGTCCATGTGAATGTTCCTTCCTGGTTGGGTTCCCGCGGTGATCCGAGCGCCCATGCGCATCGGGGAGGCGGAGAAGCATTGATGGCGGCGTCCGCGGGCAGGTCGACGGGGAAGGTTGCGCGATCGAGACGAATCGAGATCGGGCGGGTTTCCCCCTGTCTCCATGGAGCGAAGGGCGCGACCCTCCTTCTCGCGCGGCGGAACACCCGTCTGCGCACAGGAGGACACGATGGATCAAACCGCGGAACTGGCAACGGCGACGGCCGGCGAACCTGTCAACTTCATCGTGCCGATCGACTTCTCGAAGCCATCGCGTGCCGCGCTGCGGTGGGCGGAGGAACTCGCCAGGCGCGGGCCATCGCGCCTGATCGCGGTGCATGCCATCGAGCCGACGCCGCTCGGCGAGAGCAGCGAGCTGGTCGCGATGCTCGAGGCGCGCGGACTCGAGCGACTGCATGAGGTCTGCGGCCGCGCGGTGTCGTCCGGAATCGAGGTCGTGCGCGAATGCCGCATCGGCGAGCCGTCGCTTGTGATCGAGGATGTGGCGCGTCGGACTCCGAACGCGTTCGTGGTGATGGGAAACCGTGGACTTGGGCCGATCCGCCGCGTGTTCCTCGGCAGTGTCGCCGACCGCGTGCTTCGCCACGCCGAGTGCCCTGTGCTCGTGGTGCGTGCCGAGGACGAGCCGCCTGCTCGGCCGCGCATCCTTGTCGCGACCGACTTCGCTCGCGATGCGGAGGCCGCTGTCGGTGCCGCGCGGTTGCTTGCGCGGCGCGCGCGCGAGCAGCCGCGGGTCGCGCTCCTGCATGTGGTGCTGCCTCCCCAGGTGATCGAGGCGACAGAGGCGCCGCTGATTCCACCGTCGGAGATGGGATCGGACGAGCAGGGAGCCCGCGAGCAACTCGAGGCAATCGCCGCGGAGTTCAGGCGTCTCGGAGCGGAGACCACGGTCGAGGTCGCGCGCGGCGATGTCTTCCGCGCGGTGGCGGAGCGAGCCGACCTTCTGCATGCGGATCTCGTGGCGCTCGGCAGGCATGGCGCATCGGTTCTCGAGCGCCTGCTGGTCGGATCGACTGCGGAGCGGGTGCTGCATCGTGCGCGTTGCGCGGTGCTGACGGCGCGTGCGGCGCCCGTGGCCGCTTCTGCGCGCGTGCGCGAAGTCGTGATCACCTGAAGTGAACGCGGAAGCGTTCCCGTGGAGCGCGGACGCGCAGGGCGCCTAAATCACCTTGTCCGGAGCGCGGCTCCGGAAAGTCAAAGAGAACCCGAATCCGGAGCACGAGCATGACGACCGCAATCATCAAGAGCGACTCGCAGATCAAGACCGATGTCCTCAACGAACTCAAGTGGGATTCCCGCGTCGACGAGACCGATGTCGGCATCCAGGTCAAGGAGGGCATCGTGACGCTCGTCGGCAGCGTCGATGTGTATGCGAAGAAGATCGCCGCGCGCGAGGCCGCGCACCGCGTGCACGGCGTGCTCGATGTCGTCGACGAACTTCAGGTGAAGGTCGCGGGCGTCGGAGGCCCGACCGACACCGACATCGCACGCGCGGTGCGCGACGCGCTCGAGTGGGATGCATTCGTGCCCGATGAGAAGATCACCTCGACGGTGTCGCTGGGCATCGTGACGCTCGAGGGCGTGGTGCCGACCTGGTCGCAGCGTGCCGACGCCGAGCGCGTCGTGCGGGGGCTCTCCGGCGTCCGCGGCGTCATCAACCAGATCACGGTCATGGCGAAGGCGGTGGACTCGAGCCGCATCAAGGCTGACATCGAGGATGCCCTCGAGCGTCAGGCCGAGCGCGAGGCGCGTCGGATCGGCGTCTCGGTGAAGGACGGAGTCGTCATGCTCACGGGGCGCGTGCGCTCGTGGGTCGAGAAGGACACGATCGACCGCGTCGTCGGCTTCGCGACAGGCGTTCGCCGCGTGGATGACCGCCTGATCGTCGATCCGTACACCTGATTGATCGAGCGCGCGGTGCCGTTCGAGGTCGGGCGTTCCGGCCAGGGCGGTGCCGCGCGGTCTTTCTGCAACGAGGGAAAGGACAAGCACATGAACATGAGCCTCTTTCGCAGGACTCCGGTCCTCGACGAGATCGCGCGTGCGCGCGACGAGATGAATCGCATGATGGGCCGCTACTTCAACGAGGCACCAAGTCCGCTTGAGACGATCGCGCCTCGCCTCGAGGGCTGGATCCCGCCGATCGATGTGAGCGAGACCGATGACGAGATCTTCATCCGTGGCGAGCTTCCGGGCATCGCCACGCGCGATCTCGAGATCACGATCACGGGCAACACCCTCTCGATCTCCGGAAAGAAGGAGGAGAAGGAAGAGACCGAGCAGGAGGATTTCCACCGGTGTGAACGCCGCTTCGGCGCGTTCCGTCGGGTGATCGATCTGCCGGAGTCCGCGGATACCGAGCGGATCGTCGCCGACAGCGACAACGGGGTCATCACCGTGCGAATCGCGAAGAAGCCAGGGCAGCGGGCGAAGCGCATCGAGGTGAAGCCGACCGCTCGGCGCGTCCCGGTTCCGGGCTGATCGCGACATCGAACGCATCGCAACCGAGATACCGAAAGGAACATCGATGTCACCAATCGCCACCACCAGCATGCATTCACTGAAGGATCTCCTGATCGAGCAGCTCAACGAGCTGTATGCAGCCGAGACCCATTCGCACGCCGTGCTCGCCAAGCTCGCGAATGCGGCGTCGGCTCCTAAGCTCGCGGAGGCAATCCGCACCCATGCCGACGAGACCAAGCAGCACATCGCCCGTCTCGACCGCGTCTTCGGCGAGATCGGCGGCAAGCCGCGCAAGCTCGAGACACATGGCTGCAGGGGGCTTCTCGAGGACTGCAATGAGATCGCCAGCCGCACCAAGATCGAGCCGCATGTGCGTGATGCGGCGCTGATCGCCGTGGTTCAGCGGCTTGAGCACGACGAGATGGCCGGGTACGGGTGCGCCCGCACCTGGGCGGGGCTGCTCGGCTACACGACCGCAGCCTCCGAGTTGCTGAAGACCTTGACTGAGGAGCGCCGTTGCGACGAGAGCTTGAGTCGCATTGCGGAGACCCTCAACAAGGCGGCGCTCGAGCCGGCTGGCTCGTCGCGCTGAACACGCCGGCTGGGTCCATCGCCCCAGGGGGAAGGGCAGGGCGGGTCTGCGGGGGAGTCCGATGAGAAGTCATCGGGCCACCCCCTGCGGGCTCGCCCTTCTGCGTTTGGCATGTTCCACGGGAGGTCGTGGAACATCCACACGGGAGCGTGGAACATCCACGCGGGGTCGTGGAACATCCACGCGGGGCCGTGGAACACCCACACGGGGTCGTGGAACATCCACGCGGGGTCGTGGAACATCCACGCGGGGTCGTGGAACGTCCACACGGGGGTCGTGGAACATCTACACGGGGTCGTGGAACATCCACGCGGGGTCGTGGAACATCTACACGAGGTCGTGGAACATCCACGCGGGGTCGTGGAACATCTAAACGGGGTCGTGGAATATCCACCGGGAGCCGTGGAACATCCATGCCTCGCCGTCTCAAGCAGGCGAGAGCGGCTAGAGACCGAACGGGAACAGCTCAGGGTCGCCTTCGGTCTGGGCTCCCTTGAGCGCTTCGACCGCGGTCGTCTCGTCGATCCAGATGAACTCGTCGAACTGCGCCGGCAGGGTGGCCTGGAAGTAATGGCTGACGAGTTCGGTCTCGGGTCGGTAGATCACGCCGATGGCACGCTCGAGCCGCGGTCGGAGCAACTCGTTGCGAACGGCGATCGTATTGGGCTTGCGCAACGGGAGCATGAATCGACGCTGTCCGGACTCGTGGCAGAGGCGCTCATAGCTGTCCGCATGCGAGGGGCGCACCGCCATCACCTGCATCGGAGCGTCCCAGTTCGAGGCTGCGGCGACGGTGCCGCGGTCGGTTCCCAAGCCGATGGCATAGCACGCATCTCCAAAGCGCTCCCGCACCAGCTGCCCGATGTTGATCTCGCCGTGCATGCCCATCTCGGTGGCCGCGGCGTTGCCGACATGGGAGTTGTGGGCCCAGATCACCGCCTTCGAGTTCGGGCCGCGGTGCTCGAGCAACGCGAGGAGCGTCTCGAACATGTGTCGGTCTCGGATGTTCCACGACTCTCGCGCGCCTCGGTACATCGCGCGGTAGTACTTCTCCGCCTGGCTGACGACCGTGGCGTTCCGTGCCGCGTCGAAGAACGAGTCGCCGTCGTGCTTCGAGTACCGAAGCCGCTCCTCGAGGAGCGACTGCAGCGTCACGAGGGCCTGATGCTCGCAGTTGGCGAGGCCGCCGCTGGCAGCCGCACGCCCGTAGGTTGCCGGATCGCGCTCCCATGGGGTGAAGCACGCGTACATCTCGCGTGCGGTGAATGCCGCCGAGGGATCGACGCGGTCAAGGAACTCGAGGACGGCGCCGATCGAGTTGTTGAGGCTATAGATGTCGAGGCCGTGCACGCTTGCATGCGCGACTGGATCGTGGATGGTGGCGTTGTGCCGCGTCAGCCAGTCGACGAAGCGCTGCATCTCGCGATTGCGCCACATCCAGGTCGGGAAGCGCGAGAACATCGGCTCCCGAAGCGGCACAGCCGGCCGCTTGCGTACCGCGCGGTCGATCGCCGCGGTGTCGGGCCAGTCGGCCTCGAGCGCGACGACATTGAATCCCGCGCGCGCGATCAGCGCCTGGGTGATGCGCGCGCGCATGGTGTAGAACTCGCTGGTTCCGTGCGTCGACTCGCCGATGAGCACCACGCGGGCATTCCCGATCCGACGGACGAGTCCGTCGAGGTCCGCCTGCTCGACCGAGGAGAAAGGTTCGCAGGCGTCCGCGATCAGGGAAGCGATTCTCGTGCCCTCGCGTGCGCCGACGCGAATCGGCCGCTCGGCTCGATGGGCGCCGAGCGGAGCGCCGTCGCTTGCCCATCCTTCCGCACCGACCAGAGGCACGAACTGGACGCGTCCGAGCGAGGTTCGGTCGTACTGATGCTCGGACGCGCGCTCGATGACGAACAGCTCCTGCGACCGAGTCTCTGTGCCCACTGGAATCACCAGGCGTCCGCCGATCTTCAGCTGCTCGAGGAGGCTTCGCGGCACCTCGGGTCCGCCCGCCGACACGATGATCGCGTCAAACGGCGCCGCATCGGGCCAGCCGAGCGTGCCGTCCCCGCACATGATGTGTGCATTCGTCACGCCGAGGGCCCTCAGGCGCGTGCGCGCAAGTCCCGCAAGCGCATCGTGCCACTCGATGGCGTAGACCTCCTTCGCGAGGCGCGACAGGATCGCCGACGCGTATCCCGAGCCGGCGCCGATCTCAAGCACCCGTGCGTTCTCGCCGATCTTCGCGGCCTCCACCATGAGCGCGACGATGTACGGCTGCGAGATCGTCTGCCCCTCCTCGATCGGAAGCGGGGCGTCCTCGTAGGCGAGATCGTGATAGCGCACCGAGACGAACTTCTCGCGGGGCACGCTGCGGAACGCCTCGAGGACGCGCGGATCCTTGATGCCTCGCGCCCTGATCTGCGTATCGACCATCGCCTCGCGGCGGTCCATGAGCGTCGTCATCGTCTTCTCCCTTGCGATTCATGGCGATCCGCAACGCGGATCGGCATGTCGGTCTGAAATGCGCCTGGCGTGCGGCCCGCGCGAGCCGCGGATCGCCGCCCGTGAGCGAACGAAGCAAGCTATCTGCTTGCGGCCGGCCTGAACGCAGCGCTGCCGAGCGCGGTGCGGATCGCCGGGTGCGCGGCCAGTTCCGCAGGCCGCAGCCAAGAGAACTCACCGCGCTCGACCGTTACCTCGAGCCGAAGCGCGGCGCACGCCGTGCGGAGTTGCCCGAGGAAACGAGGATCGGCGAACGCGACCATCGCGGCGTCGGGGGTCTCCGCCGACCTTCGTGCGATCCACGCCGCAACCTCGCCCGCGAATCGGCGCTCGAGCTCCTCGCGCTCATGTCCTTCGCCGGCGAAGTGCTGGGCCGCATTCGCGCTCGGACCCTTTCCGAGCGCATTCGGGCGGCCATGCTCATGGAAGTCCTTCCACGGGCTCGTCAGAACCTCGACAAGCTCGAGCCGGACCCGCGGAAGCGCGTCAACCCGCTCTCTCGAGAGAAATCCGCTGTACAACGAAGCCTTGCGGCTGTCGCTCACGATCAGCCTCGCTGGAATCGACGACTGCATCAAGGTCCTCCTCGGGGATAGGTTGTGAATATCGGCTCGGTATCGAGACAAACGCGTGTTCCGACTCGGGAAGCGATGCGGCGCGGCGCAGGAGCGACTCGAGATGCGCGGAGGCCTCGAGGCGGTTCAGGACCGCGTTGCCGCCGCACGCCGACGAGAGGCGCTGTGCAATCGCCTCGATCACGGCCTCCGTGAGATCGAGTGTGGCGTCGGGATCACGCAACGGACGGACAAGAAATCGCATGCGTCAAACTCCAGCGTGACCGAACGAGCTTCATGCAGCCGTCCGGCACGAGACAGATTGTGGTGAGTCATCGCGCGCAATCCACGGGGAATCGTGCGCGAACAAGCGGAGAGAACTCCTCGTCTCCCGGTTCCTTTCGGAAGACCACGGAGAAATCCCAAAGCGGGGAACTCTCCCCGTGTCCTTGCACTTGGCAGGATTTGTCCGAGAGATACCGTGCTCATCATGTCGCTTGGACAAATCAAGCCAGTACCTCCCGCGGGTGACCAGGCCGTGCTCGCACTCGTGCGCAATGCCGCGTCTGCCGCGCGTGTCGGCGCCGAAAGCCGCGAGACAGGCGCGGCGACGACCGCGCTGGCCGCGGAGCCCGTCGGCGAGCAACGGGCGGATCAGCCCATCGCCGAGACACTCGTGCGCTGGAAGCGGCTCTGCGAGCGGCTCGAGAGCGTCGCGACCGAGTCCGAGCTCTCCGACGCGCTCGGATGCTGGCTTCGCATCGGCGCGGAGCCGCTGTGTGCATCGGGCGGACTCATCGAGGTGAACCTCGGCGGAGGTGCCGGAACCGGCGAGACGCTGCGTGCATCGTTCGGGCTCGACGAGCGAAGCTCGCGAGCGATGTCGTGCAGCTCGATCTGCGGCGGCGTGCTCCCGATGCCCAGCGCGACGGAACTCGTCTTCGACCTCGCGCGAAGCGACGCATTCGGGAGCCTCCTCGTGCAGCCGTTCCTTGATCAGGACGGCGTGCTCGGCGTGCTCTCGGTTCCGTTCCGCTCGAAGTGTGGGTTCCTCGGGGTTCTGCGCTACTGCTTCACGCAGCGCATCTCGGCGAGTGACGCCGCCTGCGCGATGGCCGAGCTCCTCGCGCAGCGAATCGTGTCGCTGGTCGAGTCCCGACTCCTGGCGCGCCGTGTCCTCGCGGCAGAGTCCCGCCTCCATGCGGTCCTCGACGGCGCGGGCGCCTCGATCATCACGGTCTCACATGACGGCCGCATCATCGAGGCGAACGATGTCTCGGCGGTGATCTTCGGATACCAGCGCGAGGAGCTCCAGAGTCTCGCGCTCTCGACGCTGTTCCCGGCATCGGCCGAGCGGTTGCTCGGCGACGCCGCCACAGATGGAGCGGCGGGCTCGCGCTCGTTCGAGCTCGAGGCGCAGCGGCGAGACGGCACCATCTTCATCGCCGATGTCGTCGTGGGGACAGGGGCGCTGCAGCGCGGGCGAACCCTCGTCGTGCGAGACGCAAGCGCGCGACGGAGCGCCGACGCGCAGATGCGTCAGTGCGAGCGTCTCGCGTCGATCGGGACGGTCGCGGCTGGACTCGGTCATGACCTCAACAACACGCTTCTGCCGGTCCGCGCCCATCTCACGGCGCTCTCGCGACTCGCGACACCGCGTGCGAAGGCCGAGTACGACGGGCACGCGCGCGAGATTCGTGCCGGGCTCGAGCATCTGCAGGCACTCGCGGATGCGCTCCACTTTCTCGCAACCGATGCGGAGCCATGGGTCGGCGCAGCGACCGATGTGGCGTCGTGGTGGACGCTCGCTGGTCCGCTGCTCGAGAAGGCGCTTCATGATCGCGCGACGCTCGAGCTCTCGTTCGAGTCGGAGCTTCCGCGCGTCCTGCTCGACGAGCGTTCGCTCGCACGCATCGCCCTGAGCACGCTCGTGAACGCAGGGGAAGCGATGCCTCGGGAGCGTCCACGCGAGCTCGCGCGCGTCCTGCTTCGCGCACGCCGCTCGCCCGACGGCACGATGGTCGTCCTCGAGATCGCCGACAACGGGATCGGCATGACGGACGAGGTGCGGCGCCGTGCCTTCGATGCGTACTTCACGACGAAGATGCGTGGACTCGGCACGGGCCTTGGGCTTCCCATCGTTCGTGGGATCGTCGAGCGGGCAGGCGGCCGCGTGGAGATCGACACCCAGGCGGGGGTCGGCACCACCGTTCGGATCATGCTGCCTGCGGAGCGCGTGCTCGCGCATGAGTTGCGTCAGCCACGCGTCGCGTGCACGGTTCAGAACGGCAGGCTTGCATCCGCGGTGACGGCGATCCTCGCGACCAATGGACTGGTCGACCTCGAGAGCGATCCCGAGCATGCGGACATCTGGATCGTCTCGCGGGAGCAGCTCGTCGACAGCGCCGCCGAGCGCTGGTGCGCGGAGCGCCCTGCGGCACAACTGATTGTTCTTGGTTCACGGGCGGCAGACCGATTCGGCGCACAGGGGGTGCGCGGCGCCACGGTCGTCCCATCCGCCCGCGACCTTTCTTCCATCTCGGCGGCAATCAAGCAGGTGCTTGCATCCGCCAGTACATCTGAACTCTCGAGAGGAGCAATTCATGGGTGAGAGCATCGGCACGATCGGCACGACGGCAATCGAGGAGCGAGAGGGCGAGGCGCCACGCGTCCTCGCGCGCAAGCGAACGATGGATTCTCCGGTGGCGGCGGCGGTACAGCGCGATCAGCAGCGCGCGCCTGTCCGAGTGGTCTGCGTCGACGACCATGTCGTCCTCATCGAAGGGCTGAAGGCGCAGTTCTCCGCCGATGGGCAGGTGCGCTGCGTCGCGTCGCTCACGAGCGCGGAGGGCGTCATCGAGACGGTGGCGGAGCATCGGCCCGATGTCGTGCTTCTCGACATCGAGATGCCGGGGCCGGATGTCTTCGAGGTGGCCGACCGCCTGCATCACTTGCACCCCGAGACGCGATTCGTCTTTCTCAGCGCCCACATCCGCGACGGCTTCCTCGCTTCGGCGTTCCGCTGCGGCGCATCGGGCTACTTCGCCAAGGGCGATGACCTCGAGGAGATCGTCGACGGCCTGAAGAAGATCGCGCGTTGCGCCGAGGGCACCTTCATCCTTGGCTCAAAGGTGCGTGCACGCTGCCAGCCGCCGAAGATGCGCAACGGCCGCGTCGTGGGCAAGGCCACAGGCCGCGGCGAGACGCCGGCGGGCCCGCCCGCGACCCTGCTCGACTCGCTCACGCAGCGTGAACTCGAGGTGCTGCGGCTCATCGGCAAGGGGATGTCGCGTGGCGAGATTGGCAACGAGCTCGCGCGCAGCCCGAAGACGGTCGACGGGCACCAGGAGCGCATCATGAAGAAACTGCGCGTGTTCACGCGTGCCGAACTGATGCGATTCGCGATCCGCGAGGGTCTCGCGCAGGCCTGACGGTGCGGAGCAGTGGAGTTGGATGAACGCGCCGCGCGGAGAGCAACTCTCCGCGCGGCGTGTTTCCTAGGGAGGCATGACCGAAGCATGCGAAGTCGCGTCGATTGAGTCGTCCACGCTCGACGCACGCACGCCGACTCGGAAGGATCGTCCAAGTCACTCGCGATCGATTGAAACGCGATCGGGAAACCTCGGGCGAATCCCATCATTGAACTCCAGGAGCATCTCATGCAACATGTGATCCACCGTGCGGCAGCGTCCGCGACACTCGCCCTCCTCCTCGCCAGTGGCTTGACAGCAGCGACGCGAGCGTGGGGTGCCGAGGACTCGCGTCCAGCAGGACATGACTCGCGTCCAGCAGGCCAAGCCACGAAGGAGAAGCAGGACAAGCAGCCCGAGACCGCAACGGACTCGCGCAAGAACGCCTCCAAGCAGCAGGGCGCCACGGCCGATGTCGATCTCGGCGCGCTCGACAAGATCGGCGAGACCTGCTGGGCCGACCTCCGCACCAAGCGCATCTACTTTGCCCATGAGGCGCTTGGCGGCGAGATCGCCAAGGGCATCGAGACGGTGCTCTCCCGCAAGCCGGAGCTCGCGCTGCAGGTGCTTTCGTACCGCGGTGAGGAGCGCGAGGCCCATCGTCGCGAGCGTCGCGGCGCGAGTGACGCGGACGCGTTCGATCGCCCCGGCATCTTTCACGCGTCGATCGGTCACAACGGCGAACCCGAGGACAAGATCGATGCCTTCGAGGAGTTCCTGCTCTCGCCTGAGGCGAGCAAGGTTGACATCGCGATCCTCAAGTTCTCGTGCTCGGACATCGGCCGATCGACCGATGTCAATCGTGTGCTCGATCGCTACACGCAGGCGCTTCAGTCGATCAAGGCCGCAAGGCCGAACCTCACGATCGTCCACTGCACCGCGCCGCTGCGCGAGCCTGAGCACGGTGCGAAGGCGGCCGTGAAGAAGATGGTCGGCATGGGTCCCGACGCAGCCAACGCGACGCGCGGCCGCTACAACGATCTCCTCCGCAAGCGGTTTGCGAACGAACCGGTCCTCGATATCGCGGCTGCGGAATCGCGGCGCCTGGACGGCACCGCCGAGACCGTGCTCGTGAAGAACGAGCGCTGGCCCGCGCTTGCGCCGGAGTTCGGCTCGGGTACGCACGATCTCACCGAGGCCGGTCGCGTGATGCTCGGTCGCGAGTTCCTGATGGCGCTCTCGCACTGCTGCGAGGGAGCGAAGGGGAAGCAGCCTGCCGTGACCGCCGCCCCGACCGAGGAGAGTGGCGCGACCGACTGACGATCGAACCAGCTGGGGGAAAGCGCGGCGAGATCGGACGCCGCCGCGCGATGCGACACCGCGGGAACTCCCGCGGTGTCGTCTTTTTGGTCAGGTCCGTGATGATTGCTTGCTGTTCTCGGTCTTCGGGGTTGAACCGCCGACTTCCAGGGCTACCTTTGGAGCGATGCGTGCGCCCATGTTCGCGAATGCGCCACTGTCAACGAGGGACCTGCCCGGCGCAGTCCTTCTCGTGGTCGCGTTGACGCTGGTGGCGCCGCTTCGCTCCGTCCATGCGCGGACCGACGAGCGCACCTACCGCGACGTTCCGCGCGTGACCGCGACGGACGCGCCGTACTTCCGCTCGCTCCTGGCATCGGCATCCAAGGGCGTCGTGCGGGTCGCCCTCTTCGGCGACTCGCAGGAGACCGCACCCGCCGGCTTCGGCCGGCAGTACGTCGCGCACCTCAACGCGCGCTTCGCGAAGGTGTTCGGCCCCGCGACCGAGTCCGTGATCTACTCGAACATCGACCAGGCCGATCCGCCGCAATGGCTCGCCGTCACGCAGGCCAGCCGCGCGATCGTTCCGACCACGCTTCCCGCCGACGCGGTGCTACCGAACTTCACCGTGCGCGGCCTTCTCGCGGGAACCGCTCAGCCACTCGACTGGCAGCGGACGCTCTTTCTCCACGACGCCGCGCGCACGACCGATCCGCTGCTCGACAACGGCGTGTGGTTCGAGCCGCAGGGACCGTACATCGCCGAGGTCCTCGCCCTTCGTCGCAAGGGGTCGCCGGGGCTGAGCTGGCGAAACCGTCCGACCGACCTCGACATGCTCGATTCGAACTCCCCGGTCGTCGGGTCGGGTTCGCTTGCGTTCGGAAAGAACACTCCCTCGGGCGCCTTCGAGTGGCTTGCCTCGCCGCCGCTTTCATTCGGCGGCCGACGGCACCTGCAGTTCGAGCTTCGTGGCAACTCGGCGACGATCGGTCAGGAGATGGTCGGTGTTCGGTTCCGAAGCCTCGCCGCGAACCGCGGAATCGTGGTGCAGTCGATCGCCCGCGGCGGCATGCGCCTCGGCGACATCCTCGGCCAGCACTCGCAGTCTGGGCCGATGCTGCGAGCGCTCGCGCCGCAGGTCGCCGTGCTGCATCTCGGCGCGAACGACGCTGGGTACGGGCCGACCAAGGAAGAGTGGAGAGCGCAGCTCGTGGCGTCGATCGCGTGGATCCGCGCAGAGATGGGTGACCCGCAGTTCCCGATCGTGCTGGCTGCCGAGCTGCGGGTGAGCGGCTCGATCACAGCCGCGGCGGTGATCGACTGGATGCCTGTCATCGCGCACGACCTCGCCGCGGCGGATCCTCGCATCCTGGCGCTCAACCTGCGGCGCATCACTGAGGAAGAGTACGGCTGGGGACGCTGGTCGATGCGCTACCTCGTCGACACCGCGCACTTCATGCCGTACGCGCAGCGGCTCGAGGCGGAGGCGTTCGTCGGCGAGCTCACGCGCGTGCTTGCGATTCCGGATCCGGGCTGCACGAGCGCGTCGTGGGCCGACTGCGTGCGTACCTGGGGATCGGTCTGCCTGCAGGGCGGATGCGCGCCGATCATCGACATCGAGGCCGAGCTCTTCAACATCAACTGGAACGGCGCAGGGTCGAACTGCGACGATCTTGACGGGAACGGCATCCCGGATGAGTGCTTGTCTGCCGGTCTTGGCGACATCAACAACGACGGCTTCATCGATGGAGCCGACCTCGCGATCCTGCTCGCCGACTGGAGTCTGTCAGGAAGCCCCGCGGATCTCGACGGCGATGGCAAGGTCGGCGCATCGGACCTTGCGTTGCTACTCAGCCTGTGGAGGTCGTGAACACAGGATTGGCCGCGTTCGCCGCATTCGCCGCATTCATCGCGAAGCGGTCGCCAGCGCGGGGTAGTCGGTGTATCCCTTCGCGCCGCCCATGTAGAAGGTCGACGGATCGGGCGCGTTCAACTGCGCCTTGGCCTTGATGCGTGCCGGCAGGTCTGGATTCGCAAGGAACAGCGTTCCAAAGGCGATCGCGTCGACGCCGCCCGATTCGACGGCGCGCTCCGCTTCGTCGGGCGAGTAGCCCATGTTGGCGACGAGCGGCCCCTTGAACGCAAGGCGCGCGGGGCCGAGCACATCGCCGTGCTGCTTGCCGAGGAAGTCGGCACGCATCACATGGAGGTACGACAGTCCGCGCGGCGAAAGCGCGTCGCACAGCGCGGTGGTGAGCCCGATCGGATCGCTGTCCTGCATCGCGTTGTAGCTGTTCAGCGGTGAGATGCGCAGCCCGACGCGCCCGTGTCCGAAGACGGTCGCGACCGCGTCGACCACCTCGAGCATGAGCCGCATGCGGTTCTCGACGGGACCGCCGTATGCACCATGACGCCGATTGCTGCCGTCGCGCAGGAACTGGTCGAGCAGATAGCCGTTCGCGCCGTGGACCTCCACGCCGTCGAAGCCGGCGCGCATCGCATTCTCGGCGGCCTTGTGGAAACCACCGACAATTCCCGGGAGCTCGTCGTCGCGCAGCTCGCGCGGTGTCTCGCAGGGCTTCGGCCCGTCGGGCGTATAGATTTCGCCGCCCTCGATCGCGATCGCGCTCGGCGCAACCGGCTGCGCGCCGCCGTTGAGGCGCGAGTGGCACGCGCGGCCGCCGTGCCAGAGCTGGAGGTAGATGCGGCCGCCTCCTTCGTGCACGGCGTCGGTCGTCTTTCGCCAACCCGCGACCTGTGCCTCGGAGTGGACCCCCGGCGCACCCATGAACGCGCAGTTGTTGGCAATCGCCATGGTCGCTTCCGCGATCAAGAGACCCGCGCTTGCGCGCTGCGCATAGTGGGTTGCGATCAGATCGCCGGGAACATCGCCCGTCTCGGATCGGCAGCGAGTCAGCGGCGCCATGAAGATGCGGTTCGGAACCTCGAGCGAGCCTAGCTGGAGTGGCGTGAAGAGCGTTGGCATGGGAATCGGCTCAAGCATGGAGCGCAGCGCGCTTGCCGTCGACGAACTTGAGGTGATGGTCGACATGCGACGCGTACAGATCGACGATCTGTCCGAGCGTGATCTTGCCCCGCTGGGTGTGGATTCCCTCGCGCGCAAAGCTCTCGGCCGACAGCGTCCGCAGCCACTGCGCCGTGTAGCGTCGGTGCACCTCGAACAGCTCGATCGCTGCGGCGAAGTCCAATCGATCCGCCGGCAGATTGGCGATGAAGGCGTTCTCGTCGTAGCTCACGAGGAGCGGCAGGTGCTCCGCGGCGATGCGCCGCATGCGGTGCGTCGCGATGAGATCGCTGTCGAGGAGGTGGACGACAACCTCCTGGATGCTCCAGGTGCCGGGTGCGATGCGGGTGTTGAGCTGGGCGTCGGACAGGCCGCCGCAAGCCTCGCGGAGCCGGGCGACGCCGGCCTCGTAGGCCTTGATGGATGCTTCGAACGGGTGCATCCACGCACTGTAACTTCCGTCAGGAGCGGTTGCCCCGCTGGGCTTCGACATCGGCGCTCGTCATCGCCTCGTTGTCGCCCACGGTTGCCAGCCACGCAGGTGCACCGAAGATGGCGACGGCCGCGAGGGCGAATGCAGATCCCGCGATCAGCGTCGTGCGGTCGAGCATGGTCGCGACGACTGCGAAGGCCGCAAGCCCGACGGCGAGCGTGAGGCGAATCGCGGTCCGAACACCCGCCTTGCGCGCGGCCTCGCCCGAGCCGAGGCCGGAGCGCAACGCCGCCGTCGCAACCCTCGACCTGGTCTGCCCGATGTCGAGGACCACCAGCAACAGGCAGGCGCCGGCAAGCGAGAGCGCCGAGGCAGAAACCAGCATCGGCTCGCCGATGAGCGCGAACAGCAGCGTGACCGCCGAGACCGCTCCGATCAGCCTCAGAATGCGCCGCACCCAGCGCAGCGGCGTTGCATCAAACGCCGCCGAAGCCGCGGGCCTCGGAGATGCCGGCTGGGTCGACGCCGAACCCCGCGCCATGCCACCGGACTGCATCGAATCTCGTTGCATCTTGCTTTCCTCCCAGAGGATGCTTGCACCGCGGCCGCGCGCTGGCTGCGGGAATTCCCCCTCGCTTCACGCGACAGGGAATCCTCCCCGCGGGGGCGGTCGCGCCGTACACTGGCACCCCCGACAAAACCAAGGGACGCAAGACCCTCGCGGGACAGCCAACGAGGTCAGAAAGAAGGTCGAAACGATGTCCGCCAAGCCCACGATCATCTACACGCACACCGACGAGGCGCCGATGCTGGCGACCTACTCGCTCCTGCCATTGATCCGCATGTTCGCGGCGCCGGCGGGGATCAATGTCGAGACGCGCGACATCTCGCTTTCCGGCCGCATCGTCGCGGCATTTCCCGAGCGGCTGAAGCCCGAGCAGCGGATCGGCGACCACCTCGCCGAGCTCGGCGCGCTCTGCCTCAAGCCCGAGGCGAACATCATCAAGCTCCCCAACATCTCGGCGTCGGTGCCGCAGATGAAGGCCGCGATCAAGGAACTCCAGTCGCAGGGCTACGACCTCCCCGACTTCGTCGACGAGCCGAAGACCGACGCCGAGAAGGATGCGCGCGCCCGCTACGCGAAGGTCATGGGCAGCGCCGTCAACCCCGTCATCCGCGAGGGCAACTCCGACCGCCGCTCGACCAAGAGCGTGAAGGACTACGCGCGCGCCAACCCGCACAAGATGGGCGCGTGGGCGGCGGATTCGAAGGCCGCGGTCGCCTCGATGTCGGGCGGCGACTTCTTTGCGAACGAGCAGAGCGTCACGGTTCCGGCCGCGACCACCGCGAAGATCGAGTTCGTCGGCGCCGACGGCGCGACGACCGTGCTGAAGGACGGCCTCAAGCTCTCGGCCGGCGAGATCCTCGACGGCACCTTCCTCTCGCGCAAGGCGCTCGTCTCGTTCCTCGAGTCGACCGTCGCCGACGCGAAGGCGAAGGGCGTCCTCTGGTCGATCCACCTCAAGGCCACGATGATGAAGGTCTCCGACCCGATCATCTTCGGCCACGCCGTGAAGGCGTTCTTCAAGCCTGTGTTCGAGAAGCACGCCGCCGCGCTCGCGAAGGCGGGCGTCGATGTCAACAACGGTTTCGGCGACCTCGTCGCGAAGATCGCCTCGCTGCCCGAGGCCGAGCGCGCCGCGATCGAAGCCGACATCAAGGCCGTCTACGCGAACGGCCCCGCGATCGCCATGGTCGACTCGGACAAGGGCATCACGAACCTCCATGTCCCGAGCGATGTGATCGTCGACGCCTCGATGCCGGCGATGATCCGCGAGGGCGGCAAGATGTGGAACGCCGCGGGCAAGACGCAGGACGCGATGGCGGTCATCCCCGACCGTTCCTACGCGGGCATCTACCAGAGCGTGGTCGACTTCTGCCGGAAGAACGGCGCGTTCGACCCGAAGACGATGGGCAGCGTGCCGAATGTCGGCCTCATGGCGCAGAAGGCCGAGGAGTACGGCTCGCACGACAAGACCTTCGAGGCGAAGGCCTCGGGCACCATGCGCGTCGTCGACGCGTCGGGCGCCGTGCTCCTCGAGCACAAGGTCGAGGCAGGGGACATCTGGCGCGCGTGCCAGACGAAGGACCCCGCGATCAAGGACTGGGTGAAGCTCGCCGTCACGCGCGCTCGGCTCTCGAAGACGCCCGCGTGCTTCTGGCTCGACGAGAAGCGCCCGCACGACCGCGAGCTCCTCAAGAAGGTGCACGCGTACCTGAAGGACCACGACACGAAGGGCCTCGAGATCACGGTCAAGGCTCCCGCCGATGCCTGCACCTATTCGTGCGAGCGAATGAAGCAGGGGCTCGACACGATCTCGGTGACCGGAAATGTGCTGCGCGACTACCTGACCGACCTGTTCCCGATCCTCGAGCTCGGAACGAGCGCGAAGATGCTCT
Organism: Planctomycetota bacterium; assembly: GCA_041161465.1. Taxonomy (GTDB): domain Bacteria; phylum Planctomycetota; class Phycisphaerae; order Phycisphaerales; family SM1A02; genus QWPT01. The sequence continues at coordinate 27,600 of JBEAUK010000164.1, read as the reverse complement.
CGATCGTGCCGCTGATGAACGGCGGCGGGCTGTTCGAGACTGGCGCGGGCGGATCGGCCCCCAAGCATGTGCAGCAGTTCGTCGCGGAGAACTCGCTGCGCTGGGACTCGCTCGGCGAGTTCCAGGCGCTCGGCGCGAGCTTCGAGCATCTTGCCTCGACCGCGGGCCACGCGAAGGCGCAGGTGCTCGCCGACACGATCGACGAGGCGATCGGCCGCTACCTCGCGAACAACAAGGGGCCCGCGCGCAAGGTCGGCGACCTCGACAACCGCGGCAGCCACTTCTACCTCACGATGTACTGGGCCGAGGCGCTCGCGCGGCAGTCGAAGGACAGGGACCTCGCGGCCTACTTCGCGACGATCGCGGCGGACATGACGGCGAACGAGGCGAAGATCGTCGGTGAGCTCAATGGCGCGCAGGGCAAGTCTGTCGACATCGGCGGCTACTACCACCCCTGCGAGAAGAAGACCGCTTCGGCCATGCGCCCAAGCGCGACGCTCAACGCCATCGTGGCGAACGCCGGCCGTGCCGTCTCGGTGGCGTGATCCGCACGGCGGGCGCCGCTCCGAAGCATGCGTCGGTCCGCGCCTGCCCGCGCACGCGGCGCGTCGTGCCCTGCAGGTGTGCCTCACCTGAGGACGCGGGCCGCGAGAATCGCCGGAACCAGGGATTCGGTGCCCGTCCGTGACGCGCCGCGTCAGGCGATCGCGTGTTCAGAATCGGACGGCCGCTCGAAACGGTTTCGTGCGACGCGTTCGTTTCCCGGGTCAGGCAGGCGCCGCGTGCGCAGTGCTTCCGGAACACACAAGGATCGACCATGCAGCAGGCTTCGCTTCGAGACATCTTGAGCGCAGGGCTCCTTTCGGGAGCAGCGCTCTTCATCGCGTCCGGTCGCGCGCACGCCGGGATGACCCTCGCTTCCAACTTCGAACTGCCCGGCGTAGCCGTCTATGTGAGCGACAGTGCCGGCGCCATCTCCAGCTCCGATCAATCCGGAGTCTGGACCGGTGCTGCCCACAGCGTGTCGGACGGTGGCGCGCAGGCGATGCTGAGCGCGTTCTCGCCGACGGGCTTCTCTCTCGACGCTTCGACCGGATCGAGCGGAAACCGGGGCTTCGGAATGAGTTTCGCCCAGGGTTTCACCGTCGATTCGGTGAGTGAATGGCGCATGACGGCGACTGGCCTCGCGCCTCTCGTCGCTGGATCGTCGGCCAACGGCGGGTATGTCGTGCTGGTGTATCGGGAAGGTCCTGGCAGCGGCGTCTTCTCGGTGTACGAGGTGGATGGCATGGCGACCGGAATCTCGTCGTTCGACACGGTTGTCACGCTGACGCCGGGGCGGGACTACGAATTGTACTACACGGCGTACGCGGATCCGATGGCGGGCGCGTCGTCGAGCTTCAGCATTCAGATGATTCCGACACCAGGCGCAGTCGCGGTGCTCGGGCTCGGCGCGCTCGGCGCCCGCCGCCGTCGTCGCTGACCACGCACGGCGCGATCTCGCCATCCACAGCAGCGGGTCGCCAGCTCGACGGAGCTGGCGGCCCGCTGCTTGCTTGGCGGAGACCTGTCAGCCGTTTCGCACGAACTCGACGGTGCGGTCGGCGGCGATGCCTTCGCGGCGCTCGCGTGTCCCGTCGGGCCAGCGGATCTCGATCGTCACCGGTTCGGCGAATGCGCCAAGCCCGAAGTGGAGCAACGGGCTGTTCGCGTTGCCCGCGCCGGTGCCCGCCTCGACCTGCCGCGCGAGCGTGCGGCCGTCCGGAAGCGTGAGGCGCACCTGCGCGCCGATCGCATCGCGGTTGACCTTGACGCCGTCGCCACGGAGCCGCACGCAGAGCCAGTGCGCCGTCGACGGGCCTTCGTTCATGAAGAGCTTGCCTGCCGTCACCAGGTCGAGCCGCCCGTCACGGTTCACATCGGCCCACGCCGCCTGGTAGGTCGGCGGGAGCGACTCGAGACCCGATCCGGCCGTCGCGTCGGTGAAGGTCCACTTCGCGCCGCTCGGCGTGCCGTCGTTTCGGAAGAGCACCGGATGGTTCGGCTTCTCGAAGCTCGCGATCGCGTAGACGGTCGTGAAGAAGAGGTCGAGGTCGCCGTCATTGTCGAAGTCGCCCGCGGCGGGCGAGGCGTAGCTTTCCTGGTACCAGACTCCGCACTCGCCGAGATCCTCGAATGTCCAGCCCTTGGCGGCGCCGAGATTGCGCAGGAAACGGCTCTTCGGCTGGTCGCCGCGCGAGTCGACATGCGCGAAGTTGCCTGCGAAGAGGTCGAAGCGGCCGTCGCCGTCGAAGTCTCCGACGCACGCGCCGATCGAGTGTCCGCCCTCGAAGCCTGCGCTCGTCGCAAGTGCGCCGCGCGGCGACGCCTCGTCGACGAACCCCGCCTTCCCGTCGTTCACAAGCAGCGAGTTCGGCTGGAGGCGGTAGTTCGATCGGTAGATGTCGAGGTCTCCATCCTCATCGAAGTCGCAGGCGGTGACGCCGCGGGTGCGGCGATCCGCGGTGGCAGATGCGACGCGAAATCCCTTGCCGCCCTCGTTCAGGAGGAGGATGGACGGGTAGGTCGTCTGCGTCGGCCAGTCCTCGTAGCCGCCGAAGTACGCGTCGAGGAAGCCGTCGTTGTTGAAGTCTGCGACGGCGACACCCCGCGAGACCGTGGCGGGGGTGTCTGGCAACTTCAGCGGCTCGAGGCGAATCGTGTCGCCATCGCGTGCGCCGCGCGCGATCGCGATCGGCGCAAACGACACGAGGTCGCCGACTCCGTCGTTGTCGATGTCGGCGATCACGCCCTCGCCCGGCGCCTCGACGCGTGCGAATGTCTTGCCATCGCGGTTCAGCCACAGCACGCCGCCAGCCCAGAGATCGGACCAGCCGTCGGCATTCACATCACCCCACGCCGCGTGTCCGCCCGCTGGCGCGACCGAGAACTCGATGGAGCGATCGACGAATCTCGAAGGTGTCGCGGAAGTGAGGGACGCCGTTTGAGATAGAAAAAGATGCAAGGCGAGGACGGTGGACATAATGCTCCCTGAAACATCTGAAAAGCCGCGAAACGCTGCACCATGACACCCACAACGGTGGACAGGGCCTGCGTGGACTTTGATTGTGCCAAATGTATGACAGACTTCTGGCATGGGGTTACGCGTTTCTGCGCTGATGCTCGCGATGGAGTCCGGTTTCGCGCGCGCGGTGTGCGTGTTCGGGTCTCCGTCTACACGAACTCAAGCAAGGAGTCCGCAGGTATGAACGCTTCTTCGATTCGACGGGTCGGTGTCGGTCTTCTGTTCGGTGGCGCGATTGCCGCGGCGAGCGCCGCGCAGGCGGGCATCACGCTCCAGACCACGGTGGTGCTCGACGGAAACAACGTGGGCAACCAGAACTTCCTCAACGCGTCCGTCTCGAACACCAACATCACCGACATCCAGCCCGGCGAGGGCTACTACGGCTACCTGAGCGTCCAGACCCACCAGACCTGGACCGGTGGCGCGTTCAACTACACGCCGTACGGAACCTCGATCAGCTGGAGCCCGTTCACCTCGACGGGATTCTCGATGACCGCTTCGGCGGGTGCGAACGGCAATGCGTTCGCGTACTCGATGAACATCTGGTTCGTGGTGGAGGAGACGGGCACCTATCGCCTCACGACGGGCGCGGGCGGCCAGCTGCACTTCTGGCACTACGGTGGCACGGCCGAGGCGCCCACGATCGCAGGCACAACGGGCATCGACCTGAACAGCTCGTTCTCGTCATACGACGGCATCTTTGTTCTCGAGCGCGGTCTCCACCGGATCGACACCTGGGGAGGCTTCGGGCAGGGCAATCCGTCCGCGTCGACCTTCCTCACGTTCCAGCAGATTCCGGCTCCAGGCGCCGCGGCGCTTCTTGGAGCGGCAGGGCTCGTCCGAAGCCGCCGCCGGCGCTGAACCGATGGGAGCCGGCGGCGGGTGGTAGCATCGTCCCGACGCTCCGATCGTTTCCAACCGTGAATCCCCGACGACCGAACGACTCCACGCCAACCCCGGGCAGCCTCGCGCGGCAGAACGACCTCGCGAGGCTGCACGCGTTGGCGGCGGCGCGCAAGTTCGACGAGGCGATCGCGCTCACCGAACGCCATGTGCGCGGCACGAAGCCCGAGATCGGGTTCGTCCGCATGCGCGCGCTGCTCGAGCAGCACGCGGGGCGGCCGATCCAGGCGCTCGCGTGGGCGCTCGCGGCGGAGAAGATCGAAAGCCACCCGGACACCATGCTCATCGCCGCGCGCGGCGAGGTGCGCGCCGGTCGCACCGCGTCGGCGGTCGCACGCTGTCGTGCGCTTCTTGGCATGCATCCCGGGCACCTCGAGACGCTCATCGTGCTCGCCGAGGCGCACGAGTCCGCCGTCGAGACGGCCGAGGCCGACCTCGTGCTCGACGAGATCGACCGCCGCCGCGTCGAGCTCGATCCGGTCATGCTCGTTCAGATGGACTACCTGCGCGCCGCGGTGCGAGTCCACCAGGCGCGCGAGGCCGACGCGATCGACCTCCTCGACCGGATCGTCGCTGCACCCGCGGCGCCGGATGACGCGCGCATGCTCGGATACTTCCTGCGCGCGAAGGCCTGCGACCGCCTCAAGCGCTACGACGACGCGTTCGAGTCGGCGACCAGGGCGAACGCGATCGACGCACGGCCGTTCGACCCTTTGCAGTACCGCGAGGCAGTCGACGAGCTCATGTCGAACTGGACGCGCGCGTCGATGCGCGTCTTTCCGACGAGCGCGTCGCCATCTGAGGTCCCCGTCTTCATCGCTGGAATGCCCCGTAGCGGCACCAGTCTGCTCGACCAGATCGTCGATGCGCACGCCGAGGCCGCGGGCGTCGGCGAGATGGAGGCGATCCTCCACTTCGCGCGCCAGCTCGAGGGCGCCTGGGATGCATCGCTCCCCGCACCCGACAGCTTCGGGCCGATGCGCGACCGCGCGTTCCGCAACGCCGCGCAGGCGTATCTGACGGCGTGCTCGAAGGACGCGCCGCGCGCGAAGCGCATCGTGAACAAGAGCCTCGGCAACAACCGCATCGTCGGGCTGCTTGCGCGGCTGTTCCCGAAGACGCGCATCATCCACGCGCTGCGCGAGCCCCGCGATGTCGCGGTGAGCTGCTTCATGGGCGGATTCAACAACGCCTACTACCCGTGGACCACGCGTATCGACTGGATCGCAGCGGCGTGGGGCGAGAGCCGCCGCCTGATGGAGCACTGGAAGCGCGAGTCGGATCTGCCGATCCTCGATGTCCGCTACGAGGAGGTCGTGACCGATCCATCGGTCCAGTTCCCGCGTGTGATCGACTTCCTCGGCCTCGGCTGGGACGAAGGCTGCACGCGCTTCCATGAGTCGAAGCGAACGGTGCGAACGCTGAGCTACGACCAGGTGAACCGGCCGCTGTACACCTCGAGCGTCTCGCGCTGGCAGCGCTACGAGAAGTACCTCAAGCAAGTCGAGTGGCCGGCGTATCCGTGACCGAACGGACGGATTTCGTCAGCCCATGCTCCAGATGCGCCGCACGGCCGCGAGCAGCTTGTCGACCTGCTGCGTCTCGAGCCCGCGCCGCTCCAGCACATGGCGCGCAAGCGCCACGCCCGCCTCGCCTTCCTCGCTGACGACGGTGTTCGCGCCCGCGCGCAGGAGCACCTCGCGCTCGGCGAGATAGCGCGCGCGCGCGGTGATCTCGATCGCGGGGTTGAGTTCTCGCGCGAGCATCACCAGCGACCCGCGCTCCTCGCTATTGGGGAGGCTCAGGATCAGGTGCACGGCGTCGCGGATCCCCGCCTGCTCGAGCACCTCGCGCCGCGACGCGTCGCCGTAGATCGCGATGCGCCCCTTCGCCTGCAGCTGGCGCACCGTCTCGATGTTCATGTCGACGACGGCGGTCTCGAGTCCGGCATCGCGCAGCAGCGCATCGACGAGCCTGCCGACCGGTCCGTAGCCCACGATCACCGCGAGCGGCTTGGTGCGCGCCGTCAGTCGCGTCGCGGCCTCTGTGTCGAGGCCCTTGCTGCGACGCGCATGCCGGGCGTCGAGCAGCCGCCAGAGCCACGGAACGCCGTGAATGGCGCGCTCGATTCGGTCGATCGAGCGGAAAAGCAGGGGGTTGACCGTGATCGAGATCATCGCGGTCGCGACGAGGAGGTTCATGCCGTCCTCGGGAAGGAGCCCGTGCTGCTTCGCCACCGACGCGAGGATGAACGAGAACTCGCCGATCTGCGCGAGACCGATCGAGACGGTGAGCGCGGTGCGCACGGGATACCCGCAGATCGCCACGATCGCGAGCGCCGCGACCGGTTTGGCGATCAGCACGACCGCGACGCCGATGAGCACGAGCATCGGCTGGTCCACCACGAACGATGGGTTGAACAGCATGCCGACCGAGACGAAGAAGAGCACCGCGAACGCATCGCGCATGGGCAGCGCGTCGGCCGCCGCGTGATGACTCACGGGCGACTGCGCGACCACGATTCCCGCCAGGAATGCGCCGAGCGCGACGGATGCGCCGAAGACGGTCGCGCTCCCAACCGCGATCGTGATCGAAAGCACGAGGACGGTGAGCGTGAAGAGCTCGGGCGAGCGGAGTTTCGCGACCTGCGCCAGGATCCACGGCACGATGCGCGAGCCTGCGAGCAGCACGATCGCGACGAGCGCGACAAGCTTGAGCACCGCCCAGGCCGCGGTGGCGAGCGCAGAGTCTGCGGCCGCCGCGGTTGGGCTCGCCGACTCGTCGATCGCGAAGAGAGGAACCATGACGAGCAGGAGCACCGTCATGATGTCCTCGACGATGAGCCACCCGACCGCGACATGACCGTGCACGGTGCCGAGCATGTTGCGGTCGAGCAGGACGCGCAGGAGCACGACCGTGCTTGCGACCGCCATCGCCATGCCGAGGATGAGGCCCGAGCGCAGCGGCCAGCCCATCAGGTGCAGCACGCCCATCGTGACGAGCGTCGCCACGAGGCTCTGGCCGATCGCGCCCGGGATCGCCACGCCGCGCACCGCCCACAGGTCCTTCAGCTGGAAGTGGAGGCCGACGCCGAACATCAGCAGGATCACGCCGATCTCGGCGAGTTGCTGCGCGAGACCGACATCGCCTGCGAATCCCGGCGTGTACGGACCGATGGCGACGCCTGCGATGAGATAACCGACGATCGGCGAGAGCCCGAGACGGTGCGTGATGAGGCCGAAGAGCCACGCGGCGGCAAAGCCGAAGGCCAGCGTCGTGAGCAGCGGGAGGTTCTCGACGCCCGCTGCAAGGATCAGGATGAACGCCCCATCGGCCATGCCTGAGTCTACCGACCTCGGCAGCCTCGGTGGGCGGAGACGACGACGCCCCCGCAAGTTGCGGAGGCGTGCGTCGAGTTCGAGAGAGAGAGAGAGAGAGTGAGCGGAAAGGGAGAGCCGTTGGATCAGCGGCGGCGGCGCGCGCCAAGGCCGACGAATCCGAGCAGCGCGAGCGCACCTGGCGCGGGCACCTGCACGATGTCGAGCCCGGCGAGGTCGACAAACCCGGTGTTCGTGCCGATCGAGGCGTTCTGGAAGGCGACCTGGTAGACGAGCCACTGCGTGCCGACGGGAATCATCGATGTCACGGAGACGCTCTCCCAGGTCAGGGGATTGGCATCGAGGGACAGCGATCCACTGCCCGAGTTTCCCGTCATGCTGCCCCAGGTGCTCCCGGAAAAGTACATGACATTGACGAGGCCGAAGGCACCGGTGTAGCCGCCATTGGTGTTCAGCCACGCGCTCGCGGTGAGCTGCGCCTGGCCTGCGTTGATCATGCCGCTGTAGCCCGTGACATCGATCGCCTGGAAGGTCTGCGTGTAGGTGAGGCCGTCATCGGTCATCTGCAGCATCCGTGAACCCGCGAACGGCGTCACGCCCATCGTCGCGGTCGTGATCGAGCCGACCTCGGGGCCCCAGATTCCAGCGAATCCCGGGAAGTTCGTAAGCACATTGCCGGCCGCGGTCGTGGTCGGGGTCTCGAAGCTCGGGTTCGTGAGGACCGCGTGCGCGGATCCGGCGAGCCCAAGCGAGAGCGCTGTGGTGACGAGGGCGGCGAGGTTTCGGCGGGCGAGACGGGAGGAGGGGGACATGGCGTTTCTCCGAGTGCGAGTTCGTGCGATGTGGATCGTTGGCGACAGTGGCCAGCGTGCTTCCACACGGTTTCCGCGCCCGTATCACCCCTCTCTCAGCATGGGAAGAAAAATCTGAGGTTGATCCGCTCGGATCGACCTGAGAATCGCCTGGGCGCAGCTAGACGCCCTTCAGCCGTGCCGTCAGCTCCGCGCGAGTGTGGATGCCCAGCTTCGCATAGATGCGCTTCGTCGCCGAGTTCACCGTGTTCACGGAGACACCAAGCGCCTCAGCGACATTCGGGCGCGAGTCGCCGTTGGCGAGCCGCTTGGCGATCTGCTGCTCTCGCTGCGTCAGCACGGCGGCAGGTGCCATCGTGAGATACGCGAGCTCCCGGGCAAGCGCCCTCTTCTCCCAGGTCCCGATGTCGGCGATCGGTAGTTCCGGCGTCTTGAGCGGTCTGAACTCGAGCGCGATGTGGTACGGATGCTCCTGCGGGTCCTCGGTGGAGACAGCGGCGTTCCCGCGTTGACCGTGCTCGGCTTTGGCGAGGGCCGAACGCTCCCGCGCCTGCATCTCGATCTGGGTGATGAACTCCCACGCGCGGCGCAGCGCCTGGGCGATCGCCTCGGCTTCGGCCCGCGTGAGGCTGTACGACTGATGGCCGCGGAACTTCGGAAAGCCAGGCATGCCGCCTGTCTCCACGGTGTCGTTCTGATCGATGATGCTCCGGCTGTAGACGCGAAGCGCCTGGCGGTGCTGCATTAGGAACGCGACGTCCCCGGCCGAGCTGGTGTCCCACTGGACGATGACGCGCTCCGCGACGGCTCGATAGGTGATCTCGCGGCGGCGCGCAACGGCCTTGAGCCTGACCGCAAGCCCTGCCTCGACGAGCAGGTCGATCGAGCGTTGGGCCACGCTGTCCGAGACGCCGCAACCGACGGCGAGCTCATGCGTCGTCAGCGGGCTCGACGATCGGCGGAGGACCTCCCACCGCTGCGTGAGCGAGATGTCCGACATCACGGCGCGAAGCTTCGGACAGGCCAGGTTGAGGACGAAAGGCTTCATGGAGTCAGGATCCCGTCGGCGCACACCCGATCGGGCTGCGTGGATGATCCCATCTTCTCGCCGCATCCACCGCTCGGCGTTGGACTCAATCCGGAGTTCCGATGCTCGCGCCACCTGATCGGGGGAGTCAGATGCGGTACAAGCGGAGGCGGATCACGCTGCGATCTGGTAAGGCACGAAGTTCGACTTCGCGAGGAACGACTTGAGAGCCTCGAACGCCTCGGGGCATATCCCTCGGTTCAGCACATTCTTGGCCAGGATCGACATGACCTCGCCCTCATCGAGGTCCTTTCGATACGGCCGGTGCGCGGCAAGCGCCTCGTACATGTCAGCGACGACGAGCGCGCGAGCGGAGGACGAGAGATCCTTGCCCTCGAGGCCGCGGTGGTAGCCCTTCCCGTCGAGCCGCTCGTGATGCGACGCCGCAAGTTCGGCGATCGTATCGAAGGCCGCCACATGCTTGAGCATCGAGAAGGTGAACTCCGGGTGTCGGCGGAGGATCGCGAGCTCCGCGTCGTCGAGCTTGCCCGGCTTGTCGAGGATCGTGTTCGAGACGCCGAGCTTTCCGAGGTCGTGCAGCAGACCGGCGCGGCGAATCTTGACGATATCGGCCTGCGCGAGGCCGAGTTCGGTCGCGATCCCGACGGCAACCTCGGAAACACCCTGCGAGTGCGCGGAGGTCCAGGGGCTCTTCGCGTCGATCACCATGCCGAACGCACTCGCGATGCGGTCGAGCGTGGCATCGTCGGCGACCATGCGCCGGTCCTCGGGCTCAAGCGCGTGCAGGAGGCTGCGCGGAGACTCGCTCGCGAGCGATTCACGCAGCGATTCGGAGTCACGCATCGAGCACAACGCCTCGACGAGCTCCGGATCGAACCAAGTGCCGCTCCGCGAGATCGCCATGTCGATGGCCGCGTCGAATCCGTCCCGTGAGTAGAAGACCTCGACGGTCTGCGCGAGGTTCAGGATCCGCGCGAGGATCGGGATCGCGTCGCCCGCGATGCAGTCGGGGTGACCCGTGCCGTCCCAGTGCTCATCGAGGTTTCGGATGGCCAGCGCAGTGTCTTCCGAGAGTCGAAGCGTGCGAGCGATGCTCGCGCCGCGGTCGCAGCGGATCTGCACGAGCTCGCGCGCCATCCGCGATCCGCCGATCGCCACCATGCCAAAGTGCTTCACGCGCTCGACGAGATTGCCGCCCGGCGCCGAGTTGCGCGCGATGTTCTTCACCCGCGACGCGAGCGAATCCCACGCAGCGCCCTTGAGGTCGGACTTCACCTCGCGGTCGTCGTTGCCGAAGAGGTAGCACACCTTCGACGCGTTGCTTGAGCAACCGAGGTCCTTGAGGAGCAGGGCGTAGAACAGCGCGGACATCCGTTCCTCATCGAGGCCGACCGCGTGCCCGAGATGCATGCCGAGGATGCAGCTGCGCACTGCGTGGCCGGCGGGCTGCCCCTCGACGATGTCGAGCGCGTAGGAGAGTGCCGAGATGACCTCGGACATCCGCACCGCGCCGTTGGGCGCCAGCGGCGCACGGCGTTCACGCGACGCCGCCATGGGCGCGTAGGGGAATGCTGTCAGACCTTCGGTATTGTTCATCATGCGGCACCGTCCACGCTTGAGATCGGCAGCGTCTGCGCCACTGGCGACCATGGGTTGCGGACTTTGCGGAGGACCGGGGTGGGGCTGGTGGGGTTGGTTCGACCGTTCCAACCGCAACGATTGTGCGGGCGCGGAGCCGGCGGTCCAGACGCGCGAGGAGCGCGAGCGGCTACCTTCCCCGCACCTCAACGGAGCCGATTGCATGCAGGACACGACCCCGAAGGATGCCTCCTCCCGCACGACCTTGCTCGATCGGCTCGAGCGCATCGGAAACGCGCTCCCGGAACCGGCGCTGATCTTCGCGATCCTCGCCGCGATCGTGATCGTGGTCTCCGCGATCGGCACCGCCGCGGAGTGGCGCATCCAGCCCGTGACGCCAAGGGTCGCGTTGACCGAACGCGTCGGCGAGGACGGTCGCCCCGTGCTCGACGACAAGGGCGCACCGATGATGGTGCCCAAGCTCGACGGTCGCGGCAAGCCCGAGGTCACGCTTGTCGGTCAGACCGACAAGGAAGGCAAGCCGGTGTACCTCGAGCCGCGCAGCCTGCTGACCAGCGAGGGCGTCTACTGGATGCTCTCCTCGATGGTGCGCAACTTCACTGGCCTTCCCGCGCTCGGGCTCGTGTTCGTCTCGATGCTCGGCATCGGCCTCGCCGAGAAGTTCGGCATGTTCTCCGCGCTGATGCGCGGGCTCGCGCTCATCACGCCACGGAAGTTCTTGACGCCGATGATCGTGCTCATCGGCGCGAACTCATCCGTCGCGTCCGACGCCGGCTACATCATCCTGCCGCCGCTCGCGGCCGCGCTCTACCTCGCCGTCAACCGCCCTCCGATCGCTGGCCTCGCAGCTGCGTTCGCGGGCGTCGCCGGCGGCTTCGGCGGCGGAATCTTCCCGACCGCGGCCGACGGCTTCCTCGCGGGCGTCGCCACCCAGGCCGCGCACATCGTGGATCCGTCGTACCACTCCGTCGATCCGACGCACAACCTGTACTTCAAGTCGCTCAGCAGCGTGCTGATCATGCTCGCCGGCTGGTTCGTGACCGACCGCATCGTCGAGCCGCGGCTCAAGCGCCTCGCGCCCGGCGCGGGCTACGACGAGGCGCCGTCGCTCTCCGATCTCGCGCTGAAGCCAGACGAGAAGCGCGGGCTCACGGCCGCCGCCGTGGTCGCGATCCTGGTTCTCGCGGCGTTCGTGGCGGCCGTGCGCATCCCCGGCGCGCCGCTGTTCGGCGAAGGGCAGCCGATGCTCGCGAACAACACCCCGGCGCCAGGCGAGCGTCCGGGCGAGCGCTGGTCGCAGGTCATCGTCCCGATGATCCTGCTCGTCTTCATGCTGCCGGGAATGGCCTTCGGCTTCGTGACCGGCGCGCTGCGCACCCAGAAGGACTTCATCGAGGGCGTCTACCACGGCATCCGCACCATCGTGCCCGTGCTCGCGATCGCCTTCTTCATGGGGCAGTTCGTCAACTACTTCCAGTACACGGGCCTCGACCGCATGCTCGCCTACGCGGGCGGCTCGCTCCTCGTGTCGGCCGATCTGCCGGTGCCGCTCCTCATCGTGCTCTTCGTCATGCTCGTCATCGCAGGCGACTTCGCGATGAGCGGCATGCTCTCGAAGTTCGGCGTGCTTGCGCCGATCTTCATCCCGATGTTCATGATGGTCGGCATGAGCCCGGAGCTCACGACCGCGGCGTACCGCATCGGCGACAGCGTGGTGAACATCATCACGCCGCTCAACAGCTACCTGCTCATCATCCTCGTCGCGCTGCAGAAGTACAACAAGGACGCAGGCCTCGGCAGCCTGATCTCGCTCATGCTGCCGTACTCGGTGGTGTTCGGCGTGCTGTGGACGCTGTTCCTGCTCGCGTGGTACTGGAGCGGCTTCCCGCTCGGCACCGACGCGCCGCTCGAGTACATCCCGTCGCGGTGATGGCCATCCACCCGATAAGGGAGCGTTGCGCGAAGAATCCGCGGCGGTCTGCCTTTACCCTCTGCCTCGATCGTCGCGCCAGTCGTGCCGCGTAGGCATGCTTGGCATGGCGTCAAAGCGGGAGGAAGACCAATGAAGCATTCGCTCTGGGCCGCCGTCATGTCCGCCGTGGCCGCGTCGCATGCACTCGCAGGCGATGGAATCCAGAATCTCGCGCTGGGCCGCGATGTGTCGCTCGTCTCAGGCGCTTCAAGCGGCGTCTCGTTGTCCACGCTCACCGACGGCGTGTTCCGGCCGGCGGGCACCCACTGGCAGAACGGCACCGTCTGGTGGGGGAGCGTCACTTCGGTCTTCGAGATCGACCTCGGTGGCACCGTCGAGGTCATGGGCGCGATCGTGCAGGCCGACAACAACGACACCTACCGCATGTGGTACCGCGATCTCGGCACGGGAAACTACCTCGAGCTCTGGACGATCAGCGCGGTGGGCGGGGCTGGCATGCGCACGCGGCCGAACGACGGCAATACGGGTCAGATCCTCTTCTTCGACAGCTCGGTCTTCACCGACTCGATTCGCATCGGCGCGATCGGCGGCGACAACGCCTACTCGCTGAGCGAAGTTCAGGCGTGGGGCGTGCCTGCACCTGGCGCGTTCGCGCTGCTCGGGCTCGCCGGGCTCGGCGCGGGTCGGCGTCGGAGGTAGCCGAGGTCCATCCGGCGGGGAGTCTGGGCAAGGAAGTTCGTGTACCTTGGCGATGCAACGGTTCGGCTGCGATGAGGTGTCCTCGATCGCATGCCGCGTGAACCGCGGAGACTTCGCTTGGGTCTTGACGCACCTCTCTTCGGCGGCATCGAATCAGGCGGCACCAAGTTCGTCTGCGCGATCGGCGATGCGCGTTCGGAAACGCTACTGGCGCGCGAGCAGTTCGCGACGGGCGACGACCCGCGGGCCGTCCTCGCCGCCGTGGTCGCGTGGTTCAAGAGCGTCGAGCGCCGCCACGGCGCGATCGCTGCGCTCGGCGTCGCGTCGTTCGGTCCCCTCGACCTCGACGAACGCTCGCCGACCCATGGCTTCATCACCACGACTCCCAAGCCGGGCTGGCGCAACACCGACATCCTTGGCCCGCTGCGCCACGCGTTTCCTGGTCTCCCGATCGGCTTCGACACCGATGTGAACGGCGCTGCGCTGGGAGAGGGTCGGTGGGGCGCTGCCGGCGGACTCGAGGACTTCGTCTACATCACGGTCGGCACCGGAATCGGCGGCGGCGCCGTGGTGCGCGGAAAGCCGATCCACGGGCTCGTCCATCCCGAGATGGGTCATATGCCGATCCCCATGTTGGCCGGCGACGACTTCGCCGGTGCGTGCAGGATTCACGGCCGCTGCTGGGAGGGTCTGTGCGCGGGTCCCTCGATTCTCGCGCGGACAGGCAAGCCTGCCGAGGAACTCGCACCCGACGACCCGGCGTGGAATCTCGTGATCAGCTCGATGGCGCAGGCGCTCGCGACGATCACATATGTGCTCTCGCCGCGGCGCATCATCGTCGGCGGCAGCGTGCGCAAGGCAGGCAGGCTTGGAGAGGCCGAGTTCTTCGCGCGCCTGCGCCATCGCCACCGCGAGGTGCTGAACGGCTACATCGCGTCGCCTGCGCTCGAGGCTGGTGCCGTCGATCCCTTCATCGTGCCGCCCGCGCTCGGCGACGATGCAGGCGTCTGCGGCGCGATCGCGCTCGCGCAAGGCGCACATGCGGTCGCGATCGATCGGGGTTGAGCCCGAGAATACGCCTGCGCTGGGGTGATCGCCCGATCGCGGATGCCTGCATAACGCTTCGGACTTGCCCTCCTAGCCCCGATTGGGGTCACGACTGTAACTGACACTGCAGAAGAGGATTGCGAACTGACAGGTTCCGTGGGCGAATCGCGCTACGGGAGTAGAGTTCATCACAGGCGGGAGCGTCGCGGCGCCAGCAGCTTCCTCAAGAAGCGGGCAGGTCGCGAGCTCCGCCCAACGCACCAAAGGGTCGATGCGCCGGGTGGTCTTCCACCCGCGGCTGTCCGCCACAACTGGAGTTCAAGCATGTCCTACTCACCTCGTGCATTCCTTTCCGCCCTCGCCCTGTGCAGCACGCTCGCCGCCGTGGCCGCGCGTCCAGCCGATGCGAACCTCCTCGTCGACGGGGGCTTTGAGAATCAGGCGACGCTCCAGAACAACCCCTTCTACCTCCAGTCGAGCGGCGCGAAGTGGGGCGCCGGGTGGAACAACTGGGGCTGGAGCTCCTGGCAGGACAACTTCGCAGGTGCCTGGTCGGGCGGCGCCATCGCGCGCACCGAGGATTACGCCGCGGGTTGGAAGTGGGCGCGCAGCGGCGATGTGTTCGGCATCATCAAGGATCGCCTCTCGATGTCGCAGACCTTCACCGCCACGGAGTCCGGCGAGGCCACGGTGTCGTGGTTCGATGCCAATCGCGCCGCCTGGCGCGAGCTTGACTGGTACGGACGCGAGAACAACTACTCGGTGACGCTGACCGACTCGGTTGGCAATGTCCAGAATGTCGGCAGCTACACGAGCGTCGTCGCGGGCGGAAACTCATGGTCGAGCCCGGCGGGCAATGGTTGGTGGACGACCGAGGGCAAGCAGGGTTGGTTCCAGCGGTTCGGTGCGACCGTCACGCTCCAGGCGGGCATGACCTACACGCTCAGCTTCAACAGCCTCAGCCCGTACATCTACGACACCAACGGCAACATCACCGGCGTCGACGACCGCACGACCTTCCTTGACGACATCAGCGTGGACATGGGCGTGGTTCCCTCGCCCGGCGCCATCGCGGTGCTCGGGCTGGGTGCTCTCGGCGCCCGTCGTCGCCGTCGCTGATCGAACGGTCGCGACGACAGCCGCGCGGCTATCGTCGTGACCGACGATGGATTCGCTGTCGAATCAAGAGCCATACCGCGGCGCGTGCATCGCGCTCCTGACCCAGCACGGGAAGGAGCGGGTGCTCGCGCCGCTGTTCGATCGCGAGCTTGGCGCGCGTCTTTCGGTTGTACGCGGGATTGACACGGACACGCTCGGAACCTTCACACGCGAAGTGCAGCGGGAGGGCACGCAGATCGAGGCCGCGCGACGCAAGGCGGAGATCGCGATCGAGCGCTCCGGCGCCGAGATCGGGCTCGGGAGCGAAGGCGCGTTCGTCCCGGGGCCATTCGGCCTCGGCTCGTGGAACATCGAGGCGCTTGTGCTCGTGGACCGCGCGCGCGGCATCGAGATCGTCGGCCGCGCCGGTGCTCCGGGGCGACATCTTTACGCCTCGATCGCGACGCGTGAAGAGCTTGCGGCCTTCGCGACGCGAGCCGGCTTTCCCGGGCACGGTCTCGTCCTGCGTCCGAACGACGAGCGTGATCCGCGCTTCGTGAAGGGCATCGACTCGCGGGCGGCGCTCGAACAGGCCTACGACGCTGCGGTTCGTCAGTCGGCGCATGGCACCGTGTTCGTCGAGAGCGAGCTCCGCGCCCACCTCAATCCGACCCGCATGGCCTCGATCGGCGAGGCTGGTCGTGATCTCGTGGCGCGGATGAAGTGCGCATGCCCTGCGTGCGGGTTGCCCGGGTTCGGTGCAATCGCGCAGGTGCCCGGTCTGCCGTGCCGCGACTGTGGCGCGCCCACGCGTCAGCCCGTCGCGGAGGAGTACGGCTGCGTCCGCTGCGAGCAGCGCGAGGAGCGTCCGCTCCGCGGAGCCGCGGAGTCGGCCGATCCGTCCGTATGCGACTACTGCAACCCCTGATCAAGGGCGCGCGGGGAAATCTCCACGGCGCGTTGTTCGGCGGAACTCAGGCCGCGTCGCGGATCTTGAGCGACTGCACGAGACTCAGGCGATCGCCGCCACCCTCCCTCAGGAGGGTCGGAACCTCGCTTGGCTCCATCGGCTTCGCAAGCAGGAAGCCCTGGCCGCACGGGCATCCGAGCGCCTGGAGCTGGAGCAGCTGTTCGGTCGTCTCGATGCCCTCTGCGATCACCTTGAGATGACGGTTCGACGCCATGATCTGAATCGCCTGCACGATGTTGGCGACATGCCCGTCGATGCGCATGTCCGCGATGAAGCTGCGGTCGATCTTGATGGCATCGACGGGAAGGCGGTGGAACATGCTGAGCGATGAGAAGCCTGTCCCGAAGTCGTCGAGGTGGATGCGCACGCCGAGCCTTCGGAGATCCTGCAGCACGCGCGTGGTGTGCTCGATGTTGTCCACGAACACCGACTCCGTCATCTCGAGCGCGAGCTGAGTCCCGGCGATTCCATATTCCTTCAGGATGTCCGCGACCGTCGACACGAAGCGCGTGTCGAGCATCTGGCTGTGCGAGACATTCACGCTCATCATGAGGTTCGCGCATTCCGGCGCCATCGACCGCCACTCCTGCAGCTGCTTGCATGATTCGCGCAGCACCCACAGGCCGAGATCCGAGATGATCGCCTCTTCTTCCGCGATCGGAATGAACAGGCTCGGGCTGATGGCGCCGAGCTCGGGGTGCATCCAGCGCGCAAGCGCCTCGAAGCCCTCGATGCCGCCGTCGTCGAGCGAGAACACCGGCTGGTAGTGCAGCGAGATCTGCCGCTTGTCGACGGCCTGGCGCAGTTCCTTCGACAGCCGGCGGCGCGTGAGCACCTTCTCGCGAATCGACTCGTTGAACTCGCACACGAGGCCGCGGCCGTGCTTCTTCGCGTGATAGAGCGCCGCATCGGCGTCACGCAGCACGTCATCGGGGGTGCAGTGCTCGATCGTGCCGAGCGCGAAGCCCATGCTCGTCTCTGCGCGGATCGATTGCCCGCCGACCGTGATCGGATCGTGAAGGGCGGTCGTGATGCGCGAGGTGACCTTGCGCACATCGGCGGATGTATGGACGCCGTCGAGCAGGAGCACGAACTCGTCGCCGCCGAGGCGGGCCGCGAGATCGCAGTCGCGGGCGGTGGTGTCGACCGAGCGCACCATCTTCGACAGGAGACGGCTGACCTCGATCAGCAGCGCGTCACCGGTGTCGTGTCCGAGCGAGTCGTTGATTTCCTTGAAGCGGTCGAGATCCAGGAACACCACGGCGTAGCCGCAGCTCGAGTCGCGTCGGAACCGCTCGATGCACGCGGAGAGCTGGTTGTGCAGCAGCACGCGGTTCGGAAGCCCGGTGAGCGGGTCGAAGAGCAGCTTGCCTTCGGCGTTCTTTCGGGCGTCGATCTCGTGGCGGAGACGCTGGTTGAGGGTCTCGACTGCAACCGTCGCGCTGCGTGCGATGGCCTCGCTCGAGCGCTTCTGCACGAGCGATCGGACGACCTGCCAGACTTCCGCGGGATCGAAGGGCTTGCGCAGCAAGAGGAGCTTCGCCGGGCGGCCAAGCTCCTGCGACACGCGGGTCCACGGATGCGAGGCGCATTCGGATGAGATCACGACCTCGAGCTCGGGATCGACCTGCCAGAGACGCTTCACGGTCTCGACGCCATCCCAGCGGCCTGGCATCCGCATGTCGACGACCGCGACGGAGTACGGCTCATTCCGCATGATGGCAGCCTGGAGCAGCTCAAGTCCTTGCTGGCCGTGGGTCGTCGCGTCGACCACGAAGCTGATCCCTCCGTCGGTGCCCTGGTTGGGCATCGAGGAAGCCGGCCGCACGCCTTGCGTCGCGGAGGTTCCCGTCGATTGCACCGCGAGGGCTGCAGGACACAGGATCGAGCGGTAGGTCTCGTGGAGCGAGGCGTCGTCGTCGATGACGAGGATCCGATGGACTTGGGAGCCGCCGCGAATCACTCGATCACCACCTTCGTGATCGACCGCCCGCAGGTGGTAGGCGCTGGCCGCGAGCAGTCGACGACGCGTCCGTCGGTCACGGGACCGTGAACCGCTGCTGCGTGTGGCGTGCTGGTCGCTTGCACTCTCACTCGTCGGACTCCTGCGAACGCGCATCGAAACCGTGCGCCGCGGGGTTGCGTCCCCGACGGGCACAGCCTTGGCCGATGACACGGCGCCCTCGGAGAGTGTGTCGAACCAACGCGGGCGGTCGCTGAGCGAAGTTCCCAATTGACAATCGAATCGGGCGAAGATTGCCGAACTCTCTCGCGCCGCCGCGCCCTGGCGGCGCTCTGTGCAGGCGGGGGTGAGAACCACCTCGGCGGCGGTTCCCGGCAATTCGCAGCCCCGGGAGGGTGGCGTTGAATCTGATAGCGTCCTGCGCTGGAGATCCCTGCATGTCCAACTCGGTTCGCACCGCCGCGCTCGTCGTTTCCGCCCCATTGAGCCTCAGCGCGCTGCTCGCGAGCGCACCGATGCCTGTGCAGTCGGCCAAGCAGGGCGAGGCCGCTGCGGTGTCCGCCCCCGTCACCGACAAGATGAAGCGCGACGCCGCGGCGATCGAGTCGATCGTGACAGCGGATCTCGCGAAGTCGTTCCTCGCAGCGACCAGCAAGCTCGGGGAGCCGGCGGCGCGCACCGTCTACCGGGACAAGGAGAAGGGGCTCGCCGTCTCGAAGCGCGTCTACGAGGCGATGGGCGCCGAGGAGCGAGCCTCGCTCTCTCCGCAGGAGTTTCCACCCGACTTCTACTACGACACGGCGTACGGATCGCCGCTCGTCTACTCGCGGGTCCTTGATCTCGCGGCGGGGCACCTCGCGCGCAACGAGCGCCCGAAGCTCCTTGACTTCGGCTACGGCACCATCGGTCAGCTCCAACTCCTCTCCCACTGTGGCTTCGATGCGCACGGCGTGGATGTCCAGCCGGTGTTTCAGGCGCTCTACAGCGAGCCGGGAGACACGGGTTCGATCGGTTCGGGCTCGGTGTCGGTCCATCTCGGGCAATGGCCGGCAGACGCGGGGCTGCGGAGCGCGATCGGCGGGGGGTACTCGCTGATCACCAGCAAAAACACGCTGAAGAACGGCTACATCCACCCGTCGCCACCCGCGGGCCAGACCGTCGACCCGAAGAAGATGGTGCACCTCGGCGTGAGCGACGAGGAGTTTCTCTCGCGCGTGCACGACGCGCTCCTGCCAGGCGGTGTGTTCGTGATCTACAACATCTGCCCTCCGCAGAACCCGCCGGATCAGGAGTACCTGCTGTGGGCGGACGGCACCTCGCCGTTCTCGCGCGCCATGTTCGAGAAGGCCGGATTCGAGGTCGTGTCGTTCGATGTCCGCGACGACGCGTGGGTGCTCGACTGCTTCGAGAAGCTCGGCTATCTCCAAGGCAAGCCGCGCGCGGAGGCCGCGAAGGACTTCCTCTGCTGGTACACGATCGTGCGACGCAAGCTCGACGCGTCGAAGTGACGCGCCTTCGCTGGTTGAATCGGGCGACAAGAGTGCGGTGGAGTGCGTCGAAACTGCTATGTTTCACGGGGTTTTTGCATTTCGTTCACCGATCGTGACAGGATCGGATGGCTGCTTTCGTGTGTAGGTTCTGAGAGCAGCAACCCGCCCTCCGGCGACGAAGGTGCTGTCCTCGCGATCCTCGTTCGAGGATGGATGGTTCCGGTCAAGGGCCGTACGCCGACGGTCTCGGCGGTGTCGTGGACTCGCGCATTTGCGTGGGTGGATGGCGGAGCGTGTCTCCCAGGAGTTGTCTGATGCGTACTTTCATTTCGGTGGTTGGCGTGGTGTGCATGGCGACCGTTGGCGCTGCCGAGGCTTCGATTGACACCAACGGTGGAGCCTCGTGGGGTGGCTGGACGAGCTACGGCTCTTCCGACGCCGCGGGCATCTTCGGTACGGGCTCGAACACCACCGTGTACGAGATCTACCAGACGGTCTTCACCTTCGACAACAACACGATGTCATTGGGCGCGGGCTACACGGGCAACGGCTTCGCGGGTGGCCAGGCTGGTCAGTTCGCCAACGGCAACCTGATCTACGGTCTCGGCGTCCGTCGCGTGAGCGGCACCGGCACCCTCGGCCTCTCGACCGTGTTCTTCGACGCCGGAAACGACACGATCCAGGCTGCAAACGCCCCGGGCGGCGCCCGCGTGAGCAGCAGCAGCTGGGCTCAGGACAGGGACTTCACCGTTCAGTTCGGCAGCAGCGGTGCGAGCCAGATCAGCCTCAAGCTCGGCGACGGCACCAGTTTCGGCGGCACCAGCACCTTCCTCGCGAGCGGCAACGGCGCTGGGCAAGCTCCGTTCGGCTTCCGCTCCGCGGGCAACGGGGACAACCGCCAGATGTTCTTCGACCTGACCTACATGAACTCGGTCTACACGCAGGCCAACTGGTTCGGTATCCCAGGCTGGACCGGCACGAACACGCTCGGAGACTTCTTCCGCGTCTCGCTCGACAACGGCGGAATGGGCGCGCGCACCGCGATCAACTCGATCCAGGTTCCTGCCCCGGGCGCGTTCGCGCTCATCGGCCTTGCAGGTCTCGCCGGCAAGCGTCGTCGCCGCTGATCCAGATTCGATGCCTCTCTCGCATGTCCAAGCGCCCCGTGCCTCGCGCACGGGGCGCTTGCTTTTTGACCCCGCGGAGACTCGCGGCACGCGCGGGTGGTCGAGAATCAGAAGGCGCCCCGCCGGGAGGGGCGCGGGGCGCCACCTATTCGGGTGCGGAGGCAAGATCTCAGGCATTTTTTGAGGGAAAGTCATCTTTGAAAGAACAAGGGACGGGTGCCGCTGCCATGATGGGCTCGTCCAGGGTCGACTCCGTCCGGCGCCGGTCGCAAGGGCTGCGGGTCGAGTCTTGGGCTTGAGGATCTGCCGATGCTGAACGGTTTCAAACTTCGCGGTGCGCTTTCCATGTCGGCGGGCCTCCTCGTTGCGGTTCCGGCCGCCGAGGCGCAGCTATGTCCCGCATGCGAGAGCGCGACGGTGGTGCAGGCGGGCGACACGCCGTTCACCGGCTCGGCGACCGGCTGCTTCATCCCGGCCGTCGAGAACGGCTGCCTGCTTCCATCGAACAACACCTTCTTCTTTTCCTTCACGCCGACGGAGTCGGGGCTCCACCGCATCTCCACATGTTCCGGCGCGCCATCGGGCGGCAGTCTCACGGTGCTCTCCGTGTGGAGCGACTGCAGCCAGTTCTCGTTCCTCGCGTGCGGGATCGCCGGATGCCCCAGCGGCGGTGCGGATGGAAGCCTGATCAGCGACATCGACCTCCAGGAAGGCATCACCTATCGCATTGGTATCGGTGCATCGTGCTGCGGCGAGGACTTCATCGAGAGCGGTATCCTGAGCATTGCGCCGATCGACTCGCCTGGAACAGGCTGCGGCAGCGCGACCGTCGCCGTGGTCGGGCTCAACGCATACGACACGAACGATCGCAACGAGATCGTTGATCTGTCGGGATACTGCGATCCAGCGCCCGCAGGGCAGCCGTTTGACCGGCGCATCCACAACGCCCAGTACTTCAGGTTCACGCCGCCTGCGAGCGACACCTACCGGATCTCGACCTGCGGCCAAGGCGAGCAGGTCTGGGAGCGGATCGCTGTGATGGCCGGCTGTTCCCCCACGGACGGCGTGATCGCCTGCTCCGACTCGGGCTGCTACACGCCCGACGACAACACCGGAGCGACGATCCGCGCCGTGCTGCTCGAGGCTGGCGTCGAGTACACCATCCTGATCGGCGGCGTCTTCGGGTCGCAGTCGGGCACGGGCGCCTTCGTGATCGAGCCGTTCGTCGAGTGCACCGGCCCGAAGCCGACCGTGCAGGAACTCGAGGCCTGCGGAGACGACACGAACGCGGGATGCCTCGGTTCGCCGCAGTCCGCCGAGCCGATCGAACTCGGCGACTCCGTGCGCGGCACCATGTGGGCCGCCAACGGCGTGCGTGACACAGATTGGTACAGCATCGAGCTGAAGGAAGGAACGAACCTCACGCTCGAGCTCAACTCGACCGTCCCGAGCTTCGCGACCATCTTCTTCTCGAACTGCACCACCAGCCTGTTCATGGACCAGACCGCGGGCGTCTGCCCTGCGCTCACCGACGGCGAGTGCCTGCCCGCGGGCCAGTACTACATCGTGGTGGCGCCCTACGAGTTCTGGAACTTCCCTTGCGGTTACGACGGTGGCAACGACTACACGCTGACGGTGAGCGGACCGCCATGCGACGCGTCGCCGCCGCCAAACGACCGCTGCGTCGACGCGGTCCCGGTCACGGAGGGTGCGACGCCATTCGACAACTACTTCGCCGGCGCTGAAATCGACTACGAGACTTGCGCGCGGATCGGGCGCGATGTCTGGTTCACCTTCACGGCGGAGAAGACGGGTGATCACAAGCTCTCGATCTGCAACGGGGCGGTGGCGTTCAACAGCGGCATGGACATCTGGACCGCGTGCCCGAACGACGCTGGGGAGCTGATTGCCTGCAATCGCGACGCGTCCGACCCAAACTGCGGCAACTCCTCGTTCTCGACCGTCATTCTTCCGATGACGCCGGGGCAGACCGTCCTCATCCGCGTTGGCAGCGAGTGGTTCTTCGACCTCCTCCCGCCCGGCGAGGCGGAACTGATCGTCGCCTTCGTCGGCGATGAACCGATCTGCGGTGATCCCGACGCAGGCGATTGCTGCGCGACAAGCAAGCAGCCGTTCTGCAACGACGTCGAGTGCTGCAACTTCGTCTGCCTGCTCGACCCGCCTTGCTGCGCGGATCGGTGGGATACGACGTGCGTGGCATCCGCGGCGCTCTACTGCTACTCGACCTGCGGGTTGCCGCCCGACAACGACGAGTGCACGACGCCGCGCACCGCGACCGAGGGCTCGAACCTGTTCCGCAACAACCAGGCGACGGGTACCACGGCGACGACCTGCGGAGCCATCTTCTCCGATGTGTGGTTCGAGTACACGGCGAAGACCGATGGGCTCGTCACGCTCTCCCTCTGCGATGCAGAGGGAGGCTGGGCGCTCATCACGAGCGGTGACTATGGTGACCTCGACACGAGGATCGCCGTGTTCGATTCGTGCGACGGAACGCTGGTGGCGTGCAACGACGATGCCTGCGGCGTGCGCTCCCGCGTCGCCTTCGCCCCGACTTGCGGCGCGACCTATCGCATTGCCATCGGTTCGCGCGACAACGCCGAGGGCATCTACAGTCAGGGCGTCGGCGCGTTCACGCTGACCGAGACGGGCGCGTGTGGCGGTGGCTGCAGCGCCGACCTCAACGGCGATGGCTCGGTGGGCGCGCAGGATCTTGCGGCGCTCCTCGGCGCGTGGGACGGGCCCGCCGGCGACATCAATGGCGACGGCACGACGAACGCACAGGACCTGGGGGCGCTGCTTGCGGCGTGGGGGCCGTGCGTGTCGTAGCCGGCAGCCGTGCGCCGATCTTCCCGCGGTGTGCCGTGGACGGCGGGTGAAACTCGAATCCGCCTGCGCTGCGCCCGTTCAGGCGACCGTTGCTGCGCATGTCGCCATGATGCCTGACGCCGGGCCGCAAGCAGGTCGGCGGCCCGCACAGAGATCACAGGTTGCAGAACCCGCATCTTGGGCGGTCGAAGCATCGGAAGGTTCGCCGCAACGAGTTGTTCGCGACCGATCTGGAGGCATCTTTGCCGAAGTGTGGACACACTCGCGGCGAGCGCGGGTGGGTTGCAGGCAGCGTCACGGCGAAGGAGCGATCATGCAGAGGAAACTGAACGGCGTCATGTTCGTGTTGGTTGCCGCCACCTGCGCCGAAGGCGCTCGCGCGGACCTCGTCGATGCGTTTACCACCGGTTCGTCGGTGAGCGGGACGCTCTTTGCGAGCACGGGCCAAGTCGCTGTGACAGGCGGGCTGTTTGACCGGCGGCAGGTCGAGATCTCGACCTACCTCAACAACCCACGGATGAAGTCCGTCGACATCGCCGGCGGTGCGCTCTCCTACACAGTCACCGTCGCGAGCCCATGGGCGTACGCGGTCACATCGTGGAGCCTTTCGAACGGGCGCACCGTCGACATGTCGCGGCTGACCTCGTTCTCCTTCGACTACTCGATGTCGGCCGGAAGCGTGTACTACGACCTCACCGTCGCGACGGCGAGCGGGAGCGGCTTCGTGTTCTCCCCGACGGCGATCGCGGGCAGCGGGACGGTTCAGATCAGCCTGCAAGACCTTGGCGCGCAGGGCTTCCAGCTGTCGGCCGTCGATCGCATCATCTTCTCGCTGCGTCAGTTCAGTGGCGCGGCGACGGATGTGGCGGTCACGAACTTCAGCGCCAACGGCGTCGCGATTCCCGCTGCGGGAACCTATGCGCTCGTCGGCCTCGCGGGAATCGCAGGCCGCCCGCGTCGAGCGCGTTGAGAGGGGGTGTGACCGCCCGTCCTGCCGCGGTCATCACGAACGCGTCGAGACGATCCACCTTCGCCACGGCGACCTTCGCGCGGCGCTGGAAGATCGCCCGCGCGGAGCCGGCACCCTCGGATCTAGGCGTTGTGCATCCTCGCAGCCAGTTCCGCGCGCGAGTGGATGCCGAGTTTTTCGTAGATTCGCTTGCTGGCCGCCGCGACGGTGTTGCTGCTCACGCCGATCGCTTCCGCGATCTTCGGCCGGGTCTCTCCGGCTGCAAGGCGACGGGCAATCGCATGCTCCCTGGCGGTCAGTACGGCACTCGGCCTGGTCGTAAGCTCCGCGAGGCGGTGCGTGACCCCGCGCGTATCGGTTGCCATGAACTGTGGAAGCGGGAGTTCCGGCTGCTCGAGCTCCTGCAGATAGAGAAGCATGTAGTAGCCCCGCGAGGTTCCTTCAGCCGCTTGCGCTGCCTCCGCCGCTGCGCGACGCTGCGCTCGCTGCTCGAGCGCCTCGAGGGCGGCATTCGCATCCATGAAGATCTTGCGCGCCTCGTAGGCCTCCTCGGTGTTGAAGACCGATGCTCGGTCGCCGGCGATGTACTTCAGGCTTGTTCCACGAAGAGATGAAGCCATGTGGGCGCGATCGAGAATGCGACGGCCATGATGCTTGTAGGCTTCGCGTTGGTCGGTGATGACGCGGCGCTCGGTCGCGGATCGATCGTCGTACTCGAAGACGACCTCCGTGCTCGCCGAGCGATAGGTCGTCCGCCTCGACTTGGCCGAAGCCCTGATGCGCACGGCGAGTCCTGCATCGACGAGTCGGTCGAGCGAGTGCTGGATCAGGTCGACGGGCACGCGGCACGCTGCCGCGAGTTCTTCCGGGGTCATCGGGTTTTCCGAGCGCCGCAGCACTTCCCAGCGCTGCATCACCGCAAGATCGGCGAAGACCGAGACCACCTCAGGTTGGGAGAGCTTCAAGACGACTGGCTTCACGCGGATTCTCCTCGGGCTTGGGTGAGCGGGGGCTCGTTCGGTGTCGAAGTCAGCATGAGGATCATGTCCGTTGCAGGGAAGCGCCTAGGTGATCGATGCGTCCGGACGATCGATGTGCGCCTGCCTTCTTCCAAGCACGCGCCGCCGCAGCGCGATCGTGGTCCAGGGGCAAGCGTCCATCTTCGGTGATCCCGAAGACGGGCATCAGACAGGCTTCACCCGGGCCACGAGCTCGGCCCGCGAGTGGACCTTGAGCTTGGAGTAGATGCGCTTGCTCATCGTTGCGACGGTGTTCTTCGCGAGTCCGAGCGACTCCGCGATCTTCGGACGGCTCGTGCCGGCGGCGAGGAGCCGCGCGACCTCGAGCTCTCGCGGACTCAGGATCCCATCGGGCCTCGCCGCAAGCTCGGCATAGAGGAGCTCGGTGCCGCTGGTGTCCGTGGCGGTGACCGCCGGGATGGGAAGCTCGGGCTCGACCAACTGCTGGAGCTGGATGCGGATGTACCAGCCGAACGACGGCGCAGGGGGGGGCTCGGAACTCTTCGCAGCCTCGGACTTGAGGCGCGCGCGTGCTCGGTGCTCGATCGCCCCGATCGCGCGGCCTGCGCCGATCATGACATCGCGGATCTCTCGCGCCTCGGCCTTCGTGAGGATCGTGGTGATGTCGGTGGTCCAGTATCCGAGGAACTGTTCGGCCGGCAGCCTCGTCGTGTGGGCGCGATCGATGCACCGTCTGCCGTACTGCTTCAATGCCTCGCGCTGGTCGGCAACCCGGCGGCGCTGCTCCTCGGACTGCTCGTCGTACTCGAAGATCAGGCTCGTGCTGACGACGCGGTACTTGATCTGCCTCGACCTCGCCGAGGCCTTGAGCCGAACGACGAGTCCAGCGGCCTGCAATTGGTCGAGTCCGTGCTGCACGGTCGCGACGGATGTGCGGCAGACCTGCGCCAGTTGCGTGGGCGTGAGAGGCTCTTCCGAGCGTCTGAGCATCTCCCAGCGCTGCATGAGCGGGAAGTCCGAGTAGATGGAGGCGACCTTCGGATCGGAAAGCTTGAGAACGACGGGTTTCATCGGTGTATCTCTCAGTCGATTCGCGCTGGTGCGTAGCCCTGGTCTCGGAGCCGGCGGCCCATCGGCTCGTAGTCGGATTCGTTCGCCTCGTGTGTCCCGAGGCCCTCGACATAGCGGTTGTACATGCAGAACGCGGCGGTGATGAGGACCGTGTCGTGGATGTCGTGGTCGCTCGCGCCTGCCGCACGCGCGCGGTCGATGTGCTCCTGCTTCACGCCGAGCACGCAGTTCTGCAGGGCGTCGGCGATCGCGATCAGGGCCTGCATCTTCGGCGTGAACCCGCTCGAGTCTTCCGATGCGAGAAGGCGGTCGAGTGCGGCGCTTCGCTCGGGCCCGTACCACGCACGCGCAGCGGCCGCGTGCGACTTCATGCAGAACTTGCAGCCGTTGAGATACGAAGTCCACGCTGCGATCGTCTCGCGGTCGCCTTGCTCAAGGCTCGCCGGCTGACGCAGGATCGTCTCGGCAAGGCCGAGGAGGTGCTTCGCGGACTCGGGTCGGAAGCTGAGCGGTCCGCGGATGCCCGGCGCGTCGGTCGGCAGCGTGATGAAGGCCATAGGACGATGGTAACCCGCGCGCCGCGTTGGTCGAGATCCGAAGCGCCCAAGGCAAGCGCGCGCTTGGCGCAGCGGCGGAGG
>JBEAUK010000162.1:0-3094 GCA_041161465.1 Planctomycetota bacterium | reverse complement strand
GCGCCTACGAGTTCACGACGGCAAACCCAAGCACAAACGCATTCAGCACCAACAGCACGATCGCCGGAAGGGTTTTTGCCAGCGAGTCGCCGATGCGGATGCGCGTGGCGATGGCCATCAGCATTGTGAGCGTGAGACCAGCGGCGGACAGCACAAGCACGGGGCGATTGAAGTGGCCCACCACGAGCCCAAGCGCGCCGAGGCACTCCAATGCGCCGATCAGGCGGCGGAATCGCGCAAGGCCGTAGCGCTTGAACTCCGCCTCCATTCGTGGGCCGACCAAGCAAACGATCCCGTAGGAAAGAAACGCGATAGCCGAGGTCGCGCGGGCGATTTCGAAGACGATTTGCATCGGAGTGTTCAAGATGTGAGTGTAGGTCGCGTGAGAGGCACCGCGATCGGATACCGTGCATCGAATGCAACACACGATCGGACTCATCCTCCAGGCAATCGTCGGTTTGGGTCTCCTGAACGTGTGGCTGCTGCGTCGGCAGAGCGCAACCGCCTATCGCGGCGGCGAGGCGAAGAACCTCAAGGACGAGTTCGCGGCCTACGGGCTGCCGGCACCGATGTTCTACATCGTCGGTGGTCTGAAGATCATCTGCGGCCTGCTGCTGCTGGTGGGGTTCGCATATCCGCCTGTCGTGCTGCCTGCGGCTGCGGTGGTCGCTGTTCTCATGATGGGCGCGGTGGCCATGCACCTCAAGGTGCGCGACCCCGTGTCGAAGTTCGTGCCCGCGGCGCTGATGCTTTCGATGAGCGTTGCGATCTGCGTGATTTCGCGCATGTAGCGGCGCGCGCCGATGCGGTCACTCCGCGGAGGGCGCGAGCAGTCGACGAAGGTCGCGCGGCGCAAGCACTACGCCGAGGTTGACGACGAGCATCGCGATCGCAAGCGCGATGCCCGACGGGAACATCGTGACATTGAACGCGACGATCCCGATGGTGATCGGCAACTGCATCACGCCCGCCGCAAACCGCGTGCGCGGCACGAGGAGCAGGATGCCGAGCACCAGGTGCCCGACGGCGAGCCAGTCCATCAAGCCGCCGTCGCGGATCAGTTCCCACATCTCCGCGCCCCGCGAGCCGTCGCTCATCGGCGGACTGACCCACTTGAAGGCGTGGTTCGCCGCGGACCCGATGAGCGGAACGGAGAGAAGGGCGGCGCTGACTGCCTGCAGTGATCGCATGGTGGTTGATTCGCCTTCGTTCTACGGATTGCGCGCTGAACGGCGCCGGTTGTCGTCGTCCGCCGATGGCGGCTCGACGGGCCCGCGTCGGCGACACGCGTCCGAGCAGTAGCGCACATGCTCCCAGTCGCGCTCCCACTTCTTGCGCCAGGTGAACGGCCGATGGCACGAGGCACACTCCTTCGGCGGCGGAACAGGGCGTCGTTCGATCGGGGGCATTGCGGTTGTCTCGAGATCGCGGGGCGAGGTGCGAAGGCTCGGTGCCCCTAACTCCCATGAGGTATTGAGGCACGAGACGACCGAGACACGTGGAACGCCCTCGCAGTAGTCAAGCTGAAGCAGGCTGATACGCCAGTCTCATCACCTCAAGCGTCCGACTTCATCACGCGCTCAAGCACGCGATCCATCGCGCGGCGGTAGATCCACGCGCGCTCGGATGCGTCTTGATGCGACGCGCCCTGCTCGAGCGCCTTCGAGAGATCGGCCTTGGCCTCCGCGCTGATGGCGTCTTCGCCGAGCAGCACCACCGACGCGATCGCGAGTTCATAGAGCGCCGCGCACGACGAGGTGTCGCCTGCGTTGAAGCGCGGCACGCCGCGTTCGATCGCGAGTTCGAGGATCGCGGCCGCGCGCTCGGCGCGCTGCGGGGAAGCGGGGGCGGCCGGCGCGGTCGCCGTCGCGGCGCTGCGCGCCGGAAGCACGCGGTCGATGATGTGAATGACGCCGTTCGCAGCCTCGATGTCGGCGACTTCGATGCGTGCGCCGTCGACCGTGATGGCGCCGGAAGCGAGCGCGAACGCCACGGTGCCGTCGCCCATCAGCGTGCGGGCCGAGCCCTGCGAGAGCATTTCTTCGCGCCGGATCGCGGTCGGCAGGACATGCGCCGCGAGCACCGCGGTGAGCGCGGGGCGATCGGCGAGGAGCGACTTCAGCGAATCGGCGGGGATCTTCGCGAACGCATCGTTCGACGGCGCCAGCAGCGTCCAGGGGCCCGAGTTCTCCGCGCCGAGCTGCGGCCCGAGGCCCGCGGCGTCGATGGCGGCCCGCAGCGTGGCGAAGCGCTCATCCTGCGAAACGATCTCCTCGATGCTTCGGAGTTCCGGCAGCATCACGCTGTCGATCACATGCACAAGTCCGCCGTCGAAGGCGACATCGGTGGCGACGAGGCGCGCGCCGTCGACGGTGAGCGCCGAAGGGTCGACCTCGAGCGACTGCGCCGACAACGCCTTGATGCGCCGACGATCGAGCAGCGCCGAGCTCTCGAGCGACTGCGCGACCACATGGTGCTTGAGGATCGCCTGCAGCGCGGGCTTGCCCTTCGCGCTCGTGAGGAACTCGACCTGCTCGCGCGGAAGCTTGGCGAACGCTTCGTTCGTCGGCGCGAAGATCGTGAGCTTCGCATCCTTCGGGAACTCGATGCCTGCGGCCTTCACGAGATCGAGCAGCGTGGTGAGGTTCGCCTTCGTCGCGACCGCTGCGAGCGAGCCCGCGGACGACTGCTCGGCCGCAGCCGCGCCCATCGGGCGGATCCAGTCGACTTCGATCGCGAACGGCCCTTCCTGCTTGTCTGCGAGCGTGATGCCCACCGACTCGATCGACGCGGGGTCGAGCGGGGGCGCGTTGCGCATGCGCTGGCCGAAGCTGTTCGCGACGCACTGGTCGAACGGAATCTCGACTTCGACCCACTCGCCGGCCTTCGTCTTGAACACGCTCTGGTAGCCGCCTGCCATGAGACGCAGGCGCGACGAGCGGATGTCGCACTGATACGAGCGGCCGTCGCCCTTCACGCGCAGAACGAGACCGGTCTTGCCCGAGAAGGTGCCCTCGGGGACCGCCGTGCGGATCTGCGAGAAACCGCCGTTGTTCTCGAGCGAGAGTTCACCCGTGAAGCGCAGCGTGCCGCC
>JBEAUK010000141.1:0-57143 GCA_041161465.1 Planctomycetota bacterium | reverse complement strand
CGTCATGACCCCCCCGACCCCAGCCGCAGACACGCCCCGCATCCGCCCGATTTCCGAACAGGTCGGGCTGGTGACGCTCCACATCCTCACCGCCGGGTGGATCGGCTACGGCGCCGTCATGAAGACACTGGAGATGAACCCTCAGTTCCTCCCTCCGCCGATCCTGAAGGGGCTCACCTCGATCGCGAAGTCATTGCCGGGCGACTCCATGGCGTTCCTCGAGGGATCCCTCCGCGCCATCATCGGCGTCGAGTTCTTCCTCGCCATCGCGATTCTGTTGTCCGCGAAGTACGCCCGCATCCTCGCGATCCTCACGCTCGGACTGTTCTGCGCCATCCTGCTCTACGCCATCGGATCCGTCGCTGTGAAGGACGGGCTCCGCGATGCGCTCACCAGCGGCTGCGGCTGCTTCGGCGAGCAGGGTCTGCCGGCGTCGGCGATGCTCGCGATCGACGCGATCCTTCTCGCGTCTGCGATCTTCCTCGCGCCCCGTCGCATGGCGGGTGGCGCGATCACGGGCGGCTTCATCCCGCTCGTGGCGGGCGCGGTCGTCGGGACGGCCGTCGCCGTCTTCTGGCCCACCCCGGAGGTCGTCGTTCAGCCGAGGGATGCGGCCTCAACCGAGCCCGCGACGACGCAGCCCCAGCCGGCCGCTGGCGGCATCGGCAGCGCGTGGCCCGATTCCCCGACCAAGTACGAGAAGATCTACTTCCCCAAGTTCAACGAGTGGGTCGGCAAGCCGTTCCGCGACCAGAAGCTCGCGCTCGCGATCTCGCGACCGATGCCCGCGGATCTCGAGAAGGGCGACTGGCTCGTCACCTTCTCGCGGCCCGATTGCGACCGCTGCCAGCAGTTCTACCGCGAGCACTTCTCGAAGCCGCGCAAGGAGCGTGTCCTCAAGGTCTCGATCAAGGACACGACGGGGAAGGCCTTGCCGATGAATTGCGTCGGCTGCGAGGAGCGCGAGGTCTATCGCGCGAAGTCGAAGGACGAGCGTTCTCCCGACTATCTCCTGCAGACGCCGTGCGTGATCCGCCTCAAGGATGGCGTCGTGACGGCGGTGTGCGCCGATGTCGACAAGCCCGAGGAACTCGCGAAGGTGCTCGGCGAGTCCGCCGCTGCCGAGCCGACGCCTCCGGTCGCGCGTGTCGAGCAGCCTGCGAAGCGTCCGGACCCTGCGCTCGTGTGGCCAGGACTCCCGCAGAAGTTCGAACGCAACTATCTCCCCGAGTTCGTAGAGTTCGTCGGCAAGCGATTCAACGAGATCGGCTTCGCGACGCTGATCGACGGCGGCGTTCCCGCCGACTTCCTCAAGGGGCGATGGATCGTCGTCTACTTCCGCGAGGACTGCGATCACTGTCACACGATGCTGTCGACCTACTTCACGGGCAAGTTGCCGGTGCGAACCATGACGATCGCGATTCCCGACGCGGATCCGAACAACATCATGGAGAACCCGTGCGACGAGTGCGTGAAGGTTTCGCTCGTCAAGGGACCGACCTACATCGTCGGAACGCCGGTGGTGCTCGCCATCAACGATGGCGTGGTTGAGTGCGTCGTCGAGAATGTCGACGACATGGCCGCCCTCGAGGCCTGCCTCAAGTTCCCCCAGTGAAATCCATGACGATCCTCCGCTCGCCGCGCCTTGCATCGATCGCCCTCGCAGTGTTTCTCGCGGGGCTGGCGCTCGCGCAGCTGCAGCTTGGACCTGATTCGACCCCCGCACCCATGCGCGAGATCATCGTCTGGTTGTTCGGGTACGGGCCAGAGCTTGCGGCACGGCTGATCGTTGCGGTCGAACTCGCGGCGGCTGCGGCGGTGTTGGTCGCCGGCACGAGGTTCCTCGCGCTGTTGGTGGCTGGAGCAGCTGTGTTCTTCGCGCTCGCGTGCGTTTCCCGCGCGGTGACGGGCGGCGGTCTTCTCTGGCCGATCGTCTCGCTTGCGCTTGCGCTCGGCATCCTGCTCTATGCGCGGGCGTCGCGGCCCTCGCCGCCTCGCGAGGGCCGCCGAGGGCTCTCGCCCGCTTGGCCGGCGCTCGGCGCAATCGCTGCGGCGACCCTCGCCGGACAGTGGACCGCCTCCGCTTCCTTCGCGGATCCTGCGGCCAAGGCTGCGTCAGCGAAGGCGCCGGCTCGACCGACTGCCCCGTCGATCGACCTCGATATGCGGGCTTTCGAGGGCAAGCCGCTCTCCGAGAGCGTGCTCGCCAAGCATCTCCCTCAGGTCGTCGAGTTGTGCGCCACCCAAGACGCCTATGTCGTCGTGTACAGCCCCTATTGCGAGAGCTGCCACACGCTCTTCCGCGACATCTTCAGTGTTCCGCGCCCTGAGCGCGTGATCGCCGTGGCGGTGCCGATGAGCGACGACGCCGTCAGCGCGGCCACGGAGGAGCCCCGTCCGATTGAGTGCCTGGACTGCGACGAGCTGTCGCTTCCGAAGGGTCCGAACTGGATCGTCGCCCCGCCCATGGTGCTCAAGGTTCAGGGCGGCGTGGTCACCTGCGTGGCAGATCGCCTCGGCGGTGATTGCCTACCGAAGTGAGTGCGCCGCGACCTCACGGGCGTCGATGCGGAGTTCGACTGCTCCCGCGCATTCAAAGACCTTCGGCGATCGCTCTTCGCGCCGCAGCGCCGCAAGCGCGCGGTCGAGCGTTGCCTGCGAGAGCGTTCCGCCTGCCCGCTGGACAAGCCCGCGAAGCAGCGCTGGTTGAAGCGCATACGGAGCGTGGTCGAACTTGCCTCGCGACATGGCTGTCGTGGCGTCGCCGAGTTCGCTCGCCACGAGGTCGTCTCGCCACTGGGCGAGCTCGGTCGCCTCGTCGATGAGTCGCGTCGAGCCACCTGCGATCTCCTCGACGAGCCGCGCCAGTACGGGGTCGCTTCGGAGCGCCCCTCGATCGTGCAGCATGTTCGAGGGGTCGTCGCGCCACGCAACGCCGCATTCCGAAAGCAACCCCCGCAACTCAGCGCGACGCACCGCGAGGAGCGGGCGCAGGAGCGTTGGGAACGCGCCATCGGCGAACTCGCGCACCGGCAGGAGCCGGGTGAGCGCCGCGAGCCCGATCCCGCGACGAAGACCGAGGAGGAGGCTCTCCGCCCGGTCGTCTGCGGTGTGCGCCGCGACCGCCGCGACGCACCCATGTCGTTGCGCAAACCAACGCGCCGCCTCGTAGCGCGCCGCACGCGCGCGATCAAGGATGTTCCCGCGGGGGTCGACCTCGACCCGCACGCACTCGCGGTGCTCGATTCCAAGTTCGGCGGCAAGCGCGAGCGCCTGCGCGCACTCCGCGGACGCCTCCTCGCGGAGGCCGTGATCGACCGTCAGTACGGCAAGCGATCCGAGCGCCGGATCGCTTCGCTCGCGGACGGCCGCGATCAAGAGAAGCATCGCCATCGAGTCTCCGCCGCCGCTGACGAGCAGCGCGAGCCGCGCGTCACGATCGGCACCGCATCGGGCGAGCCCCTGTGCGCAGGCTGCGGCGAGCGGGTGCCGTGATGCCGCACGAAGAAGGCGGTCACGCTGCGCGCCGAGAATCGACGCATCGCTCACGGTTGCTTTCCAGCCTTTGCAGGCACGGCGCCGTCGGCCGCAACGACCTTCGGCTCGATCTCGATCTGCGCCTCCACCCGGTGCGGAGCCGGCGTCTGGTATCGGAACCGAACTCGACCAAGTCCCTCGACGGCCGTCGCCAGCGCGTCAAGTCCGCGAGAGATCCGATCGGATCCCTGCACGCCCTCGACGACGAGCGGACGCCACTGCCGCACAATGCCCGCAGCACGCGGTCCATCGCAGAATCCGATGCCAGTCGCGGCGGGATGCTCCCCTTCTCCGCATGAATTCGACTTGAGTTCATTGGACACCGACATGAGCCAATCGCGATCCGATGCGTAGACCTGCCATCCTCCGCAGGGCGTCTCGACCGTCGTCCAGTGCAGTCCGCAGCCCCCGAGCTTGAAGGCAGAGCCGAGATAGCGGTCGACGAACGGGCCGAACGCGTCGCACTCGCGCTTCCCGGCAGCGCTCGGATCGGACATCTGGCGCGCCACCGCCTTCAGTCGATCGGCATGCGCAGTCACTGGCGCGAACTCGGCACCGCGCGCCCCGGGGAACTCCGCGGCGCGAAGCAGTCCGCAGCACACGCCATGCATGTAGGCGTCTTGATCGGCCTCGGCTTGACGGGCGTCTTCGACACGCCACGCGAGCGCCATCGCCGGGCGCGTCGGATCGGGGCTCGTGCCGAACGCCACGATCCGCTCGCCCGCGAGATTGGCGCGCATCGCGGGCGACAGCTTCAGCTCGGGCACAAGTGCAAGCCAGAACGCGTCGGACGGCGTCGCGACCCCGTCGGAAGGGTTCGATACAACCATGGCGGCTGCGTTCTCGAGCGCACGGACGGCGCGCGTGTCCAGCGGACGCGGCCGCGATCCAGATCCGATGGGCGACTCCTCGTAGGTGCCGCGCAAGTCGGCGCGGAGGGCGTTGCCGGCGCGGGTGATCCCGAGCAGCGTGGCGCCGCCGATCGGCGGATTGTGCCGCATGAAGATGCGAACCGGCGACTCCGAGGCGAGGAACTCCTGGATCAGTGGCTCACCGAGAAGCGAACTTCCCGCATCCTCCGCCATCACGCGCGCCGCCGCCGCGTCGAGCCGCGCCTCGCCGCCGGCCTCCGGGGTCATGAGGAGCCAGCCACCAATGCGACGGAAGACGAGTCGCTCGGTCGCTGAGGCAAACCGTTGCGGCGCCGTCATTCGGCCACCGAGCATCTTCAGCACGCGCTCGCAGCGCGCGTCGTCGGCCTGCACGCCGAACATCCACTGGTATCCGCCAGCCTGCTGCTCGGTCAGATAGAAGGCGACGCGCCCCGCGAACACCTCGCGCGCAGCGACATCCGCCGGGGTGTTGCTTCGTCGCGCAAGCGAGTCGAATGTCGCGAGTGCCTGCTCGCCCGCAAGCGACTCAAGCACGGGACGCATGGCCGCGCCTCCGACGCCGAGAACCTCGGCCGCGCCACGCGCGTCGATCGCGACAACCGCGTCGCGCGGAGCGAGGGCGAACGCAGCGTTGTCGGCGTGCGAAGCCCCTGGGACGAGCAGGAGTCCGATCGCAGCGAACAGCACGAGGAGGAGCGTCGCTCCCGACCGTGGTTCATCGTTTCTGCGTTCGTACACCGAAGCGCTCCGCATGGAACGGCAATCTGCCGCGACTAGGAACGGCTGAACGCCGTGGCATCGGCCGGCGGCGCGGGATCGGCGGCGCCTTCCGCGTCCGGCGGAAGCTCCTCGGCCGCGAAGGGCGCGACCACCTCGCGAATCGCCTGGAAGCCGTCGCTCAACGCGGCGCCCTGGCTTCGGATGCCATGCTCCATCACGCTCGCGACGGGCACTGCACGCTGCTCGGTACCTTCGGCGATCGCATCGCGCATCAGCGGCATCAGGCACACAACGCCGACGATAAAGAGCGCGGCGAGGCCGATCGGGAGGACGCTCCGCGGAAGCTCAAGCATGATCCGGTCGGCGAGCGCCTCGGCGCGGGCACGGTCGGTGATTGAGTGTGGACGCGCGCGCGCCTCGGAACGAAGCGCGAGCAGCACCCGAACCAGGAGCCGCTGTGCGCGCGACGAAGGCTGCCGCTCAGGATCGGGAGTCCATGCGCTGCCGAACGGATTCACTGCAGCACCTCGCCGGGATTCGGTGCGCCGCTTTGCTCGATGGCGAACAGCATGCGTCGCCGTGCGCGGAAGAGATGGCTCTTGATCGTGCCTTCGGGCATGCCGAGCTCGGCCGCGATGCGCTGCACCGACCAACCCTGCTGGTGGAAGAGGAGCACGATCTCCCGCTGCGGCGAGCCGAGCGAGCCGATGGCGATCTCGACGAGGTTCGTGATTCGCTCCGTTCGCTCCACCGACTCGACTTCCGCGAGGGGCGTGCGCGAATCACCGGCGCGGTACTCGACGACCTCGCTGTCGGCGGACGGCTTCATCTTCTGCTGCGCGTTGACGAGCAGCCTCTTGCCGATCGTGAAGAGCCAGGTGGAGAATCGGTACTGGTCGTCGAAGCGATCGAGCGACTTGATGACGCGGACGAAGGCCTCCTGGGCGAGATCCTCCGCCAGCTCGTGCTTGCCGCACAACCTGAACAGGAACGCCTCCAGCGGGCGCTGGTAGGCGTGGATCAGCTCGGCGATGGCATCGCGGTCGCCGCGGCGGGCGCGTTCGATCGTGAGGCGTTCGGTCTTCGGATCCAGCATCGGAGGTGCCTGTGAAGAATGCACCGAGTGTACGGGCGAGGCAGGAACGCGTTCCGCAGATTTGTGCTTTCAGGCGAGGTTTCGGCGCCCGGTCCGAGCGTTCTCGGGACGACTTTCGGTCGCCCCGAGAACGCCCGCCGGAATCCGCCCCGCGCCGCCCCGATTCGATCAGGCCGCACGCGCGCCCTTCGAGCGCGTCGGAACGCTGCTGGATTCCCGTCTGAGCGCCTCGAGCAGGTCGAACGGGGAGTCGCCGCTGAAGTCGACCCCCAGCTCCTCCGCGAGCCCTGGCGCCCGACTGAAGACGCCCCCGCCAGCCCCAACTCGGAGCCCGGGAACAGGCTTCCGCTCGCGCAATGCGTTGAGAAGGCGTCGGAGCGCAGCGGCATCCGATCCTGCGGCCGCATAACTGACGAGGAACGCCGGCGCGCGTGCGCCGATCTCCTCGAACAGGTCATCCGACTCGACCCCGCCTCCGAGGAAGACGACTTCGAAGCCGTCTGCCTCGGCAAGACCGGCGAACATCTCTGCGGCAAGCTCTTCGAGGGGCTTCGGACCGCTGGCGACGAGCACCCGCCTGCAGCGCGATGGCTTGCGAGGAATCCCCGCCTCGAGGCGCTGGACGAGTTGCGCGAGGAGCATCGTGGCGCAGTGCTGGTGCACAGCGCCGATTCGGTCGCGCCGCGCCCAGCCGTCGATGATGGAGCACGCCGGCCAGGCGAGTTGCTCGAGCACCTCGAGTGCCGAACGGCCGTCGGTGAGCTGCTCCCGCACGAAGTCGCGGCACGCAACCCGATCACCACGCATGAGAAGTGAGATGAAGCGCTCGAGGTCGCGCTGCGACTTCTTGCGCTCGTCGCCATCCTCGGTGTGTTCGTGATCGCGCTCGAAGCCCGAGGCCTCGCGTGCGATGTGCTGATTTGCGCGCGCGTCGGTGCTTGGCGCGCCGTGGCGGGCGGATTCCGTTCCGCTGCGCACTGATCCAATTGGACGGTCAAAACCGCCGTCGAAGTCGTTGGCCTGAGGCATGGCCATTCCTCCAGCAGACAAATGGAACGGTCTGGACGAATCCCCGTCGTCGCGTTCGATCGATGTGTGAACCGAGGTCCCCTCGGAGGGCGGGTGCGGCGTCAGGCGCACTCCATTGCGTCCGACGCCGTTGTGGACAAGGAGGCGCCACGCACGAGTGTTTCGCGGCAAGCGCGATCCGTCGTCGGAAACCGCGAATCCGCATGCTTGACACGCCTGATTGCGCCGTTGTTGCGCGTTCAGCGCGCGACGGTGACGACGCAAGTCCCGAAAGTGAGTGGCGTCTGGCGGATGTCGCTGAAGCCGACCGACGCAAGCGCTTCACGCAGCCTGTCGCGGTCAAGGAAGGTCTCCACCGATCGCGGGAGATAACGGTACGCGCCAGAGCGGTCACGCGCGATCAGCGACGCGGTGAAGGGCATGATGTGGTGCGTGTACAGGCGATTCACCGAACGAATGAGCGGATTGCGCGGCTCGTCGAACTCGAGGACAACGAGTCGGCCGCCAGGACGCAGCACCCGACGGAATTCTCGGAGTGCTTGCACCGGATCCCCGACATTTCGAAGCCCAAACGCGATAGAGATCACATCGATGCTTTCGTTCGCGAGGGCAAGCGCCGTCGCGTCGCCCTGCTCGTACCGCGGCACGACGCGTCCACCCGTCGTCGTGCCGGCGCGTCCAGACTTCTCGCGCGCGATGTCCAGCATCTGCGGCGTGAAGTCGAGGCCGACCACGCTGCGCGCCCCGCTCTTCGCGAACAGCTCCGTCAGGTCACCCGTTCCGCAGGCGATGTCGGCCACATCGTCGGTCGGACGAACTTCCGACAGTCGAACCGCGGTGCGACGCCAGCTCTGATCGAGCCCAAACGAGTGCAGCCGGTTGTTGAGGTCGTACGCATCGGCGATCGACGCGAACATCGCCCGCACCTTGTCGGCCTTGTCGGCCCGACGGTGCGGGTCTGCCTCGAGTTCCTGGGTCTGCCACACTGGTTCGGACATAGCGGCGAGTATAGGCAGCCGCACGGCATGCGCCCGCGCGGGTACATTCCACGCCGCATGATCGTGGACCTGGACACCCGCCTTTGGCCTCGAATCGAGGATCTCGGCGACGAGCTCGCCGCTGCCGTTCGGTCGCTCGGATCGGCGCGCTGGCTCCAGCCAGACGCGACAGCAGAGGCTCATGCGGCCGCGACCCGTGCCGTGGACGCCGCGGTCGTGCTCGGTTTCCGCAGCGAACTCGTGCGGGGCGCCATCCCGGAGGCTCAGCTCCGTGGTGCGATCGAACGAAGCGAGGGGCGGCTCTTTCTTGCGCGTGCGATCGACCCGACGCGCACCGACGCGGTGGCGGAGGTCGAGTCGGCCCGCAAGGAGGGCGCAGCGGCGATCTGGTTGGATCCCTGCACGCAGGGTTTCAATCCGACCGACACCCGCGCCATGCGGGTCTTCGATCGTGCAGAGGCGAACCAGCTGCCCGTCTTCCTTGGCTGGAGCGGACCGATGCCGTCCTCCGCGCGGCTCGAGTTCGCGCGGCCGTTCCTGCTCGACGAGATCGCGCGCGCGTTCCCTCGTCTCTCGATGGTGATCGCAGGCTTCGGCGCGCCGTTCATGAGCGAGACGCTGGCGCTGCTCGCGAAGCACGACCATGTGTTCACGACCACGGCCGGAGTCGCCGCGCGCCCTTGGGAATTGCTCAACGCTCTCCAGAGCGCGCGCGACCATGGCGTCGATCGGCGGGTTTGCTTCGCGTCTGGGTTCCCGTTCGATGCGCCCGCACGCGCGATCGAGGCGATCTACGGCGTGAACAGCCTGATCCACGCTACGCCGCTTCCGCACATCGCGCGGTCGGTTCTGCGCGAGATCGTGGAGCGCGATGCGATCAGCCTGCTCGGCCTCGGTGTGCCGCCTGCGCCAAACGCACGGGACACCACGCGCGCGCTTGCGTCCGAGGCACCGCTTCGACTCAGCGGAGAAAACGGTTGAACAAGGAACGACCCATGCCACGCCACTTCCGACTCGATTGGCCGACCACGATGCTTGCGACCGCCTGCTGCTGCGCGCTCGCGGCGATCCCGGGATGCTCGAGCGCCGAGACCGTCGGCCGCGCGGAGCTGGTAGCGCTCGGCTCGTCGCCGCTCGCCTTCGAGCGCGAGTTCATCGTCGGGGCGTACGCGACCAAGGAGTCGGAGGACAGCTTCTGGTTCTCCGATGTCCCGCTCTCGGAGTTGCTCGCGCACACCGAGTCGACTCCGATCAAGGATGCGGTGTTCCTGCATGCGCAGTTGATCTGGCTTCCGAAGCCAGGCCTGACGCCACTGGATCCCTCCGCCACCAATCTCGTGGTGCGGGTCGTGATCGTGTCGGATGGCGAGGTTGGCCTCTACGGCGGCGCGGGCTTCGCACGAGTCGAGGGTGAACCGGGAGAGGAACGGGTCGAGATCGAGGTCGAGGGCGGAACGCTCACGCTCCTTGAGCGCACCAAGGGCTTCAACGATCTCCTGAGCCCCGCTGGGTTCAGCGGCACCTTCGCGGCGCAGTTTGCGCCCGAGGAGGCCGCGCGTTGGAGGCGCGCGCTGTCGCAGTTCGCAACCAACGCGTTTGGCAGGTCGATGTGGGTCGACGCGCGCGCTGCGGACACCGCCGGCGCCGCCCTCGTCAGCCGTTGACCGCTCCGTCGATGGCGGCGTCGAGCGCACGCTCGATTCGATCATCCACGCCGACTCGGTCGCGATGGGCGCGGAGGCGATAGGTTGCCGTTCCGTCCGCGCGCCTGATGCGAAGGGCGATCGCCTCGAGGTCGAGCGATTCCTCTTTGCCCGCATGGCCGTCGCGGGTACGCCCGCCGTACAGCGTGTCGCCGATCAGTGGGAACCCGAGGTTCGCGAGCATCACGCGAATCTGATGGAAGCGTCCGGTCTCGAGGAGAATCAGCGCGTGCGTTTCATCGGCGGCATCTGTCGACCGCTGCGTTGCAAGCACCGTGAGCCGCGACGGATCGCCACCCGAACGCACGGCTTCGGCCCGTCCACCCTTGCGGCGCAGGAACGCCTTGTGGGTCCCGATCAGCTCGTCCGCGTCGCGGGCGGGCGACGATTGCGAGCGCGCGGGAATCCGTGCGATGTACCACTTCATCCAACAGCCATCGCGGATCTCGCTGGCATGGCATGCCGCGCTTGCGGCATCGCGCGAGATCATCACCAAGCCTCGGGTCGGGCGATCGAGTCGATGCGGAAGCCGTGCGTCGGGCCAGCCGAGACCAGCACTCGCGCGGACGATGAGCGAGTCGAGCGCGCCGCCCCCGCTGCTTGGGCGCTCGCTGGAGAGCCCTGCGGGCTTGTACACCACCGCTTCGGAATCGCCACGGGCGACCACCTCGATGGATGCAGGCTCAGGGCGTCCGCCACGGCTCACGCGTTGATGAATCCCTCGCGGACGGCGTACAGCGCGAGCTCCACGCGGTCGTGGATGTCGAGCTTCTCCATCACGCTCGTGACATGCTTGTCGACGGTCTTCACGGAGATTCCAAGCATCTCCGCGATTTGCTTCTTCGCGAAGCCCTTGCCGACATAGCGAAGCACCTCGACCTCGCGCTCGGAGAGCGCTGCGCCACGGGTGCCGACGACTCTGCCCTTGCGAATGTCCGCGACATTGCCACGCACGCGATCGGCCGCAGACGGCGAGAAGTACTGCTCGCCTCGCGCAACGGCGCGGATCGCGGAAGGGATCGAGTCCGGATCGTCGCTCTTGACGACATAGCCAAGCGCACCGGCCTTCAGCGCCTGCTCGATGAAGCGATCGTGATCGCTGGCGGTCAGGAACATGATCGCGGTGTTCGGACGGAGCTGCCTGATGTGGCTCGCAGCATGGAAGGCATCTACCCCAGGCATCTCGACATCCAGGATGACCACGGTGGGCGAGTGCTTGTGAGCCAGTTCGACTGCATCCGCAGCGTTCGCCGCCTCCGCGACGACGCGGATGTCCTCCGTTCCGTTGAGAACCGCAACCAGTGCGGACCGGATCAGAGCGTGGTCGTCAGCCACAAGTACGGTGATTTGCTTGCCAATCGCCATCGACGCACAGCATACCGTCATGACCTCAGGCTCGGAAGGCAGCTTGCGGGCGCATCGGGGGGTGCGGTCTCAAGTCCGGGGGTTTCCCCGTCGGGGAGCGTTCGAGCCCGAAGGGCTCATCGGGCTCGTGGCCTCAACGGGGGCCGGGCTTCCACAGTACCTCGCCGTCAGGCGAATGCTCCATCCTGATGAATGCAGGGACAAGTTCGCGGGTTGTCGTGCAAGACCGTCGGAAGACGAACCGTAGTGTGGATGCGGCGCCCCGCGGTCGACGAGCGGTTGACCAACGGGCATCGTTGATTCGAGCCAAGCGGGCCACGAGGAGTACCCATATGGCAGCA
Organism: Planctomycetota bacterium; assembly: GCA_041161465.1. Lineage (GTDB taxonomy): Bacteria > Planctomycetota > Phycisphaerae > Phycisphaerales > SM1A02 > QWPT01. The sequence goes on along the minus strand of JBEAUK010000141.1, from coordinate 45,461 downwards.
ACGCATGAGCGGGCGACGCTGGTCCTTGACCTCTTCGACCAGTACTACGAGCGCGTCTACGCGTTCCTTCGCAAGTCGACGACGCCAGATGTCGCCGAAGATCTTGCGCAGGAAGTGTTCGTGCGACTGCTCCAGCATCCTGAACTCGAGCGTCTCACGATCTCGATCAGCTACCTGCTGAAGATCGCGCACAACCTGTTGAGGCGGCGCTACGCCCGCGCCTCGCGGCTTCGCGAGCTTCTCGAGGAGCGCGCGGCGATGGACGGAGGCGATGAAGTCGCGCAGAGCCGTTCCCGTGCCCGCGAGGCAGACGGTCCCGCCGACATCGGCGCCGATGTCCTCGAGACAGCGCTTGGACTCCTCGCGAAGGATGAGCAGGACGCGATCCGACTCATCGTCTGCGAAGGAAAGAGCTACCAGCACGCCGCGGAGGCCCTCGGGGTTTCCGTGACCACGATCAACAACTGGAAGCACCGCGGCATCACCAAGCTCCGCAAGCTCGTGGGAACCTCGATGGATTCCTCGATGCCGGTCGGGCGCGAGGACATCATCGGACTCGCACCGCGCAGCCGCTCGCGGTTTGACCGCGTCGATCTCTCTGCCGACCTCGGCGCCTCTGCCAAGAAGGCGGCCAGCCCGGCGTCCCTTCGCCACGAGGCCCGTCGCGGCCTCGGGAAGCAGAGCCCGACCGACGAAGTGGCCTGATCCGGCGCGAGCCGTCAGCGCATCAACAGGGCGATTCCGACGCAGCCGACGACCGCCGCGACGATGAGCATGACCACGACGGCGAGGTGAAGCGAGCGCCTGAATCTGCTCGGCCTGCTGTGGGTGGTCCCGTCGATCCAGGTGAAGCACTTCGGGCAGATGTCCGCGTCGTCGATGACCTCTGCTCCGCATTCGGGGCAGTACGCGACATCGGACGAGAACCGCTTTTGATCGGCCTCGTCGTGCTCGCTGTCGTCGAACCCGTCGTCATCCCGACCGTCGTCGTCGATGTCGTCGTCTCCCTCGCCGACCCAGCCGTCGTCGTTGCTCCGTCGCTTGGCCATGCGCGTCCTCCGCGGTGACAACCTGAGTCCCCTTGGGAATCTCTCCCCTTACCATACCTTCCATGCCGCCACTTCAAAGCGCTATGGTCGCCCTTGGTTCGCCTTGCCCGCACTTCGACCTCCCTGATCCGCGGGGATTCCGGATGTCGGACCGCGATGCGGCGGGACGCCCGCTGCTCGTACTCTTCCTCTGCAACCACTGTCCGTTCGTGAAGCACATCCGCCACGAGGTTGCCGCGCTCGCGCGCCAGTACCAGCCGAAGGGCGTCGCGATCGTCGCGATCAGCGCAAACGATCCTTCGTCCTATCCCGATGACGCCCCCGAGAAGATGGTCGCGGAGGCATGCGACGCCGGCTACTGCTTCCCCTACCTCTTCGACGCATCCCAGGAGGTCGCGCGGGCGTTTGACGCCCAGTGCACCCCTGACATCTTCCTGTACGACTCCAGCCATCGGCTGGTCTACCGCGGACAGCTCGATGACAGCCGCCCGAAGTCAGAGATCCCCGTCACGGGGCGCGACCTGCGGGGCGCGCTCGACGCGCTTCTGAATGGGCGAGCGCCGCTACCGGATCAAAGGCCGTCGATCGGATGCAGCATCAAGTGGTCGGCACCAACCAATCCGTAGCGCTCAGATCCACGGGTCAAAGCAGGTTGCGACGCGGAATGCGAGCGCTCCAAAACGCAACAAGAGCCCTTTCGGGCTCCTGTTCGGAAGCGAGGCGGACGGGAATCGAACCCGCAACCACCGGCGTGACAAGCCGGTACTCTAACCAATTGAGCTACCGCCCCAACACCCCGCCCTTCGGCGAGGGACGGAAAGGATAGCACAGTTCGACGCACCGTCAAGTGTGGCGGAAACGGCGAAAATCGGGCTGCCAGAGCGGGACGACGCCCTTGTCTCGCTGTCGCCTACACATCGGACCAGCGGCGGCCGACAGCCGAGGAAACCTCGAGCGGGACGCGGAGCGCCATGGCGCCGCGCATGACCTCACCGAGCAGTTTCGCAACCGCGTCTGCCTCGCCTTCCGGCGCCTCGACCAAGAGCTCGTCGTGGATCTGGAGCAGCAACCGCGCGCGAGGGAATCGCTCCGCGAGCGCCGCGTCGAGCCGGATCATCGCGATCTTGATGAGGTCTGCCGCAGAACCTTGGACGACCGTGTTGACCGCGATCCGCTCGCCAAAGGCGCGCTCGGCGGGGTTGCGCGACTCGATCTGCGGAACCGGGCGCCAGCGACCGAGGATCGTGGTTGCATGCCCGGTCTTTCGCGCAGCCTCGACGGCATCGTCGAGGAACGCGTCGATACCTCGGAATCGTGCCCGGTAGTTCTCGATGATCTCCTTCGCGCGGGCAACCGTGTAGCCCGATCCAAGCCGACGCGCGAGACCAGATGCCGTGATGCCGTAGACGATTCCGAAGTTCACCATCTTCGCGGCGGATCGCTGCGTATCGGTGACCTCGGAGGGCTTCACTCCAAAGACCTCGGCTGCGACCGCGCGGTGAATGTCCTCGCCCCGCTCAAACGCCCCGCAAAGCCCTGGGTCTCCCGAGAGGTGCGCGAGGAAGCGGAGTTCGATCTGCGAGTAGTCGGCTGAGACGAGCACCATCCCGCTGCTTGCCAGAAATGCACGGCGAATCGCGGCGCCGACCTCGGTGCGGATCGGGATGTTCTGAAGATTGGGATCGCTCGAGGAGAGTCGCCCGGTCGCGGTGCCCGTCTGGTGGAACTTGCAGTGAATGCGACCGGTCTCGGGAAGAATCGCCTCATCGAGCGCCTTGAGATAGGTGCCGACAAGCTTGGAGAACTGCCGGTACTCGAGGATCTTCGCGGGCAGCTCCGACTCGCACGCGGGGTCTTCCGCGAGACGCTCGAGAACCTCGCTGTCCGTGCTTGCGCCCGTCTGCGTGCGCTTCACCACTCGCAGCCCGAGGCCGCGAGGCTCGTCGGTCGGACGATTGAAGAGGACCTGCGAAAGCTGCCTCGGGCTGTCCGGATTGAATGGCCAAGGGGCGCTTGCCGCGATCTCGTCGCGTAGGTTCGAGAGCTTGACCTCGAGCTCGCGGCGCTGTCGGGCAAGTTCATCGCGGTCGACCTCGATGCCCGTGCGCTCCATGCGAGCAAGCACCGGGACGAGCGGAACCTCGACCTCCGCGTAGACCTTGTCCTGGCCTCGCTGTCGAAGCGTCTCCTCGAGGCGGTTGGCGAGCGCGAGCGCGATCTCAGCGTCCTCCGCCGCGTAGGGCGCTGCGAGCGAGAGCGGAGCCTCGTCGAAGCGTCGCTGCACCGCACCGCCTGCGCGCGAACCAATGACAGCCTCGATCGGAATCGGGCGGACGCCAAGCACATGCTCGGCCGTTGCGTCGAGACCGTGCGACGGTCTCGTCGGATCGACCAGCCAACTCGCGAGCATCGAGTCGCCCGCGATGCCGCGAAGCGTGATGCCGTGGTTCGCGAGAACCTCGCAGTCGTACTTCAGGTTGTGACCGACCTTGGCGATCGCGACATCCTCGAGAATCGGTCGCAGCAGACGAAGCGCGTCGTCGAGATCGAGGTGGGTCGCGGGCTCGGGCGACAGGACGGGGACATAGAACCCCTCGCCCTCGCGAAGCGCGAAGGAGAGCCCGACCAGGCGCGCAAGCGGCGGCGCGAGCGAGGTTGTCTCCGTGTCGAACGCCACGCGGCGCGTCTCGCGGATCGACGCGCACAGTCGCTCGAGCTCGACCGTCGTGCGGACGACCGTGGTCGACAATCCTCGCGCGGAAACCGGGGCTTCGGACGCAGCCGCCAAGCCGTCAAAGAGCGTGCCGAACGCCGCGGCCTCATGCCGCGGCTGGACAGGCGCAGGGCTCGTGGATGCCGCGGGCTCAGTCGACGCGAAGAGCGATCCTGCATCGAGCTTCGAGGCGGAACCGCCCCGCCGCGAGCCCTTCGACGCGGGCGTTCGCCCGCCCGCCGAAGCGTCGGGCTCATCGGATGCCGCGCCGCCGCCGCCGAAGATCTCTTGCGCCTCCGTACGCAGGCGGTGGAACCCGAGGACACGGAGGAGCTCGAGCAACTTCGGAAGGTCGCAACGGGAAGGCTCGAACTTGGCGAGCCCCTCGTCGAACGCAAAGTCGCAGTCGCGCTTCAACTCGACCAGCCGCCGCGAGAGCGCGACCAGATCCTTGCTCGCCGCGAGCGCCTCGCCCTTCTTCCCCTTGATCGCATTCAGATTGCGGTAGATCCCCTCGATCGAGCCGTGCTCGGCGAGGAGCGCGGCGGCTGTCTTCGGTCCGACTCCCGGCACGCCGGGAACATTGTCCGCGGTATCGCCCATCAGCGCGAGAAGATCGACGACCTGCTCGGGGCGGACGCCCTTCGAGTCGAAGAGCTGCTCGAGCCCGATGTCCCCGTTCTTCTGGGGATCGAAGAGCGTCGTGTGCGCATCCACGAGCTGGCCGAGATCCTTGTCGCGACTGACCATCCGGATGCGCATCGAGGGATGCGCGCTTCGGAGCCGCGACACGAGCGTCGCGATCACATCGTCGGCCTCGACGCCCTCGATGCCAAGGACTGGAATCCCCATGAGCTTGAGCGCTTCAAGGCAACGCTCGACCTGTGGGTGGAAGTCGTCCGGCGCGGGATCGCGGTGCGCCTTGTACTCGGGATAGATCTCCGAGCGAAAGGTCTCCTTGTCGCCTGCTGCGTCGATGACGACGATCAGTTCCGAAGGCTTCTGCGCCCGGAGATACGAGAACAGCATCGAGAGAAAGCCGAACACGAGGTTCGTCGGCTCGCCCGTGATCTGGCTCGAGAGGCCGCCGCGAATCGCGTAGTACGCGCGGAAGAACTGCGCGTGACCATCGATGATCGCCGCATGCGGGCCGATGGAGCCTCCAGGCGCCGAACTCGACGATGCCTGCGCTTCGGTTCCCGACATCACGCCCCCGCCGCCGTGGCCTTGGCGTGCAGCGCGCGAATGCGCGATTCGTATGCCGGCGTGACCTCGACATGGCGCCTCGACATCATCGCGCGCGCTGTCTCGAGGAACTTGTCGATCCGGAAGCTCTTCGGGCCGTCCGTCGCATCGGTCAGCCATGCAAATCGCGGAACCAGCGTCGAAGGCGGCTTCGAGCATGCGATCATGGCTCCCGTGCCGATCGTGGTGCCTGTCATCAGGCGCGTTCCGATCGCGAGCTTGACATGGTCGCCGATCACGCTGCCCCAGAACTGCCTGCCGGTACGAAGGAGTCCGCCGTCGGCCTCGAGCCGGACGATGACCTCTCCGTAGGTGTTCAAGAGGTTCGAGTTGTCGCTTCCGGCGCCGATGTTCACCCACTCGCCGACGAAGCTGTCGCCGAGATGTCCGTCGTGCGACTTGTTCGAGTAGCCCTGGAAGATCGTGCCGCCGATCTCGCCACCGACGCGGCAGTGCGAACCGATCGCCGTCGACGCCTTGATGAGAGCGCGCTCGCTCACGATCGTGTCCTCGCCGATCACGCAGGGGCCAACGAGCACCGAGAGCGGGCGAACCGTCGCGCCCTTGCAAATCACGATGGCGCCCTTCGATGCGTCGAAGACGCACAGCGGGCCGATGGTGGCGCTTGGATCGATCAGGATCGGATGTGTTCCGAACGACTGACCCTCGTCCGGGCGCAGCGCGCGCTTGATCGCGCCGGTCGGGGGCTGTCCAGCAAGATCCTCATCGAGCGTCTTGCCGATCCGCGTCGTGATGTCCCACGGAGCCGATGCGATGTCGGCTTCGAAACGACGCTCCCCCTCGTTCGCCGGCGCCTCGACCGCGTTTCGAACCGCGGCATCGTCGGCTCCGTCGGGCAGCCTGGCCGCGAGGAAGGTTCCGTCCATTCGGAAGCGCCGCTCGCCGACGGCAAGACCGTCGAGCACACCAGCCGAGAGCAGCCGTGCATGAGCGACCGTACGGCTGTCCGTCGAAGCACGATGTGCGAGACGCTCCCCGATCGTCCAAAGGCCGCAGCGAAGATCGCTCGCAGCACGGAGATCGGTGAGCGGGCCGAAGGTTCCGCCGGAATCGTGAACCAGGATGAGGCGTGAAGCCGAGGCGTCCATGCGGCGCACTGTAGCGAGGGATTCAGCCGCCCTGCCGCGCCAGCCCGGGTGCGACGCGCGTGGCGGTCGCGAACGCCCACAGCGGGCGCGTCTTTCCAAGGAGCCAGAGCGTCGGCAGCGCGACGATTCCGTCGCCGACGGCGCCAAGGAGTCGCCGCCAGACCTCGCCCGCACCACTTCCCGGCCACCACGGCGCACCGCCGTCAAGGAAGAGCGACCGCATCGAGAACAGGAACACGAATGCGACCGCCGAGAGCAGCGAGAACGCGAAGGTCGCGGCAGCGCCCGCCAGCGGGTTCTGGCGGTAGAGCAGGCTCCGCAGCTGGATGACCGCCAGCGCTCCGAGCGCAAATCCCAAGACGCGCGGCCCGGGCACGATGAGGGTCTCCTGCGTGTCGAGCACCACCGGCGTGAGGAGATCGGCGACGAGTCCAGCGAGCATCGCGAGGCGGACGCCGATCTTTCGCGGAGCCGAGAGCAGCGCAAACACGACGACGGCCGGGAGGAACTGTCCGCGGAGTTCGCCGACCGCGAGCACGCTGCCGAAGCTCGCGTCGAGCGCTGCGGCGAGGAGAACCGCCACGATGTAGACGCTCCACCTCATCGCGGCACCTCCGCGGGAACGGCCAGCACGACGCTCGAGAGGGAATCAAGGTCGACGATCGGGCGGATCTCGACGCGTCGCGCGAGCGGCGCCTGTTCGACGGGCTCGACCGACACCACGACCCCGATGCGCGACCCGAGCGCGGCGCGACCGTACCGATCGTCTGCCAGCCGCGCCACCATTCCCGGCGCCAGCTCGAGCGATGTCGCGACCTCGGCGGTCCAAGTGCCGCGGCCGGTTGGCTTGAGCACCGCGCCCGGATAGCTCGATGCGAGCTTGCGCGGATCGCTGCCTTCCGGCGGAATCAGTCGCGTGCCGATGCTCGGGAGCTTGTTCGCGGGAATGAGCGACGAGGAGAAGTTGCCGACATCAGGCGCGATCACGCCTGCGAACACATCGCCATCGACGAGCGCCGCCGCGCCGGCACGGACGCCGTGTCGCTCGCCCGCGTTGAGGGCAAGCACGCCGTTTCGCCGGCTCGGATCGCTCGCGATCACAGAGGCCTCGATCAACCGCGTTTCAGGCGCGTCGACGCGAGCACTGACGGCGCGCATCGACGCGAGGCTCCGCTCGAGGCGCTCCACCTCGAGGCGCGATTGCTCGTAGAGCATGCGGTACTGCGCGATCTCGCGTTCCATCTGCGCAGTCTCGGGCGCCCGTGGATCAAAGGCCGCCTGCGGCGGGCGAACCTGCTCGCGCAGCAACATGCCCAGGTGCGTCACGGGCGCGAGCGGAACCGACAGGAGTCGCGCGAGGTCCCCCGTCCACGGCATCAGGGCCGAGGCCGGCAGCATGGCGAGCACGAATGCAACAGCGGCCAGCGACCAGTCAAGGCGCTTGCCCGTGAGCGTACGGATGAAGCGTGGCGTCTGCATCGCCCGACTGACTCAACCGCGGGGGCCTTCTCAGCCCTCGTCGACATCGCTGTCCATCGTCGCCTTCCACTCCTCGAGGTTCTCGAGGTAGATCGCAGTTCCGCGCGCGACGGAGGTGAGCGGGTCATCGGCGATTCGCACGGAGAGCCCGGTGCGCTCCTCGATGACCTGACCGATGCCGCGCAGAAGCGCGCCGCCGCCCGCGAGCACGATGCCGTTCTCGACGAGATCGGCGCTGAGTTCCGGCTCCGCGTTCTCGAGCGTGTGGAGCACCGTCTCGACGATCTGGTGGACAGGCTCGAGCAACGACTCGCGGATCTCCTCGCTGCCGACGACGGTCTTTCGCGGAAGACCCGACACCATGTCGCGGCCGCGGACTTCCATCGTGAGCTCCTTCTCGAGCTTCGCGGCGCTTCCGATCTCGATCTTGATGCGCTCGGCAGTCTGCTCGCCGATCGTCAGACCGTAGTTCTTCTTCATGTGGGCGATGATCGCCTCGTCGAACTCGTCGCCCGCGACGCGCAGCGACTGGCAAGTGACCATGCCTCCGAGGCTGATGATGGCGACATCGGTCGTGCCGCCGCCGATATCGACGATCATGCTCGCCGTCGGCTCTCCGACGGGGAGCCCCGAACCCATGGCTGCGGCCATCGGCTCCTCGATCAAGTAGACCTTGCGGGCGCCTGCGCGAGCGGCGCTGTCAAACACGGCCTTGCGCTCGACGGCGGTGATTCCCGACGGAACCGCAATCACGACCCGAGGCGCGAAGAGGCGGCTGCGCCCCGACACCTTGCGGATGAAGTACGCGAGCATGGCCTCCGTCACATCGAAGTCGGAGATGACGCCGTCCTTCATCGGGCGGATCGCGCTGATGGTTCCCGGCGTCTTGCCGAGCATTTCCTTGGCAGCGCTTCCGACGGCCGTGCCGTTTCCAAGCACCTTGTTGGTGCCCTTGCGGACGGCGACCACGGACGGCTCGTTCAGAACGATGCCCTCGCCTCGGACGCACACCAGCGTGTTGCAGGTGCCGAGGTCGATGCCCATGTCGACGCTAAACCACGCGAGAAGCTTCTCGATGAACACGGAAAGATCCATTCTCGGGGACGCCACCACGCCCCGCCCTGATTGGACGAACCTACCTGAAAGATCGCGGTTCCGACCGAGGCCGGTACGCCACCACCGCGGACAGGCCTGCCGACCCCGTCGTCACGACGGTGCGCGGCGCGACCCGACTGCGGAAGGGTAGCAGGAAAGCAGCAACGCCGCCCGATGGGCGGCGTTGCGATGAGTCGGATGGGAAGCCGCGGTGAGGTGCGGCGGGTCGTCCCGTGAGGGACTCACTTCACGACGGTGAGCGGAGAGCCGGCCTGACCGCCTGCCTCTGCCTGCGCCATGTTCGACACCGCGACCACGCCAACGCCCACGAGGAGCACCAGCGACGCGACGACGAGCAGCACGGTGTAGACATTCATCTCGCTGCTACGGGTGGTTGCCTTTGCCATGATTCAGATTCCTTCGCTTCGATATCGGGTCGTCAGAGTGGTCGTTCGCGGCCTGCTCGGCCAACTTCGAGTCTGCGGGAGACTCACTCGCCAGCGCGCGCCACGGCGCGCTGACCGACCTTCACTTCGCCGCGGGATCCGGCGTCCTCGAGCTCGATGACACCGACGGAGCGGTTGACATCGACCTCGGTGATGCGGAGGTTGCCCACGAAGGTGCTGCCGTCGCCGATGGCGAGGACCCAGCCGGCCTTCACGCCATCGCGCGAACCGGCGTTGATCTCAGCGAGCGCCGGGCCATCGCCGCGGCGGACATTGATGATGGTGGCCGCGAGGTTCTTGGTGGCAACGACGCGGGCGCCGTCACCAACGGCACCGGTGCGGGCCTGCTTGAGCTCACCGACCGACGCGACATACTCGGCGACGGTCGCGACGGCGCGATCCTTCTCGTCGCTGAGACGCTTGTTCTCTTCCTGGAGCGCGCGACGCGCGGCGTCGGCGACTTCCAGCTCGGACTGCGACTTGTCGTACGCCTCCTGCATCTCAACGAGTCGCTTCTCCGACTCCATCGTGCGGGTGCGCAGCGTGCGGAGCTCGGCGACGAGGGCGTCGGTCAGCTCGCTGGTGGCCTTGCCAGTCTGCGAGAGGGTCTCGAGGCTTGCGGCGACAGAGGCCTGGGCAGCCTTGGTGCCTGCGAGGTCCTGCTCGGCCTTGCGGAGGGCGGCGGCGCGCGAGTCGACTTCCTTGCGGAGGCTCGCGACATCCTGCTTCGCCGAGTTCAGGTCGGCCTCGAGCTTCTGGGTCTGGGCGTTCCACGCCAGACGCTCGCTCTCGAGGGTTGCCTCGGCAGCCTTCTGCGCCGTCTGGGCATCCTTGAACTTCTTCTGGAACGACGACTCGTTGGTCGCGTTCACCGCGACAAGCGGAACGATCGCGACGGTCAGGAGCGCAACGAGGACGACGAAGATCTTGGTCAGGATGTGCACGGCGGAGATTCCTTCATCCGGGGATCCGAGACGGATGGCTAGCTGCCAGCCGCTCGGCTTCCCGCGCTCGCTTTCGGTCACCTCGACCGAGAAGGCGCGGGAAGTGGGGTTTTGTACCGACAGCGTTCTTAGGTGTCAATCGACTTTGAAGGCGGCGTGACGGGATCAGGCACGCCCCCACGCGCCCGCCGCCAGGGCCGACGCGCACCATCTCCTACGCAGGAAACAGCGTGATTTCAGGCTCAGGCGATCATTCGCCCCGCTCGATCCCTGCCGCCGCGGCCACCTGAACGGTGGGGTCTGCGTCGCGCAGAAGCCGCGAGAGAAGATCGAAGGATTCTGGGCTTCGCACCTGCCCGAGGAGGGCGGCCGCCTGGGATCGGACACGGCCGTCGGGGTTGCCGAGGTACTCGCGGGCCACCGCAAGCGCCGCCGGAGCAGCGTCGCCGATGCGCATCAGGGCGCGGGCGGCTGCGATCCGAATCTCAGGCGACCGACGCGCGTCGCCAGACACCGTGAGGAGCCGCTCGAGCATCGGCCGCGAGACTTCGTCGCGAAGGCGACCGAGCGCATCGCACGCGACAAGGGTCAGCTCTGCCTGCTCAGGTGGCGCGAACAGCGCTGCGCGCAGTGGCTCGATCTCGCGCTCATCGCCGAGCTTGACGAGCGCCTCGGCCGCGGTGAGATCGACAAGCCGGGCCCGGATCGGGTTCACGAGCTTCATGCCGCGTCCGATCGAGTCGCGGATCAGCGGCACCGCCGACTTGTTGCCGAGTTCGCCAAGCACGAGATAGGCGTTCGCGCGCACCTCGGGCTCGTTGTCGGTGAGCATCGCCGCGATCGGCGTGAGATCGACGGTGTGCCCGCAACGCGAGAGCGCAAGCATCGCGGACGCGCGAACCGACGCGCTCTCGTCTTGCAGGAGCGGCTGCACCAGCACGCCGAGATCTCGGTCGCGTGTTTCGCCGATCGCCATGCATGCCACGAAGCGGACGCCGCGATTTTCATCGACGAGCCCGCGCGGGGCAAGTTCGGCGAGCAGCGCCTTGTTTGACTCCGCGGCCTCGATGGCGTTCGCGCGGAGCGCAGCCCAGTTGCTTCGCGACGCGGCGCGCAGGATCGCCGCCGCTCCGTCGCGTTCTGCCGCGGTTGCGACGGCCTCGGTGCGCGGAAGCTCGGACTCGGAGAGAACGGGCGTATGCAGCACTGGGGTCTCGCCGGCGGAAAGCAGCCCTGGCGGAGGAGAGGCCAATTCGTCGGTTGCCCGGGTCGAGCCAGCGGTCGCGCTTGGCTTTCCCGTGGTCGAATTGGGCGGCAGCGAGCGGCTCTTCGAGCTGAACTCTGCGCGCGCCGCATCGGGATCGACATTCTGCATGCACCCGCTTGCGAGCAACGCCCCTGCCAGCACGCAGGCGGCTTGCGCGAAAGGACCCACTCGGAACGACGAGATCTGCGCGTTGAACAGCATTGAAGGCCTCCGTGCCAGTCTCGCGCGACAGCGACACCCGTCGCGTCACGCGAATCGATCGGGCTCCGCCCGTGGCGCGTCTATCGGTCGATTGGCCGTTGGAGGTTCAATCTGCCCGCCGCCCGGCGTGGGACTGCCTCGCCGGCCGTCGACGGGCGACGAGCACCAAGACGATCGAGAGTGAGGCGCCCCAGGCGACCATGTCGCCGACGAGCACGGCATATGGCTCGCCTCGACCGGACGCCGCCGGGACCACTTCCGCGACCAGGTTCCCCGCCTTGTTCGACGGCAGGACCGCGAGGACTCGGCCGCTGGCCGAGATCGAGGCCGACATTCCGGTGTTGGCGGCGCGGACGACGGGCGTGGCGAGTTCGATCGCGCGCAGTTGCGCGACCTGAAGGTGTTGCCGCCTGCCCGCCCCTGAATAGCCGAACCATCCGTCGTTCGAGATGTTGACAAGGACATCCGCGGCGCGCCCGTCGTTGTCGAACGCGATCCTGCGAGAAGCCCATGGAGCCGTGATCTCGAAGCAGATCGGGACGCCGACGCGAACCTGCCCTGCCGCGGTCTCGAGCGTGAAACGCTCCGGGGCGGCGGCGACATCGAGGTCAAAGGTCATTCCGCTTGCGCCGATCGCCAGAAGCTCCTGTTCGAGCCAGTCCCAGTTCGAAATGACCGGCATCGTCTCGCCGAACGGGGTGAGGAAGATCTTGTCGGTTCGGCCTTGCTTGCCCGCCTTGTCCACCAGGTACGCGCTGTTGAACTGCTTCTCCCAGACGAAGCGATTGCCCTCGACGCGAAGCCCTAGGAATGCCGGCGAACCGACGATCAGCGGCGCGTCCGCCATTGAGGAGAGGTCGCGGAGCGCCTCGTCGAATCGGTCGCGCGGGAACAGCCCTTGGTCGACGAGCGTGCGGAGCGACTCGGGCTCGAGCCCGAACCCGGGCACCATCGTCTCGGGCCAGACCACCGCGTCGACGGATCCGTTCGCCTCGCGCACGCCCTCGAGAGTGAGTTTGGCGAAGTCGACGAAATCGTCGATCTGGTCCTGCGGCGCCCAGCCGAGCTTGTTCGACATGGGCAGATTCGTCTGGACGAGGAGGAATCGAGCCTTCGCAGCATCATCGGATGTCGCTGCGGGCGTCGCGATCATGGCGCGGAGGCCGATGATGGCCGCGAGCAGCGCGAGGGCGCCCGGCGCGACGACGCGCATGAACCGCGGTCCGAGGACAAAGTCCGCGATCGCCCCGCCCACGAAACCGGCGGCTGCGGAGAGCAGCCATCCCCCGCCGATCGACGCGATCCATGCGATCGCCGGCCACTCGACGAGCGGATGTGCGGCAAAGAACCACGCGTAGCCCGAGCAGACCACATCCCCGCGGAAGAACTCCACCGCGACCAGCGCGAGCGGCACGGCGAGCATGCACGGCATCGAGCCGGTTGCTCCGTCCGCATCGCCCTGCCTTCGCCGTGGCCCGGCAAGCCAGCGGATGAGGAGCGCGAGCACCGTCGTCCACGCGGCGAGATAGCCGACGAGGATCGGCATGCCGACTTCGGTGATCTCGCGCATCCACCACTGGTGCGCGAGGAACGCGGCATAGAACGCAGGAAAGACCGACACGAGCACCGAGCGCCACGACGGCGCGGTCGCGGCGGCGATCGCAAGAAGCGCGGGCCACACGAATGTCAGCGGCCAGCCGGCGACGAAGGTCTCGCTCAGCGGAAACGAGAGCGCGAAGGCACCCGCCGACGCGAACGCGAGCAGCAGCGTCGACGACGGCGGCATCCAGGAGCGCTCAGCGCCCTGCATAGTCGATCACGCGGCCGATCTCCGAGCGGAGATCCTTGCGGTGGACGATCCGATCGACGAAGCCAGCCTCGACGAGGAACTCGGAGGTCTGGAACCCTTCGGGAAGATCCTGACGGATCGTCTGCTTGATGACGCGCGGTCCGGCGAAGCCGATGAGCGCCTTCGGCTCGGCGAAGATCACATCGCCGAGCATCGCGAAGCTCGCGGTCACGCCGCCGGTGGTCGGATCTGCGAGCACCGAGATGTAGAGCCCGCGCGCCTCGTCGAGCCGCGCGAGCGCCGCACTTGTCTTCGCCATCTGCATGAGCGAGAAACCCGACTCGTGCATGCGTGCGCCGCCCGAGCAGCTCACGGTGACGACGGGGAGATCGTGGTCGATGCCGCGCTCGATCGCGCGGGTGATCTTCTCGCCGACGACCGATCCCATCGAGCCGCCGAGGAAGGTGAAGTCCATCACCGCGACGACGACGCGGCGTCCCTTGACGAACCCGAATCCCGAGAGCAGCGCGTCGCGCTCGCCGGTCTTCTTCTGCGTGTCGGAGATGCGCGCGGGGTAGGGCTTCGAATCGACGAACTTCAGCGGATCGACCGCGATCAGCCCGTCGTCGAAGCTCTCGAAGGTGCCCGGGTCGAGGAGTTGCTCGACGCGCTGCCGTGCGCTGATGCGCATGTGGTGCTGGCACTTCGGGCAGACCCAAAGGTTTGACTCAACCGCCTTCTTGAAGAGGGTCTCTTCGCAGGAGGGGCACTTCATCCAAAGACCTTCGGGGACGCCCTTCTTGGCGGGCGCCTCGGCGAGGTCGGTCTGTGTCCAGGTCGTTTCAGCCACGGAGGGATTGTATCGCAGCCGCGTAGTCGCGCGTTCCGAAGATGGCGCTGGCCGCCACGATGAGGTCGCACCCGTGCTGGCGGCATGCGGGAGCGCTTTCCGGAGCCACGCCGCCGTCCATCTGGATCCGCAGCCCGGGACGCGCGCGATCGCGGATGGCACGGGTCTTCGGCAGCACCGAGGCGATAAACGACTGGCCGCTGAAGCCCGGATGAACGCTCATGACGAGGGCGAGCTCGATCGCGTCGAGCCACGGGAAGATCGCGTCGGCGGGTGTGTTCGGATTGATCGCAAGCCCTGCGGACATGCCGAGCGCGCGGATGCGGGCGATGAGCGGAAGCGGATCGGCAACGACCTCGGCGTGGAAGGTGATGTGCGCAGCCCCCGCCTTTGCGAAGGGCTCGATGTAGGCCGCGGGGTCGGTGACCATGAGGTGCACATCAAGCGCGACATCGGGAAGCGCACGGTGCACCGAAGCACAGATGGCCGGCCCCATCGAGAGATTCGGGACGAAGTGTCCGTCCATCACATCGACATGGAGGAGATCGCCCCCCGCTGCGAGCGCGGCGCCGCACTCCTCGCCGAGGCGCGCGAAGTCCGCCGACAGGATCGACGGCGCGACGAGCACGGGCTTGGCCGCAAGGCGAGAAGCAAAGCGTCCCCCGAAACCGGGGGACGCTTGGATCTGGTCGACGGAAGATGAAGCCATGCGCGGAGCGTAGCGGATCGGCGCGCCTCGAAGGCACGCGCCCGATCACTCCGCCTTCGGCGCCTCGGCCGGCGCGGCGGTGTTGTCCGCGGCAGGCGCGTCGGTTGGTTCGGCGGCCTTGGTGGACGCCTTCGAGCCCTTGGACTTCGCGGCGGCGCGGTAGTCGTTCAGGAGCTTCTTGTAGTCGGCCTTGATCGGGGTCGGTGCCGCCATCCAAGCCTGGTACTGGAACTCCTGGGCCTGCGTGTAATCGCCTCGCGCTGCCGCGAGCGCCGCGCGGAGACGCAGCGTGTCGACCTCGCTCGCACCCGAGGACTTCGAGAACGCGTTGACGGCCTTCTCTGCGAGCTCGTAGTCGCGCTGCTTCACGTCGTCATCGAAGAGGATCTCGGCGGTGAGCTCGAGGAGCGTGAAGCGGTCGTCGCCGTACATGTCGAGCATCTTGTCGCCCCAGGCGCGCGCGCCCGCCGGGTCCTTCGCCTGCACGAGCATCGCCTTGTACTTGCGCACGGCCATGCCGCCGAACACGCGCTTGTCGAGCGCGATCAGCGCGTCGAAGTGCTTGTAGGCGTCGCGGTAGTTGCGCACCTTGAGTGCGTCCTGCGCGGCGTCATAGATCGGACGCGCGCGCGACATCAGCGCGGGGTCGTAGCGGCCGGTCATCGCGATCGGCAGAACGAGATCGAACTGCGGGTCAAGCGGGTTTCCGATCCAGAGGATCTTGCCTCCGCGCACGATGAACGCGCATGGGATGCCGTTCTGGTTCGCGGCCTTCATCCAGGCATTGTTCATCGCCTTCTCGGAGGTGTCGCAGGCGATCGAGTACGACATCTGCGAACCCTTCTTCGAGACGAAGGGACGAACCGTCGCAGCAGGCTCATCGGAGATGCCGATGATCTCGAGGCCGCCGAGGTGGTAGCGCTGATAGAGCGCGTTGAGATGCGGGATCGAGCGCATGCACGGTCCGCACCAGGTCGCCCAGAACTCGATCACATAGGTTCGGTTCGGGTCATCGAGGTTCGGGACTTCTCCCTGGATCCAGGTGCCGACGCTCAGCGACGGCGCGGCGGAGCCAACCTTGAGGCCCTCCTGCTGCGCGAGCGCGGATGCGGAGATCGTGCACACGATGGCGGGAACGGCGAGGTAGCGAAGATCGAACTGCATGGAGGCTCCGTGAGTGGGATTGCCGCAGCCTGGAGCGCCGCGGTCTCGGCCGACCCTGATCGGCCGCGGGAGATCATACCCTCCAGAAACGCCCCCCTGAAGCGATTGCTTGCCCCGACGCGCCATGGCGGGCTGCCGTCGTGCGCCCGCACGGCGGAAACCCCGTCCGTATAGTGCCGCCCATGCGCAAGAAGCGAATCGACCAGGTCGAGGTCCGTGGCAAGAAGGTCTTCATCCGGGTGGACTTCAATGTCCCGATGGAGGGGGGCGTCATTTCGGACGACCGGCGGATCAAGGCGAGCCTCCCCACCATCCGCTCCGTGCTCTACCGGGGCGGGCGGGCCGTGCTGGCGAGCCACCTCGGGCGCCCCGAGGGAAAGGGCTACGAGGCGGAGTTCTCCCTCTCGGCCGTCGCGCAGCGCCTCGCGGAACTCCTCGGCGAGGACGCGCCCCAGGGCGTCCTGTTCCCATCGCAGGATTGCACCGACGAGGCCGCCCGCGCCGCCATCGGCTCGATGCCGGAGGGTGGCGTCGTGCTTCTTGAGAACCTGCGGTTCGCCAAGGGCGAGAAGAAGGGCGACGCTGGCTTCGCGTCGAAGCTTGCCGGCCTCTGCGACATCTACGTGAACGACGCATTCGGAACCAGCCACCGCGCCGACGCCTCGATGCACGCGCTTCCGATGGCGATGCGCGCGCGCGGCGCACCGTGCGTGTCTGGCTTCCTTCTGGACGCGGAGCTCGAGTACCTCATCTCGCGCATCGCTTCCGCGCAGAAGCCGTTCCTCGCGATCCTCGGCGGCGCGAAGGTGTCCGACAAGATCCTCGCCATCGAGAACCTCATGTCGAAGGTCGACCGCCTGATCGTGGGCGGAGCGATGGCGTACACCTTCCTCCGCGCGCAGGGCGTTGCGACGGGCAACAGCCTCGTCGAGCAGGACCGCGTCGACCTCGCGAAGGAGATCCTCGCGAAGGCGGCTGCGAAGGGCTGCGAGTTCCTGCTGCCGAGCGACCATGTCTGCGGACGCGAGTTCAAGGCGGGTACGGAGACCGCGACCGTGACCGGCGCGATTCCCGACGGCTGGATGGGACTCGACATCGGACCCGCGTCGCGCGAACGCTTCGGCGCCGCGATCCGTTCTTCGAAGACCCTCGTGTGGAACGGGCCGATGGGCGTGTTCGAGATGCCGCCGTTCGACGCCGGCACGCGCGCGGTGGCCGCGGCGGTCGTGGATGCGACCAAGGCGGGCGCCGTCACGATCGCCGGCGGCGGCGACACGGCGGCCGCGGTCGAGGAATTCGGTCTCGCCGACAAGCTCTCGCATGTGTCGACCGGAGGCGGCGCGAGCCTCGAGGTTCTCGAGGGCAAGCATCTCGTCTGCCTTGACGCGATCGACGACGCGTGAATCACGATGGCTGACGCGCCCCACAGCGACGAGCAAGCGCTCGCGATGGCGGAAGCCTCGCGGCGCGTGATCGTCATCCTCGGTCCGACCGCGGGCGGCAAGAGCGACCTCGCCATGGAGCTCGCACGGCGCTTCGGCGGCGAGATCGTGAGCGCCGACTCGATGCAGGTCTACCGCGGCATGGACATCGGTACGGCGAAGCCGACTGCGGCCGAGCGCGCGGAGGTACCCCACCATTGCATCGACCTTGTCGACGCGAGCGAGGAAGGATTCACCGTGGCGCGGTGGCTGAAGTGCGCTGACGACGCGGTTGCCGACATCCAGCGGCGCGGTCGCGTGCCGATCGTGGTCGGCGGGACCAATCTCTACATACGCGCCTTCCTCGAGGGTCTCGACGAGGCGCCCGCGGCGGATCCCGCGTTTCGCGCGGAACTCGAGACGGTTCCAAGCGCCGAGCTGCACGCGCGTCTCGTCGCCACCGACCCAGCCGCGGCCGCGCGACTGCATCCGAACGACCGCCGGCGCATCACCCGAGCGCTTGAGATCGCGCACACGACGGGCGATCGGGCGTCCGACCGACGGACCGCGTGGGACGAGACCGGCATCGCGCCCCGCCGCGAGGACTTGTTCACGGTGCTCCTCGACTGGCCGGTCGACCCGATCAACCGACGCATCAACGCGCGGGTGCGGCGCATGTTCGACGCTGGTTTCGCGGACGAGGTCTCTCGGCTCGCCGCGGAGCTCTCCGGGCGCGGCGGCCTGTGCGCGCAGGCGCGCGCGGCCTGTGGCTACGAGGAGCTACTCGGAATCGTTGGCGATGGTTCGCGTCGGCCGCGCGAGCGCGAGCTCGACGACGCGGCGGAGGCGACGAAGATCCGGTCGCGGCGGCTTGCGAAGCAGCAGCGCACCTGGCTCAAGCGCTTTCGTCTGCTCCAGCCCTCCGTCGCGATCGAATGCGACGAATCGAGTTGCGCCGCCAGCATCGCAGACCGTTGCGTGCTCGCGCTCGCGGGCGTCACGCGTACGCGTACACGCGCGTGAGCGCACGCGCGTTGGCCTCGACGACATGGAGGGAAATGCTCCCGAGTTCGGCTGTCCCGCTTGACTTCGGTGGGGGCTGTCCACTATTTCCCTCCCCTCGGCTCATCGGAAAGCGGCGTTCGAACCGATGACGGCGATTCAGTCCCGGCACCGAGCCAGCCTCCAGAGCCGAGCAAGCGCACCACGATGGCAGCCAAGAAAACAACCTCACGCAAGTCCGCAGCCGCCACTGGCGCAGCCCCCCGCACCCGTCGCGGGTCGAGCGGTGCCTCGGGCGATGACACCGCCGTCAGCAGCGCTGGCGCCGCGCTGGTCATCGTCGAGAGCCCTGCGAAGGCGAAGACCATCGAGAAGTACCTCAAGGAACTCGGCAAGTTCCATGTCGAGGCGAGCAAGGGTCACATTCGCGACCTCCCCGAGCGCGCCGAGAAGAAGGGCGCCGAGCCAGGTGCGAAGCCCGCGCCGCGCGCCAAGAAGGGCGAGAAGAAGGCCGCCAGCACCGAGCCGAAGCCGATGGACATTCCCGGCGTCGACATGCAGAGCTTCGCGACGACCTATGTGGTGACGCCTGATCGACGCGAGACGGTGACCAAGCTCCGCAAGCTGAAGAAGGACGCGGTCGATGTGTGGTTCGCGACAGACTTGGACCGCGAGGGAGAGGCGATCTCCTGGCACATCGCCGAGGTTCTCGATGTCGAGCCGAAGGACGCGAAGCGCGTGGTGTTCAACGCGATCACGAAGACCGCGATCAAGGAGGCCTTCGAGCATCCCCGCGCCATCAACATGGCGCGTGTCAACGCGCAGAACTCGCGGCGCATCCTCGACCGCATCGTCGGCTACGGCATCTCGCCGCTCCTCTGGCGCCTCATGCGCCAGGGCGGCCTGAGCGCGGGCCGCGTGCAGACGGTCGCGGCGCGGCTTGTCGTCGAGCGCGAGGAGGAGATCCGCGAGTTCGTGCCGAGCGAGTCGTGGGATGTGCTCGTGCGCCTCTCGCCCGACATGGCGAAGCGCGGCGCGATCGCGAAGGCGATCGCCGACTTCCTCGCTCGTCGCGACGAGAAGGGCAAGGCGCCGTCGCAGAAGGACCGGCTTGCGTTCCTCGGGAAGCAAGGCGTGCTCGAGGCGAAGCTCGTCGAGGTCGGTGGCAAGGAGTTCGCCGCCGAAGCGACCGCCGACGCGGCAAATCCGAAGGATCTTTCCGCCGTCGTCGCCGCCGCCGTCGAGGCCGCGGGGCTCGAGAACCCGCGCATCGCGACCCGCGAGGACAAGCGCGGCAAGGGCGCGGCGCGGTTCGTCCGCACCGTCGAGGGCTCGGTCGGCGCGGGGGTCAGCTACAAGGTCGTCTCGATCGAGACCGAGCGGAAGTCGCGTCGGGCGATGCCCCCCTTCAAGACCTCGACGATGCAGATGGCCGCATCGAGCGAGCTCGGATTCTCGACCGACCGCACGATGCGGATCGCGCAGAGCCTCTATGAAGGCGTCGACATCGGCGGCGACCGCGTCGGCCTCATCACCTACATGCGTACCGACTCGACGCACATCGCCGGCGAGGCGCTGCATGCGGCCCGCGACCTGATCCGGCGGAAGTACGGCGAGAAGTACCTGCCCGAGAAGCCGAACTTCTTCGCGTCGGGCAAGGACGCGCAGGAAGCGCACGAGGCGATCCGTCCGACCGATCCGGCGCGGCTCCCCGAGAGCGTGCGGGGCGCGCTCACTTCCGAGCAGTACGCGCTGTACGAGCTCGTCTGGAGGCGCTTCGTCGCCTGCCAGATGGCTCCCAAGCAGTACGACCTCACGACCGTGCGCCTCGAGCGCAGCGACAGGAAGACGGGCGCCGTGGTGCGCGCGTCGGGCAGCGTCGTGGTGTTCGACGGCTACCTCAAGCTCGTCGAGGACATCGCCGAGGACGACGAGGAGGCCACCTTCCCGAAGCTCGACGAGGCGCAGGAACTCGCAGGCGTGTCGATCGACGCGCTGCAGCGCTTCAGTTCGCCGCCGTCGCGCTACTCGGAGGCGTCGCTCGTCAAGGAACTCGAGTCCCGCGGCATCGGCCGCCCGAGCACCTACGCGTCGATCGTGAACACGATCTCGCAGCGCGGCTATGTCGAGCAGAAGTCCCGGCGCTTCTATGCGACCGCGCTCGGCGAGGCGGTCGTGTCGCTCCTCGTGGGCGGATTCCCCCTGCTCTTCGACTACGAGTACACGCGTCTCATGGAAGCGCGCCTCGACCGCGTCGAGGCGGACGAGGAAGACTGGCGCGCGATCCTGCGCGAGATCAAGGGCATGCTCGAGGGCGCAACGCTCGAGGAGTCCTTCGCGCGCATGCGCGAGGTCCCGCTCTGGCGGTGGTCGAAGTACGCCTGCCCGAAGTGCGCGAAGCGGACGAAGCAGCGCGTCGGCGGCGGACGCTGGTTCCTCTCGTGCTCGGGCTATCCCGAGTGCGACTTCTCGTCGAGGCTGAACGACGAGGGCGAACCCGTCAGCGACATGGCGCTCGACATGGTGTGCCCGGTCGACGGCTCGGCGATGGTGCTTCGAAACGGAAAGTTCGGCAAGTACATCTCGAGCGTGAACTACCCCGAGGTGAAGTTCGTCGTTCGGCTTGACAAGCGCGATCGCATCGTGCTTCCGAGCGCTCCGCCGTACCAGGATCCCGAGGTCGTCTGCGAGAAGTGCGGCAAGGTCTGCAACCTTCGCACGGGCAAGCGCGGACCATGGCTTGGATGCAGCGGTTTCCCAAAGTGTCGAGGCCGAGCCGACTGGAAGAAGCTCCCCGAACCGAAGCAGAAGGCGCTCCTCGCGGCACTCGAGAGGCACTCCTCGGAGAACGCCCCCTCGGCGCTTTGTCGCAAGGATGGGAGCGCGATCGAGGCGGGCACCCCGGTGACCGACCTGATCCTGCCCGAGAGCGTCGTGACCCTCCCGCTCCACGCCGATGCCGGCAAGGCGATCCCGGCGGATGCCGCGCGCAATCCGCAGGCTGGAGTCCTCTCGCCCTACCGAGCGGCGGAGATGATCGCAGAGCCCTTCGTGCGTCCGCTTCGCGAGCCAGCGAAGAAGCGAGCCGCCGGCTGACCAACGGTCGGCGCGATCCGCGACGACGACCCCGTTCCTCTGGCCGCGCGTGGTAGGCTCCAAGCATGGATGACCTGAGCGGACCAGTTGCGACCACGCTTCCCCTTGCGGGCACGCCGCCGGCGCCTGGTTCGCTTGCGGGTCTCCGACTCGCGGGTTCGAGCGACGCAGTCCTCGGGCTCGAGCGTCGGACGGGCGAGTTGCTCGACGCGATGGTGGCGCGCCAGAGGATCCTCGATGATGTGAAGTCGGATATCGCGGCGCGGCGCGAGAAGGCGCGCGTGCAGCATGACCGCACGCTCGCCTCCGTTCGGCAGAAGCGAAGCGATGATGTCGAGAGCACGGAGTCCGAGGCGCACGCTGCACTGGCCGCTGCGGAATCGCGCGCGGAGACGAGGCGTCTCGATCTCGAGCTCCGGCGCTCCCGGAAACTCGCCGAGCTTCAGTCGTCGCACGACGAGGAGCTGACGAAGTTGACCCGCGGGCTCGAGGAAGCCCTCTTGATGTCGGAGGCGATGCGCGAGGCCGGCGAGGACGGCGAGAAGCGCAAGACCAAGGAACTCGGCGAGCGTTTGGCGCGGGCGATGGAGGAGGCGCAGGCGCTCGAGACCGAGGCGAAGGCCTACATCCGCTCGTGCCGCATTCCGATCCCGCAGACGGACACCGCAGCGCCGCCCTCCGCAAGCGCCGAGGGAACGCTCTCGGGCGAAGAGGAGATCACGCAACTCCTCGGGAAGGGTCGCGAGCATCTCGACGCGATTCTCAAGACCCGCGCGGCACGCCTGATCTCAGGCCCTGCGCCCTTCGTGCTTGCCCCCGCGGTGGTGATCGGCGCGGGCCTGATCGGCGGCGCGTTCGCGATGTTCGACGAGACGCGATGGGCGATGACGGCTGGACTTTCAGCCGTCGGCGCTCTCGTCCTGGTCCTCGTCATCTTCGTCGCGCTCCGCGGCGTGGCGCTTTCCGCGATGCGGGGCGTCTGGGCGCCGTTCCAGGCCGATCTCGCCGCGATCCGCGCCGCCAAGGCGCGCGCCGAGCGTGAGCACGCAGAGGGACGCGAAGCGCGTCTCTTCCGCCTGCGCGACACCGAACGCGCGGAGGAAATCGCCGCGCATCGCACCTTCGATGGTCCGATCGCGGAGGTTCCGAGGGCGCTCGAGAGGCGCGTGAAGCGGGTCGAGGATGCGGTGGCCGCAGAGAGCGCCGACATCGAGAGCGAGCGCGCCGCGGCCGTGGCGGCGGCCACGGAGGCGCGCGCGGCGGGTCTTGCCGGAATCGCGAGTGCCGCGGCGCAGGCCGAGCATGCGGAGATCGCTCGGGCGAAGGACGAGGTCGAGTCGCTGGTCCGCGAGGAGGAGGAGCGCCTCCGCGACGCGCGGCTCGAGTGGATTCGCGTCGCGACCGAGTCGCGTGATGCGCTTCGCCACGCGGAGGAGCTCGATCGGAGCGTGAGTCCGCCTTGGACCGTGTTTGGCGCGGACGACGGTGTCGCGAGCACGCGCGCGCCGTGGTTCCGCTTCGGGACGCTCGTCGTCGAGCCCGCCTCGCTTGCGGGCGGTCTTCCGACCGCCGAGGAGTTCCGCGTCGAGATGCCTCCGCGCTTCGAGATTCCCGCGGCGCTTGGGTTCCCGATCCGCGGGAACCTGGTGATCGAGACGACGCCGGAATCGCGTGGCTCCGCGCTCCGTGCAGTGCACGCGCTTCTCACGCGGCTCCTCACCTCGATTCCGCCATCGAAGGCGCGTTTCACCTTCTTCGACCCCGTGGCGCTCGGCGAGAGCTTCGCGGCGTTCATGCATCTTGGCGACGAGTTCGAGCAGCTCGTCGGCGAGCGAATCTGGACCGACCCCCGCGCGATCGAGCAGCGTCTCGTCGACATCTCCGAGCACATGGAGACGGTGATCCAGAAGTACCTGCGCAACGAGTTCGAGGACATCGACGCCTACAACGACGCGGCCGGCGAGATCGCGGAGCCCTATCGCTTCCTCGTCTGCGCCGATTTCCCCGCCAACTTCAGCGAGCAGGCTGCCGCGCGCATGCTCTCGATCCTGCGTGCGGGACAACGCTGCGGCGTGCATGTGATCCTGCTGCGCGACCAGAAGTCGGAGCTTCCCGATGGAATCTCCGCCGACGAGATCTCGGCGAGCTGCCAGATCCTCCGCGCCGAGAAGGGCAAGTCGGACTCGTTCCGATTCGCGGCGGGACCGTACGCCGCGCTCCCGCTCACCCTCGATTCCCCGCTTCCGGACGAGGCGCTCATCCCGCTCCTCACGCGCGTCGGCCGCCATGCGAAGACCGCAGCGCGCGTCGAGGTTCCTTTCGATGCGATCGCGCCGAAGCCCGACACCTTCTGGTCGCTGTCGAGCGCGAAGAACCTGCGGGTTCCGGTCGGCCGCGCGGGCGCCACGCGCCTGCAGCAGTTCCTGCTCGGCGAGGGCACCAGCCAGCATGCGCTCATCGCAGGCAAGACCGGATCGGGCAAGTCCACGCTGCTTCACGCGATCATCACCGGCATCGCCTGCTGGTACTCGCCCGCCGAGGTCGAGCTCTGGCTCGTCGACTTCAAGAAGGGCGTCGAGTTCAAGACCTACGCGGAGCACGCGCTGCCCCACGCGCGCGCCGTCGCGATCGAGTCGGACCGGGAGTTCGGCCTGTCGGTGCTCGAAGGCCTCGACGCCGAGCTGTCGCGGCGCGGCGAGCTCTTCCGCGAGGCGGGCGTCCAGGACATCGCGAGCTTCCGAAAGGCGCGCCCCGATGCGCGCATGCCGCGCGTCCTTCTCGTGATCGACGAGTTCCAGGAGTTCTTCCTCGACGACGACCGCGTGGCTCAGAACGCATCGATGCTGCTCGACCGCCTCGTGCGCCAGGGCCGCGCGTTCGGCATGCACGCGATCCTCGGCTCGCAGACCCTCGGCGGCGCGTACTCGCTCGCGCGCAGCACGATGGGACAGATGGGCGTGCGCATCGCGCTCCAGTGCAGCGAGGCGGACTCCCAACTCATCCTCTCCGACGAGAATCTCGCCGCGCGGCTCCTGTCGCGGCCGGGCGAGGCGATCTACAACGACGCAGGCGGCAGGCTCGAGGGCAACTCGCCGTTCCAGGTCGCGTTCCTTCCGGACGAGAAGCGCGATGGATGGCTCGACGAGGTCGAGCGCCGCGCGAAGGGCACCTACGACACGCTGCCACGCATCGTGTTCGAGGGCGATGCGCGCGCGCCACTCAAGCTGAGCCCCGCGGTGCGCGGAGGCGTGAAGCCAGATCCGCGGGGCAATGTGCGTCTCTGGCTCGGCGAGGCGGTTGCGATCAAGGATCCGACCTGCACGCGACTGGCGCGGGCTGCTGGCGCGAATGTCGCGTGCATCTCGCCGCGGGACGACCAGGCGGTTTCGACCACGGCGGCCATGATCCTCTCGATGGCGGCGGAGGCGCCGGATGCCACGATCGATGTCTTCGACGGCACGCCCTCCGATGCACCCGAGTACGGCACGCTGCAGCGGATCGCCTCGGATCGCGGCGTGAAGGCGAACTTCGTGCCCTACCGCGAGATCGACGCGAAGCTGGCGGAAATCGCCCAGGATGTGACCGAGCGCACCGACAACCCAGGTCGGCCGCGACGCTTCGTCGTGATCCACCAGCTCCAGCGCTACCGGTCGCTCCGCCGCAACGAGGACGACTTCTCCTTCGGCGCAAGCGATGCGCCGCCATCGCCGGACAAGCTGCTTGGCGGCATCGTTCGCGAAGGTCCCGTCGCCGGAGTGCATGTCGTCGTCATGGTCGACACGCTCGCGTCGCTGCAGCGATCGTTTGATCGCAATGCCCTTCGCGAGTTCGACTGGAAGGTTCTCTTCCAGATTTCGCCCGCCGACTCGAGCACGCTCATCGACTCGCCCGCCGCGAGCCGCCTCGGCACGAACCGCGGGTTGCTGCACTCCGAGGAACTCGGGTTGCTCGAGAAGTTCCGGCCATACGCCGTTTGAATGGGCGATGGGCATGTGCTCCGCGCGCAAGAGCCTCGATGACTGCTGCGTCGCCGCGAGTCGGTCGGATCAGCCTTCGCCGAGCATCGACTCGAGCCGCCTCTCGCTCGCCGGGAAGGCTCGCGCGAGCTTCGGTGCGAAGCGACTGATCTCGATCTCCTCGAACATGCGGCGCAATGCGTGAATCTCTCCGCGCGACCGCCCGCGCGACGCGCACGCCTCCGCCACACGGTCGCGCCACGGCGCGAGTTCGTCGTCGATCGCACGGTCGCGAGCGGGCCCGATCTCCCTCAGCCGCTCGAGCCTTCCCATGAGCATCTGCACGAGCCGAAGCCGCTGCGACAGGTCCTCGTGGTCGCCTCGGGCAAGCGGCTCGAGACCGACGCCGAGGACCTCCATCAGGCGAAGCGCGGCGCGCGCCTTCGCGTCGCCATCTCGATCGGGTCTTGCGCCGCGAACGCGCTCGGCGACCTCTTCGGCGGTCACGAGGATCGCGTGGAGCGTCCGGATGCTGCGCGCCACACGGTCATGGAGATCTCGCTCGGCACGGCGCGCCGCCGCGATCACGCCGGCCGCGTCGCGGGGAAGTTCAGCGGCCTCAGAGACCGCCTGCGCGGCGACGCTTCGCGCGACGAGGCCGACGGAATCCTCGACGCCGCGCAGTCCGAGGAGCGCATGCAGCTCCTGGCACAGCGGGTCGTACGCCACATGATGCTCGACCGCCTCACGGATGTCCCTTGCGACAAAGCCTGCGACCGCCGCCGCGTGCTCTTCGGCGGCGCGGACGGCGCCATCGAGCACCCGCAGCGCCACGCGTCCGTTCTCCCGGACAAGCGCAGGGAACCCCACGAGACCGATTCCCGCGCGGGTGTACGCGAGCCTCTCAGGAACTGCGTCGTCGGGCATCGCGTCGACCTCGTCGCGCTCGAGGAGCGCGACCGGATCGGTGCGCCGATCGACTCGCGATCTCAGCCGGTCGCGTGAAAGCGACGAGAATCGCGCGGCAAGCTCGGAGAGCTCCCTTCCCACCGCAAGCACCGACCCATCCGCGTCGACGACCTCGAATCGCATCCGGAGGTGCGGCGCGAGCAGATCCTCGCGGAAGTCCGTCGGAGCGATCTCGGTCTGCGCGATCACCGAGAGATGCCGCGCGAGCGCCCGCTTCAGCGAGCCCTTCCCGAACGCGATCGCCTCGACCGCCCCCTGCACGACCTCCTCGATCGGAAAGAGTCGCACGCGGAGATGCTTCGGCAGCGTGCGGATCAGCCCCTCGACCTTCTCGGCGAAGAGCCCGGGAACCATCCACTCGAACGGGACGGGGTCGACGAGCCCGAGGGCCTCGATCGGCACGCGCGCCGTGATGCCGTCGCCCGCATCCTCGGGATCATGCGCGTAGGCGAGTGGGAGCGCGAGCTCGTCGACCGACAGCGCCTCGGGGAAATCCGTGTCGCGCACGCGCTCGGCGTCGTCGCGGAGCAGATCGCTTTCGCGCATGAACAGCGTCCGCGCATCGCGCGCCTCTGCCTCGCGCCGCCAAGACTCGAACGAGGGCACGGAATGGATGTGCTTGGGGATCCGCTTGTCGTAGAACGCGAACGCAGCCTCCTCCTCGAGCAAGAGCCCGCGTCGCCGCCCGCGCGCCTCCTCGCGCTCAAGCGCCTCGCGAAGCGCGCGGTTCGCGGCGAGAAACTCCCCTTCCGTCCGTGCGCGGTATCCGACCAGTCCCTCTTGCATGAACACATTCCTCGCGCCGACAGCGTCGACCGGACCGAACGGGACGCGGCGCTTCGGAACGAGCACCAGCTCTCCGAAACTCGTCCGCTCCCATGCGGCGACCTGGCCGGTTTCCTCGACGAAGTGCGGCTCGAACTGGCTCTTCTTGCAGAGATGCGGCGCGACGCGAACGATCCAGTCTGGTTGGATGCGCGCGCAGATGCGCGCAAAGCGCCGGGTGGTCTCCACGATCTCGGCGGCGACGACCCAGTTCGGCGCGCGTCGCGCGAGCGCGCTCGATGGATGCACCGCGAAGAGCGCGCCCATCGGCGAGCGGTACTCGCCCTTCTCCGTCTTCAGACCGACCTGCGACGCGAAGCCGCTGAGCACCGCGCGATGGAATCCACCGTCATGGATCTCGGCTCCCGGATCGCCGACCTTGATCGAGAAGTGCTCGGCGCAGAGCTCCTTGAGCTGGCCGACGACATCGCTCCACTCGCGCATGCGTTGGTACGAGAGCATGTTCTTCTCGCACCACTTGCGCTTCTGGCTCGAGCCGAACTCCTTCCCTTGTGTCTCGCCTTCGGTGAACCTCGTCTCGCTTCTCCAAGCGCGCCAGATCCGCAGGTACGACGCGAAGTCGCTCGATGGATCGGCGAAACGCGCGTGCACGAGATCCGCCGCGTCGCGCTTGGATTCGGGGCGGACGCGCGGGTCCTGCACCGCCAGCGCCGCCGCGACGACGAGGATGTCGTTGACGCTCCGCTCATCGATCGACGCGAGGAGCATGCGCGAGAGCCTCGGATCGAGCGGCAGCACGCTCATCGACTTTCCGATCGTGGTGAGCCGCCCTTCCACGGTCGACGCGCCGAGCTCGACGAGGGTCGCGCGGCCGTCCGCGATCAGACGCGCCGATGGCGGGTCCACGAAGGGGAAATCCTCGGCCTTTCCGAGGTTCAACGCCTCCATCTGGAGGATGACGCTCGCAAGGTTCGTGCGCAGGATCTCGGGCTGCGTGAACTCGGCGCGACGCGCGAAGTTCTCCTCGGAGTAGAGGCGGATGCAGGCGCCGGGGCCAAGTCGGCCTGCTCGGCCCGCGCGCTGCCGCGCGCTTGCCTGGGAGATCTCCTCGACGGGCAGCCGCGCAACGCGCGACTTGGCGCTGTAGCGCAGCACCCGCGCGAAGCCCGGGTCGACGACCGCGTGGATGCGCGGGACGGTGAGCGAGGTCTCCGCCACATTCGTCGCAAGCACGATGCGCCGCAGCGGACCAGGCGCGAAGATTCGCTCTTGCTCCTCGAGCGTCTGCCGTGCGAACAGCGGCAGGATCTCCGTGCGCACTCGTCCCCGCTCGCGCGCGTTCGCATGGCCGCGGAGGTGCTCGGCAGCCTCGCGGATCTCGCGCTCACCCGAGAGGAAGACGAGGACATCGGGGAGGACATCCCTCGCCGCGAACACCTCGTCGATCTCGTCGATCGCATGCGCGATCGCATCGAGGATGCGTGGGTCCTCCTCGTCGAGATCGCGACCCTCGGGAGGGCGGTAGCGGATGTCGATGGGATAGGTGCGCCCCGGGATCTCGACGACGGGCGCGCCTCCGAAATGCGCGGAAAGCCGAGCAACATCGATCGTCGCGCTCGTCAGGATCACCTTGAGGTCGGGGCGCCGCGGGAGGAGTCGGCGCAGGTACCCAAGCAGGAAGTCGATGTTCAGGCTCCGCTCATGCGCCTCGTCGACGATGATCGTGTCGTAGGCGTCGAGCCGCGGATCGCTGCGGGTCTCGGCAAGCAGCATGCCGTCGGTCAGCACCTTGACCAGCGTGTCACGGCCCGATTCGTCCCCGAAGCGAACCTTGACGCCGACGACGCCCCCCGGCTTCACACCGAGTTCCTCGGCCACGCGGCGTGCGATGCTGCGCGCCGCGATCCGGCGTGGCTGGGTGTGACCGATGCGCCCGAGGACACCGCGCCCGAGCTCGAGGCAGAGCTTCGGCAACTGCGTGCTCTTGCCCGAGCCGGTCTCGCCGGCCACGATCACGACTTGGTTGGCGTCGATCGCCTCTCGCAGCGAACCAAGCGCAGCGGTCACAGGCAACTCTGCCGGGTAGGTGACCGTCGGAACCAGGCCGCGACGCCGCGACAGTTCCTCCGAGCTCCTTCGGATCGCCTTTTCGACCGCTCTCAGCGCGCGTTCATCGGCGGCTCCCGCGTCCCTGAACCGCTTCTCGAGACCACCGATCCGAGCGCGAAGTTCGCGTCGGTCTGCGGGCATGACTCCCTCGAGCTGCTGGAGCAGTGGCTTGATCAGTTCGGGGAGCTGCGACACGGGCGACCGACGATAGCCGAGGACACGCCCCGTGGCGGATGGCGGGGCCAAACTGGCTCGTGGAGCGCGGGCACGGGCGATGTTCTGGCTGGCTCACGAGCCCGGGTCAGACCGCTGGCTCTCACCAGCCGCGATGGGCGTGCTCGGCGTGGTTCATGCTTCCTCGCCGCGCAACGGCCCAAAAACACAAGCGCCCCCTGTCGGGGGCGCCGCGTTGAGTGGACCATACAGGACTTGAACCTGTGACCTTCTCCGTGTCATGGAGACGCGCTAGCCAACTGCGCCAATGGTCCGTGACGGGAAAGTATAGCCCAGATCGGAGGCGGCGCAAGTCATGCGCAGCGCCCCGCTTACTTGAGCCCTTCAGCCCATTGGACGCATCGATCGATCCGCCGAAGGGCCGAATCGCGCCCCACGAGCACGAGGGTGTCCCAGATCGGCGGACTCACCGTTCCGCCCGAGACGCCGATTCGCAGCGGCTGCGCCACCGAACCGATCTTCCCTTGCGCGTGCTCGACGGCGTACGCGTTCGCGGCGCCTTCCAGCGCCGGCTGCGTCCACTCTGGAAGCCCCGCAAGCACGCCGCGGAGAGTGCGGAGGTGGTCAAGGCCGGTCTTCGATCCATCCGCGGGCGCCGCGCCGATGCCGAGGGCCTTCCGGACGTTCTTGTCGTCGCTGAACGCGAGCGCCTCATCCGCGACGAGCAGGAAGCCGTTCGAGCGGAACGGGTCGTCGAGCGTCTTCGACCGCTCCTGGCACGCCTTCATGAGGAGCGCGAAGTTCGCGTCGCCAAGCTTGGCGAGATAGTCGGGCCGGTACTGCACCGCATGCGCGTGGCAGCGTCGGGCGAAATCATCGGGCGGCATGCCGGTGATCGCATCGGTGTTGAACGCGAGCAACTTGACGCGGTCGAACTTGGCCGGCGTCTTCATCACGCGGTCGAGGCTGAAGCGCTCCTTGAGGAACGCGTTGTCGAACTTCTCGATGTCGTGCCCCGGGCTCCATCCGTTGAGCGCGAGGAAGTTGCAGATCACCTCGGGGAGATAGCCAGAGCGGCGGAAGTCGTCGACATTGATCTCGGGTAAGGTCACCTTGAGCGCCTCGGCGAGGCGGATCGCGCCGTCGAGATCAAGCTGCACGTTGTCGTCGCCGATCCAGCGCGACCACTCCTCCGCTGTCACCGTGCCGGCGGGCGGCGCGGTCAGCGCCTTCTCCTTCACGGCCTTGCGAAGCACCTTGTCCTTGTCGCGCTTCGACATCTTGGAATCGTCGGGATTCTTGATGATCGAGAGGTGGCCGTAGGTCGGCCTGCGGAAGCCAAGCGCGTCCTGCAGCAGGATGTGCTTCGCGGTGTTCGTGAAGTGCTCCTGCGCGCGGAGCACATGCGTGACGCCCATCAGTTCGTCGTCGACGACGACGGCGAAGTGGTAGGTCGGGAAGCCGTCCTTCTTGCGGATCACGAAGTCGTCGACCTCGCCCGCGGGAAGCGTCGCGTCGCCGAGCACCTCGTCGTTGATCGTGACCGCAGCCTGCGGCGAGCGGAAGCGCACGACGGGCACGCGGCCCTCGGCGATGTACCGCGCGCGCTGATCCGGCGTCACCTCGCCACGGAAGCGATAGCGGAACGCCTCCTTGCGCGCGGCGGCCTCCTTGCGCATGGCCTCGAGCTCGTCCTGCGAGTCCCACGCTTCGTAGGCCTTCCCCTCGACGAGCAGCTTCTCGGTGTAGCGGGCGTAGATCTCGAGCCGCTCGCTCTGGAAATAGCTGCCGTTCGGGCCGCCGCCCACCACCGTTCCATCGGGCGCGGTGTACTCCGGGCCCTCGTCCCATCGGATTCCGAGCCAGTCGAGGTCCTTCAGGAACCCGACGCTCGCTGCGTCGGAGGAGCGCTTCTGGTCGGTGTCCTCGATGCGGATAAGGAACTTTCCACCCCTCCCCTTGGCAAAGGCCCAGCAGAAGAGCGCGGTCCGCGCGCCTCCGACATGGAGGTGCCCGGAGGGCGATGGGGCGAAGCGGGTCACGGGCGGGATGGTCGTGTCGGTTGGCATGGCGAGAGGTCGCACGGCGATTCCGCGCGGATCAACAGGGTAGCGGAAGGGAGATTCCGTGTTCTTGCGCGAATCCCGTTGACTTCGCGTCGGTAACCGTCACCATGGAAGCGTCGTCGCTTCGGCGGATTCGTCGTCCGCATCGTTCGAGGAGACCTTCTCCGTGACTGAGCGACTTGGCATCCTCTCCGACACCCACGGCGACGCCACGCGCGCGCGCCGCGCTGTCGAGCTGCTTCGCGCGGGCGGCGCGACCCACATCATCCACCTTGGCGATGTCGGGAGCGAGTCGGTGCTCGACCACCTCGCTGGAATCGACGCCACCGTGGTGTTCGGCAACTGCGACGACGCGCGAAGCCTGCGGCGCTACGCCGAGTTCCTCGGGATCGCGGTCGCGCATCCCGCCGCCGTCATCGAGGTCAAGGCGGGCGCGCGCGCGATGCGGATCGGCATCACGCACGGCCATCTCCTTGACGAGATCGAGCAGCTCTTCCGTGCAGAAGTTGACATTCTTCTCCACGGGCACACCCATGTCGCCCGAGACGACATGGTTGGACCGACGCGCGTCATGAACCCAGGCGCCCTTCACCGCGCCGACCGCAAGACAGCCATGCTCCTCGATCTCCGGACGGGCGAGGCGGAGTGGATCGATGTCGACGGCTCGGGGCCCGATGCGACCTCTTCGCACGACTCCCGCTGATTCACGCGAAACCGCCATGCGCCCTGCCGCGAACGCGGCGCCGTGATCGCCATCCTTCTTGCCAACGCCGCAGCGACCTTCTTCATGACCGGACTGATCTGGTTCGTGCAGATCGTCCACTACCCGCTGTTCGCAGCGGTCGGATCGACCGAGTTTCCAGCCTACTCGCGCCTTCACCAGTCGCTGACCACCTTCGTGGTCGGGCCGCCGATGTTGGTGGAGGCGATTACCGCAGGCCTCCTGGTGTTCGCGCGGCCGACGGGAGTCGCAGCGTGGCTCGCGTGGTCCGGGCTCGCGCTCGTCGGCGTGATCTGGCTCAGCACCGCCTTGCTTCAGATTCCCGCCCACGGTCGCCTTGCGTCGGGCTTCTCCGCCGAAACGGGCGCACTCCTCGTCTCGACCAACTGGATCCGGACGGTTGCGTGGTCGTTGCGCGGCGCGGTGGTCGTCGCGATGCTCTGGCAGGCGCTCGCTGCCCGCGGCGCGGCGCCGGCGTGACCGCTTGCGCGGAAGCTCGCGAGGGCCGATCCTGCCGTTGATGTCCGAGACCCCCGCTCCCCCGTCGACCCCAGTTCAGCCGCGAATCGACCTGATGTCGTACGACGCCTCGGGCGTGCAGGTGCGAACGCTCGCGTCGCTCGCAGAGGCGGCGCCGCTCATCCGCGATGGATCCGCGAAGGTCTGGATCGATGTCGAGGGGCTGCACGCCTCCGAGGTCGTGCAGGAGCTCGAGAAACTCATGTCGCTGCATCCGATGGCGGCCGATCTCCTCCGCAACGGCAACGCCCGCGCGATGGTCGAGGACTATGGAACCCACAAGCTCGCGACCATGGTCTTCGTGCATGACGCACGAACGAGCGAGGTCATCGACTTCGTCTTCAACGAGCGCGTGATGGTGACGATCCAGGAGCGCCCGGGCGACTGCTTCGACGGCGTTCGCGAGCGGCTCAGGTCGGGCACCGACCGCGCGAGGGAGCTCGGCGCGCCGTTTCTCTTCTCGTTGCTCGGGCGCGCGATCTGCGACAGCTACCAGCCGGTTCTCGAGCGATTCTCGCATCGGATCGAGAAGATGGAGTCCGCGCTCACGCGCAAGCCAGACCGCGGGATGCTGGCCAAGATCCACTCGCTGCGCACCAAGCTGCTCGAACTCCGCCAGCAGATCGTCCCGCTGCAGGAATCGATCTTCACGATCAACACGCGGCGATCCGAGCAGACGGGCGCCGACGAACTCACGCTTGCGCTTCGGAGCCTCGCCGATGAACTCGCCGAGGTGCGCGATGCGCTCGACTTCCACCGCGACGAGATCCAGCGGCTGACCGACCTCTACCTCAACGGCATCTCGAATCGGCTGAACGACGTGATGCGGGTGCTCACCATCATCTCGACCCTGTTCATGCCCCTCAGCTTCCTCGCATCGCTCTACGGCATGAACTTCGATCGCGAGGCAAGCCCGTGGAACATGCCCGAGCTCGGATGGAAGTTCGGCTACCTCGCGGTGCTCGGGGTGATGTGCGCGGTGTCGGTCTCGCTCGTGGTGTTCTTCTGGCGCAAGGGCTGGCTGGCCGACCCGACGGTCGAGCGGCGCCACGGCATCGACGGCCTGGCGCTCGACATGGTCGAGTTCATCGGACTCTCGGCGGCCGGTGGCCACCAGGGGCGGCGATCCCGCCGTCGGAAGCCCGCTGCCAGTGTCCGCACGCGGGCGGCCGACCCCCAGCGGTAAGAGTTTGGCGAACCGCCAAAGTCGCGCCCTGAAACGCCCGAAACTCCACAAACTCCCGTGTTTCAGCCCCTTGCAACACACGGGCAACCGTCCGATACTTGCGCTTTGGTCTGAGACGCTCTCAGGCTGCGCCCCGCCCGCCGAGCCACCCATCTCGAGCCCGCACCATGTCCTCCCCCGACTCGCGCTT
Source organism: Planctomycetota bacterium (assembly GCA_041161465.1). Lineage (GTDB taxonomy): Bacteria > Planctomycetota > Phycisphaerae > Phycisphaerales > SM1A02 > QWPT01. Next base: position 11,206 of record JBEAUK010000141.1, on the reverse strand, counting down.
CACCGATATCCGTGCCAAGGACAACTTCATGCCGCACCGCGCTTCTGATTCGTTCGGTTCACTCGTGTTCGCAGGCGATGTCATGCTCAAGCGCCTGCCGCCCGATGTGTTCATGAACCTGCAGCGCACGATCAAGAACGGTTCGCCGCTCGATCCGAAGATCGCGAACACCGTCGCCGGCGCGATGAAGGACTGGGCGCTCGAGCATGGTGCCACGCACTACTGCCACTGGTTCCAGCCGCTCACCGGCACGACCGCGGAGAAGCACGACGCGTTCCTCTCGATGACCTCCGACGGCGGCGCAATCGAGAAGTTCAGCGGCTCGCAGCTGATCCAGGGCGAGCCCGATGCATCGAGCTTCCCGCACGGCGGCATCCGCGACACCTACGAGGCGCGCGGCTACACGGCGTGGGACGCGACGAGCCCCGCGTTCATCTACCGCTCGGGCGATCAGTCGACCCTCTGCGTCCCGACCGCGTTCGTGAGCTACACGGGCGAGGCGCTCGACAAGAAGACCCCGCTTCTCCGCTCGATCCAGGCCGTGTCGAAGCAAGCGATGCGGATCCTCAAGATCTTCGGCGCCGACCACGGGGTGAACCAGGTCATCACCACCCTCGGCGTCGAGCAGGAGTACTTCCTCGTCGACACCGAGCTCGCGACGCAGCGCCCCGATCTCATGATCTGCGGCCGCACGCTCATCGGCGCCCCGGCGCCGAAGGGCCAGCAGATGGAAGACCACTACTTCGGCTCGATCCCGCAGCGCGTCCTCGCCTACATGGCCGAGGTCGAGGCGCGGCTCTTCGAGCTCGGCGTCCCGGTCAAGACCCGCCACAACGAAGTCGCGCCGGGGCAGTTCGAGCTCGCGCCGACCTTCGAGAACGCGAATGTCGCGGTCGATCACCAGATGATCACGATGAGCGTGCTGCGCGAGACCGCCGAGCGCCACGGCTTCATGTGCCTCATGCACGAGAAGCCCTTCGCGGGCGTCAACGGCTCGGGCAAGCACAACAACTGGTCGCTCTCGACCGACACGGGCGTCAACCTGCTCGACCCGCGCGACGAGACGCACACGAACATGCAGTTCCTCGTGTTCCTCTGCGCGGTGATCCGCGCGGTCGACGTGCACGCGGAGATGCTGCGCGGCTCGATCGCGAGCGCCGCGAACGACCACCGCCTCGGCGCGAACGAGGCCCCGCCCGCGATCATGTCGATCTTCCTCGGCGACATGCTCACCGACATCCTCGACCAGCTCGAGTCGGGCAACCCGAAGAAGACGATGAAGGGCGGCGCGATGGAGCTCGGGGCGACAACGCTCCCGCAGATCCCGCGCCACACGAGCGACCGCAACCGCACCTCGCCGTTCGCCTTCACCGGCAACAAGTTCGAGTTCCGCGCCGTCGGCTCGAGCGCCGCGGTCGCGTGGCCGAACACCGTGCTCAACACGATCATCGCCGACAGCCTCGACTTCATGGCCACGCAGCTTGAGAAGCGCGCGGGCAAGAATCCGACGCAGGCGAAGCTCGAGACCGCGGTCAAGAGCCTCCTCAAGGAGGTCGTGAAGGAGCACCGCCGCGTCTGCTTCGACGGCGACGGCTACTCGAAGGCCTGGCACGACGAGGCGAAGAAGCGCGGCCTCGCGAACCACAAGTCGACCGTCGACGCGATCGCGGTCTTCGGTTCGAAGAAGGCGGCCGAGGTCTTCGCCAAGTACGGCGTCCTCTCGAAGCGCGAGCTCGAGGCGCGCCACGGCATCATGATCGAGCAGTACATCAAGCTGCTCCGCATCGAGGCGCGCACGCTGCAGAACATCGTGCGCACCGCGGTCATCCCGTGCGCGATGCGCTTCCAGGCCGAGCTTGCCGACACGATCGGCGCCACGCAGGGCTGCGGCATCGAGTGCCCGGGCGCCGAGGCGCAGCTCAAGCAGGTCGCCGGCATGGTCGAGTCGCTCCGCACTGCCATCGACAAGGTCGAGAAGGCCGATGACTTCCACGGCGACCACGACCACGAGGCCAAGCACTTCCGCGACTCGGTCCTGCCCGCCATGCTCGAGGTTCGCAAGCTCTGCGACGGGCTCGAGAAGGTCATGCCGGCCGATCTCTACCCGATGCCGACCTACGCGGAACTCCTGTTCTCGACCCGTCACTGAGTCGCGAGCCGGCGCGCACAACCGCCGATTGCTCTCCGCTTCAATCTCTCCAAGGGCCAGGCCTCGCGCCTGGCCCTTTCGATTCCCGACCCCGCACCCTGCCGCTTCCCGCGGCCGCGAGGGGCTTTCGTTCCCCCCTCGGAAGGCGGTATACTCCGCCCCCTTGCCCACCGTTGGGCCCAGATTGGATTTGAACCATGGCCACCGCCACCGAAAACCAGCTCGAAGTCGTGATCACCGTCACCGAAACCGCTCCCTGCACCAAGCGCATCGCGCTCAAGGTGCCTGCCGCCGAGGTCGACGCCCGACTTGAGCTTGCGCTCTCCACCTTCCTCGCCGATGCGGCGTTCCCAGGCTTCCGAAAGGGCAAGGCCCCCCGCGCCCTCGTCGAGAAGCGCGTCGGCGGCGCGATCCTCAACGAGACCCGCGGCCAGCTCATGAGCGAGGCCTACTCGAAGGCGATCGAGGAGAACAAGCTCCGCCCGATCAGCGATCCGCGTCCGGTCGACGGCGACACCATCCCCGAGCTCGCGCGCGGCAAGGACTTCAGCTTCTCCGTCGAGATCGAGGTCGCTCCCGACTTCGAGGTGCCGGACTTCGCCGGGTTCGAGGTGAAGAAGCCGACCCTCGAGGTGAACAAGGAGCATGTCGACGGCGAGATCCTGCGCCAGAGCTATCGCTTCGGCACCCCGAGCCGCATCGACGGCCCCTTCGAGCGGCTTGACCGCATGCTCGGCAAGGCGACCGTCACGGTCGAAGGTCGCGAGGGCACCTACTTCGAGACTGACAAGGCGCTGTGCGTGGTCCCCGCAGAGGAGGACGAAGGCAAGGGCCAGCTCCTCGGCATCATCATCGAAGACCTCGACAAGGCGCTGATGGGCAAGAAGGTCGGCGACACGATCACCGTGACCACGACTGGCGCCGCCGGTCATGAGCGCGAGGAACTCCGCGGCAAGAAGATCACGATCCAGTACGCGATCTCCGAGGCCGAGCGCATCGCCCCGCGCGCCGGCAAGGAACTCGCCGAGATGTACGGCGTCGAGAGCGAGGACATCTTCCGCGAGCAGGTCAAGGATGCGCTCGAGCAGCGCCGCGATGGCGAACAGCGTTCGGCGATGCGCGAGCAGATCTCCGAGCAGCTCGTCGAGAAGATCGATTTCGCGCTTCCCGCGAAGATCTCCGAGGAGCAGATCAGCCGCACCCTCGAGCAGCAGCGCATGGAGCTGCTCTCGCGCGGCATGGAGCCCGCGGCCGTCGAGAACCGCCTTGCAGAGATCCGTGGGTCGAGCGAGAAGGCGGCGAAGGACCGTCTCAAGCTCTTCTTCATCATGGCGCGCCTCGCGCAGCACTTCGGCGTCAACATCACCGAGCAGGAGCTCAACGGCCGCATCGCCTTCATGGCCTCGCAGCAGGGCGTCCGCCCCGAGCAGATGCGTCAGCAGCTTGAGAAGGCTGGCCGCATGGGCGAGGTGATCTCGGTCATCCGCGACGCCAAGGTCAGCGACCGCATCATCTCGCAGGCCAAGGTCAGCGACATCGCCGCCGACGAGTGGAACAAGCTCGTCGAGGCCAAGGCCAAGCGCAACTGAACCCGTCCTTGTCCGAGGCCCGGAGAGCGCGCACCCGCGTTCTCCGGGCTTCGGGCGTTTTTGCCGCCGCCCGCCCCCGCTTGCCGATTCAATCACCGTGGACGCAGCACTCGGCCTCTTCAAGTCGATCGGTGGAGCGCTGCTCGCGCTCGTGGTGATCGCCGTGCTCGGCTGGGTGGCGATCTCGCGGATCCGCGCGTGGATGAAGGCGCCCGAAGACACCGATGAGGGCTTCACGCTCTCCGATCTGCGCCGGCTTCATCGCGAAGGATCGCTGAGCGACGAGGAGTTCGAGCGGGCGCACGCGCAGATCATCGCTGCGGTGCACCGGAAGCCCTCGAAGAAGGAGCAGATTCTCCGCAAGCACCCGCCGACGGCGAGCCCGGTGGATCACAGGCTTCCAGCTGCGAGAAGCGGCGGAGTGCCCGACGAACGGCCGACGCCGCCGGACGCCGAGTCGCGGCAGCGACCGATCGCTCGCGCGGGCGATGATGGGCGCATCGTGATCCGCGACGAGAGCGGCCAGGACGCGTCGGACGCTCCCCCGCCGCCAAGCCGTCCGAAGCGTCCGACGGATCCGAGAACAGACTCGGATCGCGGCTGAGCGACGCACATCCGTCCCGATCGCCACTTTCGAGCCCGTTGCGGCGGTTTTCCTTGCCTGAGCTCGCCGCGGAACCGAACTTCCCCTTGGAGGATCCCGTTTCCACCCTCGGGCTGCCCATCCGCCGTCGGCGGAGGGCGGATCTTGCCGCATCGGGCGGTGTGGAGCCGATAGACTCCTTCCTCGGCTCAACGGGCGCAACCCGCACCGAGTGAGTTCACAGCAATTGAAGTCCCCCCACATGCAACAGCCCATTCCTCGCCGCCCCGACCACGACGCATCCACCCAGCACACGGAATGCGGCGACGGCTGCCTTGGACACCCGCGCGCAGGCGACCCCGCGACCGCATCAGAGATCGTCTCTTCGACCCAACCCCCTCGACGAGGCCCGGGCGGACCGCCAGCTGGCCGCGGCGAGGGCGGTGACTACGGCGGAGGCGCTGGCGGCGGTGCCGGTGGAGGCGGCGATGGCGGCTTCCGCGGCAAGAAGATGACCACCTGCAGCTTCTGCGGCAAGACGAGCCGCGAGGTCGGCGCGATGGTCGAGGGCCCGGGCGATGTCTACATCTGCTCGAACTGCACCGATCTCTGCCAGAACATCTTCAAGCAGGAGAAGCGCCGCGTCGCCGCCGCGCGACCGCTCTTCGCGACGATCCCGTCGCCCCGCCAGCTCAAGGAGTTCCTCGACCAGTATGTGATCGGCCAGGACGCCGCCAAGCGCTCGCTCGCGGTCGCCGTGCACAACCATTACAAGCGCCTCACTGCGGTCGAGGGCGAGGACAACGCGATCGAGCTCGACAAGTCGAATGTCATGCTGATCGGCCCGACGGGCACGGGCAAGACGCTGCTCGCAAAGACGCTCGCACGCATCCTCAATGTGCCGTTCGCGATCGGCGACGCGACCACGCTCACCGAGGCCGGCTACGTCGGCGAGGATGTCGAGAACCTGCTCCTCAAGCTCCTCCAGGCCGCCGACTACGACCTCGAGAACGCGCAGCGCGGCATCATCTACATCGACGAGATCGACAAGATCGGCAAGACCTCGCAGAATGTCTCGATCACGCGCGATGTGTCGGGCGAAGGCGTGCAGCAGTCGCTTCTCAAGATGCTTGAGGGAACCGTCGCGAATGTCCCGCCGCAGGGAGGCCGCAAGCATCCCGAGCAGCAGTACATCCAGATGGACACGACGCACATCCTGTTCGTCTGCGGCGGTTCGTTCGTCGGCCTCGACGACATCATCCGCAAGCGCCTCGGCAAGCGCCGGATCGGCTTCAATCACGAGGACACCGGGCCACGCACGCGCGACGAATCGCTGCGCGCGGTCCTCTCGCAGGTGCTGCCGGAGGATGTGCTCGAGTTCGGCCTGATTCCCGAGCTCGTCGGTCGCCTCCCGATCATCACCCCGCTCATGCCGCTTGATCGGGACGCGATGATCTCGATCCTCACCGAGCCGAAGAACGCGATCGTGCGCCAGTACCAGTACCTGTTTGGCCTCGAGGGCGCGCGGCTCGAGTTCACCCGCGACGCGCTCGAGCTGATCGCAGATCGCGCGCTCTCCCGCGAGACTGGTGCACGCGCACTGCGAGCCGTGATCGACGAGATCATGGTTCCGCACATGTACCACCTGCCCGAGCTCGACAATCGCGACGCGGTCTACACCATCGACTCCGCCGCCATCGAGCAGAAGACGCCGATCAGCCAGCTGGTGCGACATGTCGGGCGCGAGTCTGCGTGAGTTTCGCAACGACCTTGTTTGACCGAGCGCGACCGTGAGGTAGGATCGATCTCCATGCAGATCGAACGCCTACGACGCGGTGCCGGCGATGCGGCCGACTACGAGACGCTCCGTCAGGTGGCGCTTCGGCTCGCGATCGAACACCCGACTCCCGAGCGACGCCTCCAGCCGCTCACGGACGCGATGTGGGATGCCCTGCAACCTCGCGGCATCAGTTGGATCGGGTTCTATGTCGAGAACCCCGACCGCCCTGCCGCGGTCGCGGGAGAGGACGGCGAGATGCTGCTTGCCGCCCGTCGCGACAAGCCCGCCTGCTCGCCGATCGGATTCCACGGCGTCTGCGGACAGGGCTTCCTCGAGGAGTCGGTCCGGCTGGTCGAGGATGTCGGGCTGCTGGGTGCGGGCTACATCGCCTGCGACCCACGAGATCGGTCCGAACTCGTGATCCCGATTTATCGGAACGGGAACCGCTGGGGTGTCCTCGATGCGGACAGCCACGAGGCGGCCTGCTTTGGCGATTCAGACATCGTCGGGCTGTGCGGGGTGCTCCGGGCCGCTGGCCTCCTGCACCGGGATCTCCCGATTCGGGCTGATCGCTTGCGGAGAACGCCCGAATCGCTATGATTCGCGACTCGCCTCATTTTGGCGATTGATTCGAAAGAGCTCCACTATGCCACGCGTCTGCCACTTCACCGGTGCTTCCACTTCCTCTGGCTGGGTCTGCAAGTATCGCGGCAAGGCGAAGTATCTCGGCGGCGTCGGCATCAAGACGACCTCCCGCAAGAAGCGCACCTTCAAGCCGAACCTGCAGGATGTCACGACCTTGGTCGAGGGCACCCCGACTCGCGTGAAGGCCTCTGTCCGCGCGATTCGCCAGGGTCTCGTCGTGAAGCCGGTCAAGCGCAAGTTCGCGTACACGCGTCGCGTCAAGAACGGCGAGGCCGTCTGACCGAGAGGCGCGACTGCGCGACCGCGTCAGAAGCCTGCGAATTCAACGATCCACTCGCTCGGCCCGACTCAGTCGGGCCGAGTTGTTTTTGCAGCTCATAGAGATGCGAGATCAATTCGACACACAACTTGCAAGCAAAAAACAAGCGGAATATGTGCTGCTCCGTTGACCTCGCGTCAATCGGGGCTATGTTTCGCGTCGGAAGGACACCCTCGTCCGTCGCGCCGCATCGTCGGGCCGGACAAACACTCCGACCTTCCTCCATCCCAACTCTCCGTCTTCGATCAAGATAGATCGCCGTCGGGGATCCACGCAGTTCGCGGAATCCGTTCGTAGGGATCCGAGCAAGCCGCCGAGGCTTGTGCGCATGTCGCCTTGACGCGCGCCCAGGTTCGGGTGGGGTTGTTCGCTCTAGCCCTCCGCGTGTGGGAAATGCCTCAAATCGCAGCGTCGCTGCGGGTGGTGGTTCATTCTCACCCGACAACCCCGCTTCCGGGTTGTGGGCAGGTTCGTTTGTCTCTGCTGCGAGGAATGCCGCGCGTGGAGCGAATGAGTGGCGATTTGAAAGTCTGCAAGGCCGATCCGGTCTTCGAGTCCGAGCAAGAGCGTCCAAAGCCGAGTTCAAGAGGTGAGTTCAAGAGCTGAGTTCAAGAGCTGAGTTCAAGAGCTGATTTCAGAGCGAGTCACAAGAGAACCCTTCGTGTCGAATCACAGCACCACTTCAGACCGCGACCGCGTGCTCGCCGCGACGGACATCCTGTCCGTCATCGGCGAAGCCATCGCGTTGCGTCCGAAGGGCCGCGAGCATGTTGGCCTCTGTCCGTTCCACGAGGACCGCACCCCCTCGATGGCGGTCGTGACGCACAAGGCCGGATTCGGCGGCAGCGGCTTCTACAAGTGCTTCGCATGCGGCGCGGCTGGGAACGCCATCGACTTCGTGATGAACTACCACCGGATGGAGTTCATCGAGGCACTCAAGTTCCTCGCCGCCAAGGCGGGTGTCGAGCTGACGCCGTTCCAGCCCGCGCGGCCACGACGCGACGGCGAGCCGACGCGTGACGATGTGCTTCGAGCCAATGCGCTCGCCGAGAAGTTCTACCGCCGCGTCTACGCCGACTCCGAGAAGGGCGCGAAGGCGCGGGCCGAGGTCGAGCGCCGCGGCTTCGAGCCCGAGATCGTCGAGGGTTTCAGCATCGGTGCGGCCCCGGCGCGGAGCGATGCGCTCGTCGAGGGAATCCATAAGGCGATTCGCTCGGCCGGCAGCGACTATCCGCCGTTCGAGGCGTTCGTCCAGGCTGGCGTGATTCGCCCTGCCCGCACGGGAGGCGGACACATCGATCTCCTCCGCGAGCGGCTCGTCTTCCCGATCTGCGACGAGCTCGGACGCCCGATCGCGTTCGGCGGTCGCAAGCTCGACCCCGAGCAGGAGCCGAAGTACCTGAACAGCCCCGAGTCGCCCGTCTTCCATAAGTCGCGCGCGCTCTATGGCATCCACCGCGCCAAGCGCGCGATCGTCGAGCGCAAGCAGGCGATCATCACCGAAGGCTACACCGATGTGATCGCCTGCCACCGCGCGGGCTTCACCAACGCCGTCGCGACGCTCGGCACCGCGCTCACCCGCGAGCACGCGCGCGTGCTGCGCCGCATGGCCGACACGGTGGTGCTGCTCTTCGACGGCGACGAAGCAGGCCAGAAGGCGGCGGACCGCGCCCTCGAGGTCTTCTTCTCCGAGTCGATCGACATCAAGATCTGCGTGCTACCCGACAACCTCGATCCGGACGACCTCCTGCGAAGCGAGGGCGGCGCCGCGAGATTCGACGAGGCGCTCAGGCGCTCGACCGATGCCCTGCCGTTCATGGCCTCGCGGATCCGAAGGCAGTTCGAGGGGCGCGGGCTCTCCGCGCGCCAGACAGCCATCGAGCAGACCGTCGCGAAGTTCGTCGACCTTGGCCTCAACGCCATGAACGGGCTCCGACGCCAGCTGGTCGTCCAGACGATGTCGGAGCTGTTCGGAGTGCCGACGAGCGATCTTGATCGGCTCGCGAAGTCGCTGCGTCCTCGCGGCGGGGGTCCTTCCAGCGACAGCCCAGAAGGCGCCGCTTCCCCTGCCCGCGGCTCGATCGTCGAAGTCCAGCCGCTTCCTGGCAGCGCCGCCCGCCAGCGCGCCAGGCTTGGCGCCGAGCGGCGACTTCTCGGTCTCCTCTGCGTTGATCCCGCAGCGGCCAGCATCGCGGTCGATGTCGCCGGCGCCGGCACCCTGCCGCTCTCCGAGGCCATTTCGCCCGAGGAATTCGCGGACCCCGCGCATTCGGCAATCTTTGCGGCGGTTCGCGATGCCGCCGAAGAGGGTCGCGCACTTTCTTTTGATGGTCTCCTCGGTGAACTAGCCGATCCCACCGTAAAGCGCCTAGCATCCGACCTTTACATCTTCGGCACCGAAGTCCTCCGCGCTGCCTCCGTGCAGGCCGGGATGGGTGGCGAAAGCCGGTCGGTGGCTGAAGAGGTGTTGGTCAGTTGGAACGACCTTGAATCGCTCGCGCGCCGCGAGCGGTTTCGGGCAAGCGCGTTGCCGGGAACGCGTATGGACAGTTCAGAAGAAAGGCATCCCCGGCACGCATCAGAAGAAGCAACCGCACAGCACGATGGACGCGAGGCCGCCTCGACGCACAGCACGCGCGACGAGACGGACACCCAAGGCGAACCAGGCGCGGTCGATCCGAACAATCCAGAACTCAGCAGTGCGTTCGCACGTCTTGCTCGTCTTCGCGAGCGCGGTCATGACGCCACTGCAGCCAAAGCACTTTTCCGCCAACGGCCTCGAGGGCCTGAGGCGGACCTAGGACGGAGCAGCAACCCGTGAGCATGTCACTCGATTCACTTGAAACCGCCTCGCCTGTTCTTCGCCAGCTCGTCGAGCAGGGCATCACTCGTCGCTGGATCAGCTACGAAGAGCTGAACACCTGCCTGCCCGACGAGTTCGTCGATCCTGAGAAGATCGACGAGCTGCTCGTCTTCATGGGCGAGCATGCGATCGAGATGGTCGACGAGGTCGAGGTTCGTCGCAACAACTATGTCTGCTTCGACGCCCCGCTTCAGACCAACCTGAAGTTCCAGCGCGACGACCCGAAGAAGGGGGCGCGCGCGGATGGCGTGGCAAACGCCGGTCCGGCGCAGCCGTCGGCCGCGGCGCTGGCCGCAGCCGAGCTTGAGATCAAGAAGAACAAGCGCAAGAAGAAGGCCGCCGAGGGCGAGGCCAAGGGCGAGGAAGACGGTCCCGATCCCGATGACTTCGATGTCGAGGAGGACATCCTCGACGACAGCGAGATGCAGGCGGCCGTCGAGAAGGCGCTTGCGGAGCAGGGCTCGAAGCGAATCGACGACCCGATCCGCATGTATCTCACGCAGATGGGAACGATCCCACTGCTCACCCGCGAGGAAGAGATCCGTCTCGCCAAGAAGATCGAGACGACCCGAATGATCTTCCGCCGCAAGGTGCTCGAGAGCGACTATGCCGCGAACGAGGCCGTGAAGATCCTGAAGGATGTGCACGCCCAGAAGCTGCCGTTCGACCGCACGATGCGCATCTCGACCGCCGAGCCGCACGCGAAGCAGAAGATCGAGCAGCGCATCCCGGCGAACCTCCCCACCATCGAGCGTCTCCTCAAGACGAACCTCGAGGCGTGGGAGAAGCTCGAGGCGGGCGGCATCTCCGCATCGCAGCGCACCCAGCTCCAGCGCGACATCACCCTTCGCCGTCGCCGCATCGGCACGCTCCTAGAGGAGTGCTGCCTGCGCACGGGGCGCATCATCCCGCTCTACCGCAAGCTCCTCGGCATCATCTCCAAGATGCGCGAGATGCAGCGCAACCTCCAGAAGGCCGAGAAGCACCCGGACCGCTACGACCCCGAGGATGTGTATGTGATGCAGGAGGAGTTCGACGGCCTCCGCAACCTCGTGCTCGAGCCGATGGACGAGTTCGAGCGCCGCATGCGCGACATCCAGCGCGTCTTCGGCGAGTACGAGCAGGCGAAGCGCGACCTCTCGGGCGGCAACCTCCGTCTCGTGGTCTCGATCGCCAAGAAGTACCGCAACCGCGGCCTGCCCTTCCTCGACATCATCCAGGAAGGCAACACGGGTCTCATGCGCGCCGTCGACAAGTACGAGTACAAGCGCGGCTACA
>JBEAUK010000111.1:0-8882 GCA_041161465.1 Planctomycetota bacterium | reverse complement strand
ACGATGCCCTCGATCTTCTGGCTCATGTCGAAGAGCTTGAGGTTGCCCGTGTCGGTCGCGATCTGCTTCGCGAAGGTCTTGAGGTAGGTCGCGCGCGGGTCGTACGCCTTGTAGACGCGGTGACCGAAGCCCATGATGAGCTCCTTGCGCTCGAGCTTGCCCTTGATGAACGGCTCGACGCTGTCGATCGAGCCGATCTCGTTGAGCATGTACATCACTTCCTCGTTGGCGCCGCCGTGGAGCGGGCCCTTGAGGGTGCCGACGGCGGTGGTCATGGCGCTGTACATGTCGCTGAGCGTCGCGATGGTGACGCGCGCGGCGAAGGTCGAGGCGTTCAGGCCGTGGTCGGCGTGGAGGATGAGGCACACGTCGAGGCCCTTCGACATGGCGTCGGTGGGCTTCTCGCCGTTCAGCATCCAGAGGAAGTTCGTCGCGATGTCGAAGTCCTTGTTCGGGCGCACGAAGGGCTTGCCCGAGCGGTGACGGTCGAAGTTCGCGATGAGGGTCGGGGTCTTGGCGACGAGGCGCAGCGCCTGGCGCTTGGCCTTCTCGATGCCCGCGGGGCTCGTGTCGCTCGAGGTCGCCTCGGGGTCGTGGAGCGCAAGCGCCGACACGAGGGTGCGAAGCGCGTGCATCGGCACCGCGTCCTTCGGGATCTGACGGATCATGTCGTAGATCGCGTCGGGGATCTCGTACTCGGCCTGCAGCGCGCGGCGGAGCCCGTCGAGCTCGACACGCGTGGGAAGGCGCGTGTTCCACAGCAGGTACACCGTCTCCTCGAAGTTCGAGTTGCGCGCGAGCGTGTCGATGTCGATGCCGACATACTCGAGCACGCCCTTGCCGCCATCGATGAACGACATCTGCGTTTCGGCGGCGACGGTGTTGGCAAGACCCTTGTCGAAGATAGGAGGCTGTGGAGCGGTCATCGTGGTCATGGCGGTTGGAGTGGCTTCGCGGCAGGCGCCGCACTTCAGGGCGACTTCACCGGATTGGATTGAGGTGCATTCGTCTGCACGCCAGGGACTCGAGGCGCAGCGCGCCGCGTGTTCCCTCAATCGTCTCACAGGCACCCCGAGACGAGCCGCGCCCGCGGAAACCGCGGAGAAACTCGCTCGGAGCCCCGTACTCGGCAGGACCTGCCCGCCGCGTACGAGGAACGGCGATGCTAGCGCAAGCGAGGGGTTGTCGAGGCACCTTGAGCCAAGAGCCGCACAACTCTCGGGCTCGGAATTCCCGCCGAAGGGTCGGATGTTCCGATACGCTTCGGCACCGTGTTCATCCCCCTCGGCACCAACCTCGAGACCCGTCGCCGCCCAATCATCGTGTACGGCTTGGTGGCGCTGAACATCGCCATTCACATCCTGGTCTTCACCGGCTTTCGGCAAGACAACGCCGCAATCGTGGAGTGGTTCAACAGCCTCAAACTGCGCGCTGCCGGCTTCGGCTGGTGGGAGCCATTTTCGTACCAGTTCCTGCACGATCCTCGCGGGATCGGCCACATTGCCAGCAATATGATCTTCCTTCTCGCCTTCGGCGGGGTTGTGGAGTGCCGTCTGGGCAGGATCGGGTTCCTGGCGCTCTACCTCGTCGGCGGAGCCCTCGCCGGGCTTCTCCAGATCGCCATGACGGGCGGCTCGGTCATCGGTGCAAGCGGGTCTGTCTCCGTCGTTGCGGGTGCGTTCCTCGCGCTCCACCCAAGGGGTCAGGTCAACGGCCTCTGGCTGCTCCCCCCCTCGCGAATCTCGATGCCGGCGGCGTGGCTGCTCGGCCTTTACGCCGCGATCGATCTTGTGAACACCCTCACCGACGCGTTCGGCGCGACGCGAACGGGCGTCGGCACGATCGCGCACCTCGCAGGCCTCGCGTTCGGACTTTGCGTGTGCATGACTCTGCTTGGGACCGGCGTTCTCGCGCGCAACGACTTCGACCTCTACTTCATGCTCAAGCAATGGAAGCGTCGGCGCGACCTTCGCGCCGCGACGGCGGCGGCGGGGATCGGCACGGCGGACGGCCCGATCGCGGCGCGCGTGCGCGCCGACAGCGCCGATGAGATGTCGCCCAAGGAGCGCACGCTGCGGCTCACGATCGCCGCCGCGCATCGCGAGCGCGACCTGGTGCTCGCCGCGCAGATCTACCGCGATCTCCTTGCGATCAATCCCACCGCCACGCTTCCGTCGGCGCTCCAGCTCGATGTCGCCAACCAACTCGCGAAGGCGGGCGAGTCGCGTGCGGCGCGTGCCGCGTATGCGAACTTCGTCGATCGATTCCGCTCCGACCCCGCCGTCACCGAGGCGCGGCTGATGCTCGCGGTGATCGAGCTGCGGCGGCTCGGTGAGCCTGGTCCCGCGCTCGCCACGCTCGCCACGCTTGACCGCGCCCGACTCGACTCGGAGAACGCAGCGCTTGCCGATCGTCTCAAGGCGGAGGCTGACGAGATGGTGGCCGCGAAGGCCGCGAACGGCGGCAAGCCGTGAAGCGTCTACTCATCAAGATCTGCGGCGTGAGCGATCGCGCCACTGCCGAGTTTGCAGCCAAGGCGGGCGCGGACTTCGTCGGCGTGGTCCTTGTGCCATCGAGCCCGCGCTTCGTGCCACCGTCCGCCGTTCCATCGCTCGTGGCGTCGATCATCGATGCGGGCGCGATCCCGGTCGCTGTCGTGCGACTCCCGGTCGATCCCGAGACGCGGATGGCGCTCGACCTCTTTCCGGTGATCCAGTTCCACGGCGTCGAGGAGCCAGCGGATCTCGCACGCTTCACCACGGGCGACGCACCCTGGGAGTGCTGGAAGGGCCTGTCCTTCGCGGCGCCCGCGGTTGGCTCGTGGATCGCGAGCGGTGCCGTGGCCCGACTCGTCGTCGACGGACCCGATGCCGGCAGCGGCGAACCGTTCGATCACGCAGCCTTCGCGGCGCTCGCCGACACCGCACGCGCGCGGTGCCTTCTCGCGGGCGGACTCACGCCCGAGACGGTGGCCGCCGCGATTCGCACGGCGCGGCCAGCAGGCGTCGATGTGTCGAGCGGCGTCGAGCGTTCGCGCGGCGTGAAGGACCACGACCGGATCCGCGCGTTCATCGACGCGGCGCGCGGGGCCTAGCACCCCGCTTCTCACACACCGACCGAGACCTTCTTGCGCGCGGCGCCGAGTTCGGTGATCCAGTTGCGCATGTCGGCGCGGCACGAATCCCACGCACGCGAGGTGCGCACCTCGATGAACGCGCGGTACATCGACATGAGCGCCGTGTCGAAGGTCGCGAAGCTGTCGAGGCGCTCCTCGAGCAGCGCGCGGAACGACTGCGGCTTGTCCTCCGGCTTCGGGAGCTTGAGCCCCGAGACCTCGAAGCGATCGCCCTGCAGCGTGCATTCCCACACGCGGCCGTACTGAGACACGGTGAGCCCGATCTTGCGCGGCCACTTGCCGAGCTGCACGGCGCGCGCCGTCTCCGCGCGGCGCGTGGGCGCATCGCCACGCAGGCTCGTTCGGCCCGAGAGCCCCCACGCACACTCGAGATCAAGCACCTTGTCGATCGTGATCGCGACCTCGCCCTCGGCGGTCGGGACGAGGCCTTCGTGCGCATCGCAATGCCACCAGAGCCAGAGAAGGAAGAGATTTCCTAGGAAATCCTGCGGTTCGTTCGCGTTCCACGGGAGTTCCGGGCGATCGGCCGACGAGCGGCGGCCATCCTCGCGCGCGAGCTCGATCTCCGGCGGCGCGCTCGAGAGCGGCTCCGCGCGCAGGTCGTCGTAGTCGCTCGTGCGCCCCTTCTGCTGCAGGATGTCGAGCGCGACGGTGCCGCTCGAACGCGGCGCGATGGTGATGCCGAGCGAGTCGATCGAGAGCCGGCGCAGCGCCTGGACCTCGGGGTCGGCCGAGATCGCGGCGAACATCGTGGACTTCGCGAAGTCCCACCAGATCGGCGCGTGCTTCGGGCGGCGATAGCGCCCCTCTGCGATCTCGTCCTCGAGACGACGCAGCGCCTCTTCCCGCGCTTCCTTCTTTGCGCTGCGCGGGAGATAGGAGCCGCCGCCATCCTTCGCGGGGACGAGGCGCGCGTCCTCGGCCATCGCGACATAGGCCTTCTTGATCTCAGGCGGAATGCGCACGGTGTCGGAGCGGAGGCCGAGCAACAGCCCCCCGCCGAAGCCGATACGCTCGAAGTCGAAGAGGGTGTCGAAGAGATGACGGCCCGCCGTCCAGCCCACATGGATCTCACCCGGCTTGATGGGCTCGAGTTCACCGAGGGCGTGCTCGCGGAGAAGGCCGTAGACCTTCGACTCGAGCATGTTGGGAGCCGCGCCGGTGACGGCGAAGCGGCGGTAGCTGATGGCACCTGAACGGAAGGGCATCCCGCGATTGTGGGGGAAACGGCGCGCTTCGGCGCGCATGCCCCGCTTCCGACAGGTTGTTCAGAAGTGTCTCGTCGGAACCGTGCCCGTCGGGCCGCACCGCGGCTCAGGCAACCGTCTGCTTCAACCGATAGGTGCGCTTCCCGTCGGGCGTCTCAACATCCTCCGCCAAGCCGAGTTGCACGAGGTGCTTCGCCGGTCCGTGCGGCTTCCTTGCCTCCTCCGCGAGGCGCGCCTTCGCGCCTGGATTCGCGTAGGTGTTGAACAGAATCGCCTTCGCGGTCGCGAACAGGCCGCCGAAGCTCGAGAAGGTGTGGTCGACCGCGCTCGCCTCGTATCCAGAGTGCACCATGCAGTTGGCGCACTTCGGGTTCTCGCTCGCGTGGCCGTAGTTCTCCCACACGGTCTCGTCCATCAGCTCGCGGAAGCTGTCGGCGTAGCCCTCCTGCAGGAGGTAGCACGGCTTCTGCCAGCCGAAGATGTTGTAGCAAGGCATGCCCCACGGGGTGCACTCGTACTCGCGCTTGCCCATGAGGAACTCGAGGAAGAGCGGCGACTGGTTGAACACCCAGCGGCGCTTTCCGTCGCGGCGGTTCGAGAGGATCATCTCGAACAGCTGGTTCGTCTCGCGTCGCTTGAGGAAGCCAGACTGATCGGGCGCCTTGTCGTACGCGTAGCCCGGCGAAAGCATCATGCCCTCGACGCCGAGCGCCATCATCTCGTCGAAGAAGGCGCGCACCGAGCCCGGATCCGCGCCCTCGAAGAGCGTCGTGTTCGTGGTGACGCGGAAGCCCATCTTCACGGCGAGGCGGATGCCGTCGACCGCCTTCTGATAGGTACCCTCGCGGCAGACGGCGAAGTCGTGGTTCTCTTCCTCTCCGTCCATGTGCACGCTGAAGGTGAGGAACTTCGACGGCTTGAAGAGCCCGGCCTCGAGCTTCTCCTTGAGCAGAAGCGCGTTCGTGCAGAGGTAGATGTACTTGCCGCGGGCGATGAGCCCCTCGACGATCTCCTTGATGTCGGGATGAAGCAGCGGCTCGCCGCCCGGAATCGACACCATGGGCGCGCCGCACTCCTCGGCCGCGTCGAAGCACTGCTGCGGGGTCAGCTGCCGGCGCAGGATGTGGGCCGGGTACTGGATCTTTCCACAGCCGGCGCACGCCAGATTGCAGCGGAACAACGGCTCAAGCATCAGGACGAGCGGATAGCGCTTCCTGCCGCGGAGCTTCTGCCCGAGAACATACCTCGCGACCGTCCACATCTGGCTGATTGGAACACCCATGAATGCCTCGTTTGGAGCGCCTCGTTCGGCGTGCCTCGTCCTCGCGACAACTGAGGGCTGGTTCGAATCGTCCGAACGCGCGACCGCAGGGGCGCAGATTCTAGGAAAAATCAGAACCCCCGACGAACCGAGGAAACACCCTCGGCCGTAGCGCAGCCATGCCCCGCCCCGTCGCGATCTCGATTCCGAAACCCAACGCCGCCGAAGAAGCGGTTGGCTGGGTGGCCGAGGCGATCGCAGGTTTCGGTGAATCCGGCGTGACCCGCGCCGCGGATGGCCTTGGCGCCCTCGGAGCGCGTGCATTCTCGGCTATTCTGCCAGCCAAGCGGCGCGTCCGTGCGTCGAATCCATCCGCTTTGAGCCCACACTCGTCCAGTTCCAACGCGAAGGCCCTCGAAGGCTGCTCCGACGAGCAACTTCTTGTCGCACACCGCGCTGGCGACGCTCAGGCGCTGCGCATTCTCGTTGACCGATATCGCGCCGAGCTGCACGGCTTCCTCACGCGGCTCGTCGGATCGCGCGCCGGTGCGGACGATGTGTTTCAGGAAGCGTTCCTCCAGGTGCACCTCTCCGCAGACAGCTTCGATGAGGAGCGACGGTTCAAGCCGTGGCTCTACACCATCGCCGCCAACAAGGGTCGCGATTTCCTGCGAAGGCAGAAGCGCCGCGCAGCGGTGAGCCTCGACGCCCCGACCGGCAAGGACTCCGACGGTGCGCTCATCGATCTGATCGAAGGCGACTCGACCGCGCCGTCGCTTCCGCTCGAGAGCGGCGACGAGGCCGCGCTCGTCAAGCAAGTGGTCGACGGCATGCCGCCCCATTTCCGCGAGATTCTTCTTCTCAGCTACTTCCAGAAGCTGAGCTACGCACAGATTTCTGACAGCCTCTCGATTCCGCTCGGCACCGTGAAGAGCCGACTTCACGCAGCCGTTGCCTGCTTCGCAGAGAGCTGGAAGCTGCATTGCGCCCGTCGCGGCGTCCCCTTCTCGGGAGATGCCCGCGACGGCGCGCCAAGCAACGCCGGGCCGGAGACCGGTCATGCGGAATCGCGCAAGGGAGAGACAGGCAAGGCACGAAACACGAATCGAGACGGTGACGACGCATGAGTTCAGGTAACGAGTCCATCGGTGGAACCGACGACACGAACGGACCGCTCACGGGCGGCCCGATGCTGTCCGCTCCCGACATGGAGGCCGTGGACCTCCTGATCGAGAACGAGTTTGATCTTGCGCGAGCGACCGCTGCACGGCCAGACATGGCTGCGCGGCTGAGCGCCGCGAGCCTGCTGTTCTCGCGCCTCGACGCGTACCCGACCGAGGCACCCGACGCGGCGCTGACCGATGCAACGATGGCGCGCATCGAGCAAGAGGAGCGAGAGAAGGAATCTCGCATGCGCATCAACGCCCCGCGCGGTGGAACGCTCACCAGCGGCCGCTGGCCCGACCTGTGGGCGGTCGCGTGCGTCGCGCTCATTGCCGTTGGCGTCGGCATTCCCCTCGCGAACTGGATGAGTTCACGCGCGGCCGAGGCCGCGTGCGCCGACAATCTTCGCGCCATCGGCGGCGGCATCGCCCGCTATGTGAACGACCACGACGCGATGCCCTACCAGGCGAGCCTGATGCCGGACCTGAGCCGACTCGAGCGCTGGACGGACACCGACAACAACCGCCACCTCAAGTCGCTGACCGATGGCAAGTACGCCGAGCATCGCTGCCTCTGCTGCCCGAACGATCCGACGGGCGAGGGATACGCGTATCAGGTGCCTGGCAAGGCGGCGCTGCAGGCGTGGCGCGCAGGCGTTCGCGTTCCCGTGGTCGCCGACCGCAGCCCGGTGATCGAACTCACTCGCGCGGGTCTCCCGATCGGTCACTGCATCGTGAACAGCCCAGACCATGGCGGCGCGGGACAGAACGCGCTCTTCACCGATGTCTCCGTCGAGTTCGTGCGGAGCACGACGCTGATGGTGCCCGCGATCGAGGGAATGCCTCGCCACCTCGAGAACATCTATCTCCCGATGAGCAACTCGGAGCGCGGAACGCTCGAGGAAGGGCTTGACAAGCCCTCGGAGTGGATCCTGATCGATGTCTTCCTGCTGAACTGAGCGGGAAGCCGTCGGAAGCCTGATAACCAGACTGGACCTTCGGCAGCCCTGCTTTTCGCCGCTTGCGGGGATGTGGTTGTTTCTGCTATCCTCGCCGATCCCCCAACGGGAGTTACCTATGCCGAAGAACAAGAGCCACAAGGGCCTCGCCAAGCGCATCAAGATCTCGAAGAACGGCAAGATCCGCTTCGGGCGCCCGCACTCCCGTCACCTGAAGTCGAACAAGACCGGTGTGCAGATCCAGAGCTACCGCAAGAAGCGCTACGCGCGCTCGGGCGACATCCGCGCCCTGAGCAAGCTGCTCTTCCGTCCGCTCCTCTCGCAGGAGCAGGGCGAGCTGCGCGAGGCGCAGCGCGAAGTCGCGGTCGCGAACTGATCCGTCCGCCGTCACCTGAATCGTCCAATCACCAGACCCCAATGACGAGACCGTCGGGTCCGAAGAGTCGGGAGACAGACCTCCCTTCCTCCGCCGGTCGCAAGCCAAGAGGTTGATCGAACATGCCACGCGCACGCAAGGGTGCAGCCCGCACGCAAGCCCGCCGCAAGCTTCTCCGCGAAGCCCGCGGCTTCTTCGGCACGAAGTCCCGTCACAAGCAGCAGGCCAAGGTCGCCATGATGCGCGCCAAGCGCTACGCATGGCGTGACCGCCGCGCCCGCAAGCGCGACTTCCGCGCGCTGTGGATCACCCGCATCACGGCCGCCTGCCGCATGCGCGGCACGCGCTACTCGCTCTTCATCAACGGCCTGCAGCGCGCGGGCGTCCTCCTGAACAGGAAGATGCTCTCGCAGATCGCGATCGAGGATCCCAAGACCTTCGACGCGCTCGTCGAGATCGCCTGCAAGAACACGACGGCCGTTCCTGCGGCGGCGTGAGCGAGACGAGACAGAGAACCATTCCAACAGGCGCCCGCACGCGGGCGCCTGTTGCGTTTTCCGCTCCATCAGCCGCAGCGCGCCAGCCAGAAGGCGCACGCCGCCTCGGCGTCGGACGCCGCAAGCGCGTGCGCCTCGCACGATGCGCGAGCGAAACGCCCGAGCGCCGCGCGTCTGGCTTCGGCGGTCTCGGCCCGAGACGCTTCGCGAAGCGCCGCTGCGCTCTCGCGCCACGGCGCGTCGAGCGAGGGCAGCGGCATCTCGAGAAGCTGCCGCGCGCTC
>JBEAUK010000040.1:0-3881 GCA_041161465.1 Planctomycetota bacterium | reverse complement strand
TACGTAGGAATCTATTCCTCGCCCTTTCGCCACTCGTGTATTGCTACACGCGTTCGACTTGCATGTTTTAGCCATGCCGCCAGCGTTCAATCTGAGCCAGGATCAAACTCTTCAATAAGTTGTTAGCAGCTTGCGCTGCGTACCGTTGAAGGTTTGCCCAGCCAAACCGCCGATCATGTTGATCAGACGGCCGGTCATTCTCTCGGTTCCATTCACTTGCGTGCCGAGAGTGGTGGACGGCAAATCCACCATTCTTTGATGAACATCACTACCAGCCGAGTCTTGCGACTCGGACTGACAGTGACCACTGGAATTGATCATTGTCTTTGGCATCACGGAGGATGTTCATCTGCTGCCACTGTGGTGGCAGCGATTTGCGCTTGGCTTGCCGGCCGTGCCGGACAAGCTGCGCGAAACATCCTCGCGGCGTTCCAACTGCTGACTTGTCAAAGAAAGCGCGGCGAACCGCGACCCACCGCAAAAGTGCGATGGGTCGAGGAGTTTAGCGAAACCATGAAGGCTGTCAACCCTCTTGGACGCTTCACATCGGCAAAGTGAGAAAGGTTTTCAGGCGCGTTCCGCCACGCGCCCGAGAACCAAGGATTTCGGGCGGCAATGCCGTCCGAGAACGGACTTTAGCGCGAAATCGATCGTCCGTAAACCTGAAGCTGACCGAGAACTCTGCGTTTTCTTGTCCTGAGCCAATTCTCACACCGAACTTATCCACATTGATTGGCGCTCAATCCAGGTTGGACCGACCGTGGGTCGCGCACCCCCACCCCCGACAGCGGCTCCAAAGCGCGCTCCGCTGCGATGGGGCGGATCTGCCGCAGCGCAACAGGCTGCCACAACGGTCTTTGCGCCCGCGGCCCGCAGGACGCTGGCCGCGTCGCGGAGCGTGCTGCCCGTCGTCCGCACATCGTCGACCAGGACCACATGCGCGCCCTCGAGACGCGTTCGCACGCCGTCTCCCACGAGCTTGAACCTCTCCTGCTGCAATCCGCGCGACTTGCGATCCGCGCCGGTCTGCCGAAGCGCAAGCGAGGCGCGCAGCATCGGCATCGATTCCACCTGAAGAACGCGTGCCGCCGCCGCCGCAAGGCAGCCCGCGTGGTCGATCCCGCGGAAGAGCCGCCGCAGCCAGTGGGTTGGGACAAAGGTCACGAGATCGACCTGCGGGATTCTCTCAGCGCCCATCGAGTCCTGAATCTGTCGACCGAGCTCCGCGCCCAGCACCTCGGCCATGCCGCGCCACGCACGCCGCTTCACGGCGGGAACCCATTGCGACAACGGCGGCGTGTACCGACCAAGTCGAACGAGCGCGTCGTAGCCAAGCCGCCTTCCGCGGCACTCCGCGCAGCCGCGCCGGACATCTTCAAACGGCGCGCGCGTGGTGCCGCAGCGGGTGCACGCGGCATCGAGGTCCTCGCGTCGCCACTGCGCGAGCACAAGTTGCGACGCCGCGTCTGGCATTCGGCTCCCGAAGAGCGAC
This sequence comes from Planctomycetota bacterium, assembly GCA_041161465.1. GTDB lineage: Bacteria > Planctomycetota > Phycisphaerae > Phycisphaerales > SM1A02 > QWPT01. The sequence goes on along the minus strand of JBEAUK010000040.1, from coordinate 2,389 downwards.
TGCTCGAGCCCACGCAGCATGCGGGCGCGCCGGGCGGCGCGTTCGCTGCGACGCGACGCGCGGCAGGCACGCCGCGCAGCCGCCGACGCGCGTGCCAGCGCGCGCGCCGAGCGACCGTCTTCCCGCGTTCTCACTTCTCCCGTTCTCACTTCTGCCGTCTCTTCCTCCATCTCGACCTCCCTTCGCGCGCGAACCTATCGCGCGGCGCAGGGCGACCCGCGAATTTCGGACGACTTTCAGCCAAAAAGAAACGCGGGGCGCGCCGTGTGCCGGACGCGCCCCGCGGGGGATTCACTTGGCGCAACGCGTCACTTCGCGGCCATCATCTTGCGAAGCACGGTGTTGAGGATGCCGCCATTGCGGTAGTACTCGACCTCGACCGGCGTGTCGACGCGGCAGAGCGTCTCGAACTCGACCTTGCTGCCGTCGGCGCGCGTCGCGACGACCTTGATGTTCTGCCGCGGCTTGAGGTCGGACGGGATGTGGACATCGAAGGTCTCGTCGCCCTTCAGCCCGAGCGAGTTGCGGTCCTGCCCCGCGAGGAAGGTCAGCGGCATCACGCCCATGCCGACGAGGTTCGAGCGGTGGATGCGCTCGAAGCTCTCGGCGATGACGACCTTCACGCCGAGGAGGAAGGTGCCCTTCGCGGCCCAGTCGCGCGACGAGCCCATGCCGTAGTCCTTGCCTGCGAGGACGACGAGCGGGATGTTCTTCGCCTTGTAGTTGACGCTTGCGTCGTAGATCGCCTTCACCGTGCCGTCGGTGAAGTCGGTCGTGACGCCGCCGGTCGTGCCGGGGGCGAGCTCGTTCTTGATGCGGGTGTTCGCGAAGGTGCCGCGGGTCATGACGCGGTCGTTGCCGCGGCGCGAGCCGTAGCTGTTGAACATCGCGGGGGCGACGCCGTTCTCGACGAGGAACTTGCCCGCAGGGCCGTCCTTCTTGATGTCGCCCGCGGGAGAGATGTGGTCGGTCGTCACCGAGTCACCGAGCTTCGCGAGGCACCGCGCGCCCTTCACCGAGGTGATGGTGCCCGCTTCCTTCTTCATCTCGACGAAGAACGGCGGCTCCTGGATGTAGGTCGACTTCGCGTCCCACGAGTACATCTCGCCGCCGCCGGTGGCGATCTTCTGCCACGCGTCCGAGCCCTTGAAGACATCGGCGTATTCCTTCTCGAACTGGGCGCGGGTCACGAACTGGTGCACCGCGTCCTCGACTTCCTTCGCCGTCGGCCAGATGTCCTTCAGGTAGACGGGCTTGCCGTCCTTCGTGGTGGCGATCGCGTCCTTCTGGAGGTCGATGTCGACGGTGCCCGCGATCGCGTAGGCGACGCAGAGCGGCGGCGAGGCGAGGTAGTTCGCCTTCACATCCTGGTGGACGCGCGCCTCGAAGTTGCGGTTGCCGGAGAGCACGCTCGCGACCGCGAGATCGCCTTCCTTGATCGCGGCGCCGATGTGGTCGGGCAGCGGGCCGGAGTTGCCGATGCAGGTGGTGCAGCCGTAGCCGACGGTGTTGAACCCGACGGCGTCGAGCGACGCGGTGAGGCCCGCGGCGTTCAGGTACTCGGTGACGACCTTGGAGCCCGGTGCGAGCGAGGTCTTGACCCACGGCTTGCGCGTGAGGCCGAGCGCGGCGGCCTTCTTGGCGACGAGGCCTGCGCCGATCATCACGCTCGGGTTCGAGGTGTTGGTGCAGCTCGTGATCGCCGCGATGACGACCGAGCCGTGCTTGAGCTGGAACTCGTTGCCTTCGGGATCGCGCACGCTGACGCCGTCGGCGGCGGTCATCGTGGTCGCGTTCGGCGCGGCAGCGTTCGGGCCCTTGTTGTAGATCTTGCCGAGATCGCGGCGCCAGTTCGACTGCATGTCGGTGAGCGCGACGCGGTCCTGCGGACGCGCGGGGCCCGCGAGCGACGGCACGATCGTCGAGAGGTCGAGGACGAGCTCGCTCGAGTAGACGACCTTCGAGTCGTCCTCTCGCCAAAAGCCGTTCTGCTTCGCGTACGCCTCGACGGTCTTCACGAGACCCTCGGGGCGGCCCGAAAGCCGCATGTAGGCGAGCGTCTGCTCGTCGACCGGGAAGAACCCGATCGTCGCGCCGTACTCGGGCGCCATGTTCGCGATGGTTGCGCGGTTCGCGAGCGGCATCTCGGCGAGGCCCGGGCCGAAGAACTCGACGAACTTGTTGACGACGCCGTGCTTGCGCAGCATCTCGGTCGCGCGCAGCACGAGGTCGGTGGCGGTGACGCCTTCAGGCAGCTTCCCGACGAGTTTCACGCCGACGACCTCGGGAATCAGCATGTAGATCGGTTGGCCGAGCATGACGGCCTCCGCCTCGATGCCGCCCACGCCCCAGCCGACGACGCCGAGGCCGTTGATCATGGTGGTGTGCG
>JBEAUK010000097.1:0-7862 GCA_041161465.1 Planctomycetota bacterium | reverse complement strand
TCGGCCTCGGCCACTCCGACGATTGCTTCGCGCCGAACCGCCAGTGGACCTCTTCCGCGTGCACCTCGAACGAACCATCGTCCGTTCGAAACACCATGACTTGCCTGGGGTCTGTCGCCCGAGCCTCGATTGAAAGCACGAAGCGCGCGCGAGTCGTTGCGCACGGCTCAGGCAGGACGCAACGCTGGACCCCAATGAAGAGAAGTTCATCGCAGACGGGCTCGTCGATGTGAAAGAAACCCCCGTAGAACTTCATGAACGCCACATACACATCCATCCGAGCCATCCGACCAAGGTGGTCGGCGGCGTCCAAAGTCACGGTTCGGGCTTCTGCACGATGAATGATGACTCCCGAGTTGAATCCGTCGTAGAGCAGCCAGAGACTCGTGTCGTCGTCGATGCGCCGCATGCCTTCGTAGCCGCGCACGCCTGCCCGCGCAGGAGTTTTCTCATCGTTCGTCACGCACGCCTCCTTCCTGCTGATGGCCGCCGGTCGGCACGACGCGCTCCGCGGCGTCATGGCCCACGGTCGGGGCCTCCGACTCGGGCCATCCGCTCACAGGCTGCGCGGGAATCTCGTGCGCCCGCAGGTGAATCGATCTTGCGGCCAATTCGCCACCACCGCTCGAGCGAAGCACTGTCATCGTTGGGCGGGAGATCAACTCGGCAGGCACACATGGCTGATCGCGATCGGCGTCGTACACAACCTGCACGAAGTCGAACGAGGCATCGACGAGCCGCAGCCGATCACGAAGCAGCCTGACCGACCATGACTCCACACCGACGCAGAGCAGCTCAAGCCGGACAAGAGCCATGTCAGCCCTGTCCGCGAAGCCGAGCAACGCGTCGGTGCGCAGTTGCGCCCTTCCATCCGCATCGAGCGCAGTGAGCGTCTTGAGTTGGGCGAATCGCAGCCACATCTCGCGCGGCAGCCGGGGCGCCGCCGGCACGGAGGGCAGGTCGAGGCGCGTGACTTGGCGAAAGCCGATGTAGCCGGGATCGATGGAATCGTGGAAGGTCAACTCGCTCTCCCCTGCGGGCAGCCTACCGCCGCAGATCTCAGAGTCCGACTTCGGCTCTGATCGTTGTGTGAATCGCGCGCACGATGGTACGCGGATGGTGCACGGCACGTGCCGCGCAGTGCCTGGCACGTGCCGTGCACCGTCAGGTCCCGTGCACCGTCAGGTGTTGAAGCCGCTGGACAGCGACGCCAGGGTGCACGGAAGCCGCCCAGAGGGTGTGCACAGAGTGCGTGCACGGCACGCGCCGTGCGGTGCCTGGCACGTGCCGTGCACCGTCAGGTGGAAGGATGCTTGAGCGGTCACCGCTGCGGCCGCTCCCGCGGGTGCCCGGGGCGAGCACCCATCGGTGTCAGCCGGTCCAGGCGTTGAGCAGCGCCGCGAGATCGCCACCGTCGACCTGACCGTCGCGGTTGAGATCGGCGGGTCCGCCAGATCCGCCCCAGTTGCCGAGAAGCGTGGCGAGGTCCGAGGCGTTCACGGTTCCGTTGTTGTCGATGTCCGCGGGGAGATCCGCCCCGCCGTGGAAGAGCCGTGCCGCGGGAATCACCGACTTCGCCACGCCCGGCCCCTGCCATGAGGCGATCAGGCCCGCACCGCCGCCGCGCTCAAAGAACTCAACACGGAAGGCATGTCGGCCCGCCGCCAGCGCGATCGAGCCCGATGCCTCGACCATTCCGTGAAGCCCGTCGTTGTTCACCACGGTCGCTGATCCGATCTTCAGCCGCGATCCGTCGTCCGAGTTCAGGAAGAAAGTCCAGGTGCCACTCTCTGGAACCTCGATCCACCCCGTGTGCACCGCACCGACATCGTCGGCGCGTCCGCTCGTCGCGAAGTTGCCGCCCGTGGACGCATAGTTGATCGATGGCGCGAGACCGCTCATGTACGGGGTCAGCGCCGTGAAGTCGGGCAGCGCGCTCAGGACGGGCAGCGCGTAGTACGCGACCGACAGCTGCGGCGTCGCGCCCACAGGATTCTCCGGCGCGCGCACCGAGATCACCGTCGGCACGACCGCAACCACGGTGGTCTGGTCGGAGGTGTCGCGAAGCCGATAGGTGAATGTGTCGGTGCCGACAAACCCTGCGTTCGGCATGGTGTAGAGCACCTGATCGCGTCCGCCCGGCCCAGTCCCCGCGCTCACCGACAGAAGCCCGCCGTTGTAGGTCGGGTTCTGCGGAAACTCGATCGCGACGCTCTCGCAGTTGAACTCGATCTCGTTCGCAAGGACATCGATCAGCGTCGGCGTCGCCGCGAGGACATTCACGCGGTCGAGGAACGCGACCGGCGGACGCGCAGGCCCCGTGTAGTTGCACCCGACCGATCCGAGGTGCTGCAGCATGGTCGCGATGTTGCCCTCGTGAAACCGCAACTTGATGTTGCTCACCCCGCCGCTGCAGAGGTGGCAGTACGACATGATCGTGCCGTTGCCGCCGGCCGCCGCGGAGCAGTCCTGCGGCGAACTGCCGCAACCATCGATCGGCGGCGCATAGTTGTGGGTGTGCGGCGCGCCGAAGTTGTGGCCGAGCTCGTGCGCCGTCACCATGATGTCCCAGTTCTGCCCGTTGTTGTCGACAAGCGGCGTCGGGAAGTAGCCTGCGAGATTCGCAGAGACTCCGAACGGCGACCCGTTGCACAGCCCGGGAAGATACGCCACGCCTCCGCCGAGCCCGCGACCCGAGAGGAAGTGCGCAAGGTCCCGCGCGATCGAGTTCATGTTGACATTCCAGTAGCCCACGAACTGCTCGAGCTGCTCGGAAGTGCTCGTCGCCGTCCACGGATCCGACGGAGTGGTCCACAGCCGCGAGTACACCGCGGCGATCTTCGTGTTGAGATCCCGGTTGTAGATCGATGTCAGCGCGCTCGCGAGCGTCGAGACATAGCCAGTCGCAGCGTTGGTGTTGCCGCCGAACAACTGCAGGAACTCGTAGTCGGTCTCGAACGCGATGCGAACCTGTCGGCACGGCGGCGTTCCGGCGACGCCTCCATCTCCGGGCGCCTGAGGCTGGTCTGCCTGCTCCGGCGTCGCGCAGGTCCACGCAGGGGTCTCGATCAACCCAGGCGGCATCGCGGTGAGGTCGTACGAAACGGTCGGAAGACCGCGCCCGTACGGACCGCTGGAAATGATGAAGGTGCGCTCATCGGTCTCGACATAGCCGAAGGTGCCTGCATCGCTGATGGCGAGGAACGCGTGGCTCGATGGGTCCGCGGCGAGCCGGCCCGTCAGGAACGCGCCACGCACGGCGACCGGCGTCGTGGTGATCGCGCCGAGCTTGCCGCGGCCGACCGCCTCGACTCGTGCATCGCCCGTGAACGCGTTGCACGGGTGTAGTTCGAGCTCGGCCGTGAAGTCGGGCGAGAGTGGCACGGTGAACACGCCGCCGCCCTCGCGCGCAAGCCGCTCGACGGCAGCGCGATCGACCTCGAGCGCCACGGTGTAGGGCCGCGCCGCCTGTCGGATTCGAAGCGGCGTCTCCGACCGCCGGATCGGCGACACGGGAACATCCGCGACAGCCGCCGCGACAGGAACCTGACAGAAGACTGACGCGGCGAGAAGGGCTGAGATCATGCGGTCGACCGTGCTCCGATGCCATGGTCTACCCCGTAGGCAGGCCCTGTCAATCGAATCATCTCGATTGGTCGAAGTTTGCGTGTTTCCCGCGGCCTGCGATGTCGTCGAACTTGTTCACACGCGTCATTACCGCTGCCAGGACAGCGGTCCGCGTGACCCCGGCACGCGGGCGCGGCGCCCTCCACGCCGATGGCGCCGACGCCACCACGGCGCCCGCACCCGAGGTCTCCGTCGTAGTCTCGACCATCGCGTCGAACGCGCGCCGTCAGCAGCGTGCAACGCACGGGGGAGGCTCGATCGCCTGCTCACACCGTCCATGGTTCCGCAGCGCCTAGGGGCACGCGCCCCAGCCGCCGAGCAACGCGGCCAAGTCCGCGGCATCGGTGTTGCCATCGCCATTCACATCGCCGGCGGCCGTTCCCCACGCGCCAAGCATCGCCGCGAGGTCGGCGGCATCGCGCGTCCCGTCTCCGTCGAGATCACCCGCGCACGAGGACACAGGTGCCACCGCCGCAAGCGACAGGTCATCGAAGAAGCCGAACGCGTTGCCCGTGCCCGGCGTCGCGTCCGTCGTCGCGAAGAGGTTCGACGCATACACCGCGCCTGAGAGCGTCGTCGTGTGCGCGGCGACGGTCTTGCCATTGACCACCAGCGTTCCCTCGCCTGTCGACACATTCCAGCGATAGATGTACTCGTTCCATGCGTTGAGCGTCGCCGTCGCGCCCGTAGCGATTCGATTCGACGCCGCGTAGCCGCCGTTCAGCAGGCTGATGGCGCCGGTCTGTGCGCTCACGATGAATCCGCCCGATGTCTCCGCAGCGCTCTTCGAGATCATCACGCCGAAGGTCGAGGTCACGGGCTGACCGCTGGGAATGAACATCTTCACCCTGGTCTCGAGCACCGTGTTGCCACCCACGCTCGCCGCCGCCCACTTGCCGCTGTTGGCAAGATCGAGCCACGCCTTCGTGCGTCCGTTGTTGAATCGCTCGGTGCACAGCCGCACCATCTTGCCGCGGCCACCCACCGGATCGACACCCGGGTTCACGCCCGGCCCGATCACATTCGCGGGCAGGAACGGCGCGTTGGTCAATCCGCTCGCGGCCCAGGTTCCGCCGGTCCCGATCCACGCCTGCTGGCCGCTGAGTGCGGCGCTGTTGTAGTCATTGAACCCCGTGGCATAGATGTCGGTGCCGCGCGCCGAAGCTGCGAGTGCGAGCGAGGCGGCGGCGATTGCGAGCGTCCGGAGCATGATGCAAGAGTAGCCCCGTTTGCATCGAGACAAGTCGACCCTGCGGATCGAGCCTCACAATTGGCGACCGATGCGCGCCGTAGAGGCGGACGCGCGTCCGAGAGTCAGGGCTTCGGTGCGGGCCGAGGCTGCGACGGATTCCCCGACCTCTTGTCCGACTCTGCGCCGCCGGCCGCGAACGCGAGCGTCGCCCGGACGGGAGCATGGTCGCTCGGCCAGCGCCCGCGCGGCTTCCTGAGATCGACCTCGCAGGACCGGATGACGAGCTCGCACGATGCGAGGACGAAGTCGATGCGCATGTCGCCGCAGCGCTCGCCCCAGTTGTTGAAGGTTCCTTGCTCCGGCGCCGCGGGGTGCGCCGCGCGCCAGCAGTCGCGGAGACATGCCTTCGGATTCGAGAGCACCGCCTTGATCGGATCGCTCGTCGGCGCGCAGTTGAAGTCGCCCAGAAGCACGACCGGATCGGCGTGCGCTCGCGCGGCGATCCGATCTGCGACGAGTCGCGCCGCCTCGACGCGCGCGGTCTCTCCGCGATGGTCGAGATGCACATTGAAGATGTAGATCGCGCGCGGGGTCAGCCCCAAAGCCGGCGTGCGCTCGATGAAGCGCGCAAAGGTCGCGATGCGAGGAAGCGATGAATCCCACGACCTGGACCCTGCGACCTCGGGCGTCGTCGACAGCCAGAAGGTCCCCTGCTCCTTCGCGTCGACTTCCCACCGCGCATGGTCGTAGAGAATCGGACAAGCCTCGCCCTTCGCGGGATCCTGCTCGCGAGTCCGCGAGATCGCCTTGAAGCGCGGACAGTCAGCCAGCACTTCGTCGACCTGCGCTGGAAGCGCTTCCTGCAGTCCCCAGAACTCGCCTTCTCGGAGGATCTCGGCGACCATCCCGCGACGGTGATGCCAGGCGTTGGCTCCATCACCGTCGTTTGCGTATCGGATGTTGAAGGTGCCGACCGTGATCTCGTCGCTCGAGGGCGGCGCAGGCGTCGGCGGCAAAGCCTGCGTGGCGATCGAGAGAGCGACGAGGAACGCGCCGAGCATGGCGCGAGTCTAACGAGCCCCGGCCACGCACGAGATCAGAACGACGCGCTCAGCCTGAACCAGACGACGCCCTCGCCCTCGTCGAGGGCACCCGTGCGTCGGTCGGCATCGATGAAGGCCGAGAGACCACTTGTGGATGTGGTCGAACGCCAGCCCCCGCCGACACCCGCTGTCCAGTGGTCGTCGAGTCTGGCGCGAACGGCGGCTCCCGCCTGCCAGTCGGCGGCGCTCCCGATCGCTTCGATCGGGGTCGCTGCGGCGAGCGCCTCCGCACCGAAGTGAAGCGAGACTCCCTCGCCAAGCTCGTGTCGACTCTCGAGTCCGATCGGTCGCTCGCCCGACCACGCGAGACTCGATGTCCCCCGGCCATCGAGGGCAACCGCGACGCTGGCTGCCTCTCCAAGCTCCCACGGCTGCGACAGCGTGGCCGCCACAGGCTCGGTCGCCAGATCGCTGAGCGCGCTGGCGCCGATCGCGAGGACGGGCACTGCAGCGGTGCAGGCGAGGATGGTCTTGATGGAAGGCATGCCGGTAGGACGCTCGGAGGCGAACCCGTGTTCGGAGTTCGAGGTCCTCGATTGCAGCCGAGTCTCAGGGTGCAGCCGCAGCGGGCGCATGAGAACCGACCGCCCCCGCAGCGCGTGGCGCAGGTTCGGCGAGCAGGAGCTTCATCGCCTCCTCGGCCGCCCCGGGAACGATGCGCGCAATGCGGTCGTGGGGCGTGGCGGTGCCGAGCTCATAGGTGATTCCCGGCGCGCGGAAGGTCTCGAACGCCCAGCGCTTGAAGGTCCACTCCTTCACATTGTTGGTCGCGCTCGATTCGACTGCGTAATCGGGGAATCGTGCCGTGATCGCAGCGAGCCACCGCGACGCGAAGTGCGGCGGCTCGAGCGGCGTGTCGTCTGGCGGGACATAGAAGATGTCCTTCGATGTCGCATGGAAATCGAGCAGTAGTCGCGGCGTGCGCTCCCGCTCACGCGCGAACGCGAGGATCGCATCGCGCACCAGGCGGGTCTCGGCCTGCGTGAACGGCCCCCAGTCGCGGTTGGCGTCGACCGCACCGAGCGTGCTGCGCCACTGCCCCTCGTGCACGCCGTCCGGATTGACGAGCGGCACGCACAGCACACGGAAGCGCGTGCGGAACGCGCGCGCGGTGTCGGTGTCGGCGGCAAGCGCCTCGATGAAACGGAAGAGACCGACGGTGCCCGCAACCTCCGGCGGATGCTGCCTGCCGATCACGATGACCGCCTCGCGCGCATCGCTCGCACCGAACTCGAATGCGCGAATCGGGCGATCGCCGGCGGAACGGCCGATTTCACGGGGCTTCACTCCAAGCGCCGCCGTCGTCGCATCGGTCCATGCCTCGATCTCCGCGATGCCGATCATGTGGTTGCTTGCGACGAGCGTAGGCCTCGGACCAACCCGCAGCCGAAGCACGCATTCCCGCGCGCCCTCGCCGCCCTCGTACGCGCTCGACGCCACGCGCATGAACGGGCCACCGTCGATGGAGATGTATGGCCGTGGCCGCGCCTTGCTGGCCGTCACCACGATGCGCACGGTGATCTCGCGCTCGGTCGCGCTCGTGACCCGGAAGGCGTACCACGGGCTTGGATTGATCGGCGTGTTCTCGGGGCTCGTGACGATCTTGTAGTCGAGAGCACCGAGACGCTCGCACGCGTTGGCGCGCGCACCGCTGAACTCGTTGTCGAACCGAACGGCGCCTCCGTCCTCGTCGAAGTTCCACGCGCGACGAACCTGGAGCTCGGCCTTCGGCGCAGTCGCCGCCGACGCGGTGCCCTGTGCGACGGCGGTTGGGACGACGCCGAGCAGGCCAGAGACAACAAGCCCAAGCGCGACGGCAGGGACACGCAACAGGCGACCGGCGGTCAGAAAGGCTCGCATCGCTGCAGCGTACAGCGAGCCTCGCGTTTGCTACCTTTCCCGCCATGCACATCGCCCTGACCCTCGCGCTTGCCACGGCC
>JBEAUK010000062.1:0-59845 GCA_041161465.1 Planctomycetota bacterium | reverse complement strand
TTCACGGGTTCGCGTGAATGTTCCACGGGCCCGGTCGTCGCCCAGACAACGACCCACGCAGCAAGTACGAGGAGGATCATCCCGATCAACGACGACGCTGTTGCAAAGACAGCATCGCGGGGATGGAGCCGGAAGATCGGCACGGCCAAGGCTGCCGCGATCACAGGTATGCCGATCACATAAAGCGCTTGCTTGAGGAAGCGGATGTCGCTCGGGACGAGCCACACGAGCGTCGCAAGACACACGATCGCCAGCGACTTCGCGAAGAGCGGACCGATCATTCCGATCGGACGCTGACGCACAAACGCGAGTGCGCCAAGACCGAAGACGGCTGCCAGCATCGCGAGCGGCAGGAACACCGCCGTGCGTGCGAGTCCGTTGAGTCGCTCGCCGAAGCCGAGTTCCCGAATGTTGCCGTCCGCGTCGGGCAGCGAGAGCTGTGGGGCGCCCGCAAGCCAGCTCAGGAACAGCAGCGACGCGCAGACGCCCGCGATGACCAGCCAAGGCTGCGTGCTTCCGGAGCGCGAGATCGGCGGGGGGAGGGAGTCCGTTCCCTCCTCTTCCTCCTCTGCAACCTCGTCAACCGGGTCGCGATCCTCACTGTCGCTGAGGTCAGGCTTTGGCTCGACGGGGCGGGAGGTAGACGCCGCGCGCGGCGGCGCGGGCGATTCGTCTGCAAGGCGATACGGCCCCGACTCGTCCTCATCAGAAGGCTTGGATTCGTTCGTCGGATCGGTTGGTCCCATCATGGGGCGCTCCTGGTGAACACGATTTCCACATTTGCGCGGGTTGTGCCTCTTCGCATTGACGCGATCTACGCCTGACCGTAGTCTCCGCAAACTTCCTCTGGAGAAAGCTGACCTATGCGCAAGGCCCTTTCGCTCGCCTTCATCGTCGCAGCTTCGGCTGCTTCCACACTCTCAGCTGATGAAATCCGTCTTGTCGGCGGCGATGTCCTCAAGGGCACGGTCGTTTCCGAGACCGAAACCGCGGTGACCATCGATCACGCCGCTCTCGGCCGGATTGAGATCGCCCGCGATCGAATCGCTGAGGTCATCAAGACGACTCCGACGCCGCCCCCGGCTCCCCCGGCCGTGGCTGTCGACGAAGCGAAGCCCGCGCCGGCGCCGGCCGTGCCCGTGGCCGTCCTTCCCGCCCCGGTTCCGCCGCCCCCGCCGGCACCGGATGGAAGCTGGAAGTTCTCTTTGAGCCTCGGATTCACGGGCTCGGACAACGAGACTTCCTCGAACTGGGATGTCCGCGCCGCGGCCTCCGCCAAGCGCGAGAGCGAGTCGGACCGCACCACCGTGGCGGCTGAGTACTACTTCAACTCGGCCAACAGCGTGAACACCGACAACAACCTGTTGGTCACCGCACAGGAAGACTTCCTCTTCAAGGATTCGAAGTGGGAAGCATTCGTCAAGGGCTACTACCAGTACGACGAGTTCCAGGCCTGGGAATCGCGGGCTGGCGTGTATGCAGGTCCTGCATACCGTCTCCTCGAAGGCGAACCTCTCGCGCTTCGGCTCAGGGCTGGTGCCGGTGCCAGTTACGACATTCCCGAGAGCAACTGGACGCCTGAATTGCTGCTCGGCAACGATCTTGTCTGGACGATCGACGAGCGCTCGAAGCTGATCCAAGGCCTCGACTTCTTCCCCGATCTCGAGAACTTCGGCGAGTATCGCTTCATCTTCCGCGTTGATTACGAAATCGCGCTGTCCCCGAAGGGTGATCTCAAGGGCACCGCAGGCGTGCGCGACGAGTACGACTCGTACGTCGAGCCGACTGGCGACAGCTCCAACGATCTGAAGATCTACGCCGGCATCAAGGTCGACTTCTAAGTCGAGCGCGAGACTCGCTTCGCTCTCGCGAAATGAGCACCAACGGGAGCGCCCGCAGGCGCGGCCCGAGGTTTCGTTCCGCACGCGGCAAGGGCGGTTTCCGCCCGCCCAGGCGCTCTTGAGCGATTCGGCATGCGCGGAGATCAACCCGTTTCTTCTCCTTTGCGAGACTTCGGGGACGCCTCCCGCTAAACTCTGTCACCTGCGCGGTTTTGAATGCCGCATCGGCGGGTCGTCGCATCGGCGGCGGTGGCCGCGGTCTTTCCGTACCACTTCATCTCGCAGAGAACGTTCCATCCTGTCGCCTTCGCTCGCTTTGCGTGTCTCACGGCACACGCCGCCAGACCGATCTCGATCAGCCGACAACCCATTCACCTCACGATGTTCACGAGGAAACCGCGTGCACGACGCACCGTCTGACCCGTCCACCCTTGCTCTGAAGCCTGATCTGTTCACTTCGCTTGAGCCGCTCGCGCCCGTTGGTTCGCCGTCGGTTTCAGACGAGATCGCAGAGCGCGCCGCCCAGCCGGTTCCTCTCGCGCTGCGACTGACCACCATGGCTGCGGTCACCATCCCGCCGCTCGTCGTCATCGCCACCATGGTTCTCGCATGGGGCGGCTGGTTCAGCTGGATCGACCTCGTGCTCTTCGGCGTGATGTATGTGATCACCGGCCTCGGCATCACCGTCGGCTACCACCGGCTCTACACCCACAAGTCGTTTGAGGCGCGCGGCCCCGTCGCCGCGATGTTCGCGATCTTCGGCAGCATGGCGGCCCAGGGCCCGGTGATCTGGTGGGCGGCCACGCACCGCTGCCACCACCAGCACTCGGACCACGAGCACGATCCGCATTCGCCGCACGCGGGACGCGAGCCCGGCTTCAAGGGCGTCGTGAAGGGATTCCTCCACGCACACATGGGCTGGCTCTTCGCCGACCTCCGCGCCGACATGCACCGCTATGTGCCGGACCTCCTCGCCGACAAGACGACGGTCCGCATCAACCAGCTCTTCCCGCTCTGGGTCGCGCTCGGCTTCCTGATCCCGGCCGCCATCGGCGGGCTCGTCACGATGACCTGGACCGGCGCGCTCCTCGGCTTCCTCTGGGGCGGCATCGTTCGCCTCTGCGCGCTCCACCATGTCACCTGGAGCGTCAACAGCGTCTGCCACATCTGGGGCCAGAAGGAATTCGCCTCGGGTGACGAGAGCCGCAACAACCCGGTCATGGGAATCCTCGCCCTCGGCGAAGGCTGGCACAACAACCACCACGCGTTCCCCGCGAGCGCGCGCCACGGCCTCAAGTGGTGGCAGTTCGACGCAAGCTGGATCGTGATCCGCACGCTCGCGCTTGTCGGCCTCGCGAAGAAGATCCGCTTGCCCAGCGCCGAACGCATGGCAGCGCGCCGCGTGGCCTGAGCAACAGATATTCGGTACGCGACCGCCGCCTTCGGGCGGCGGTTGTGTTTTTCGGGGATGCGTTCCAAACGGGAAGACACCGCTTTGGACATCAGCTCCTCTCCCGTATCTTCAGCGCATGTCGCCCGCGTTCGTCCTCGGTTCGCTTCTTCTCGCAGCGCCTCCTGCGCCCGCGCCCGGGGCCGTCGACTACAACCGCGACATCCGTCCGATCCTGGCAGCGAACTGCTTTGCATGCCACGGGTTCGACGCGCACGGGCGCAAGGCCGGCCTGCGCCTCGATCGCGCCGAGTTCGCCTACAAGCTGACGGAGGATGAGCTCACGCCGATCAAGCCGGGCGACCTCGCCGCGAGCGAGGTCTGGGCGCGCATCACCTCGACCGATCCCGACGAGCAGATGCCGCCGCCGTCGTCGCACCGCACGCTCACCGACGCGCAGAAGGACCTCGTCCGGCGCTGGATCGAGCAGGGCGCTCCCTACGCCGAGCACTGGGCGTTCGAGCCGCCACGCGCGCGCGCCGGCGCGCCGAGCGACGGTCGCGGCGCGATTGACGCCTTCGTCGCGGCGCACCTCGCGGCGCAGGGCCTCGCGCTCGCGCCCGCGGCCGACCGCGCGACGCTCCTCCGTCGCGTGACCATTGACCTCACGGGCCTGCCACCGTCCGCCGACGAGGTCGCGGCCTTCGTCGCCGACGCCGATCCGCGCGCCTACGAGCGCGCGGTCGATCGCCTTCTCGCGAGTCCGCACTTCGGCGAGAAGATGGCGATGCCGTGGCTCGACGCCGCGCGCTACGCCGACACCAACGGCTTCTCGATCGACGGCGGGCGTCATCTCTGGCTCTGGCGCGACTATGTCATCAACGCCTTCAACACCAACAAGCCGTACGACCGCTTCCTCGTCGAGCAGATCGCAGGCGACCTGCTGCCCGACAAGAGCGACGAGACGCTGATCGCCACCGGCTTCCAGCGCAACGCGATGATCACGCACGAGGGCGGCACGATCGCCGAGGAAAACCTCGTGAACTACGGCGTCGACCGCGTGCGCACCTTCGGCGAGGCCGTGCTTGGCCTCACGGTCGGCTGCGCGCAGTGCCACGACCACAAGTTCGATCCCGTCTCGCAGCGCGACTACTACCGCCTCTTCGCGTTCTTCAACCAGACGACCGAGCCCGCGCACGGCGGTGACGGCGGCCAGAACGCGGCACCCGCCGCGACGCTCAAGTCGGTGCTGCGTACCGCCGAGGAAGACGCCCTGCGCGCACGCATCGCCGAGCTCGAGCAGGCGCTCGCGTCGCCCGATCCGGCCGCCATCGCCGCGTGGGAAGCCGAGCAGCGTGCGCATCTCGCCGCGCGCGGTGCGAATCTCGCGCTCCACCCCGTGAAGCTTCTCAAGATGTCGACGCCGAACACGGGCAGCGGCTTCGAGATCGCCGATCACCGCTACGCGCTCGTGACGCGGCCGATGGGCTTCCTCGCGTTCGATGTGTCGATGGAGCTGCCGCAACTCGCGCAACCGATCACGGGCCTGCGGGTCGTGATGCATTCGTCGCCCGACGCGCCCGGCGCAGGCTGGGGATGGGAGGGCGGCGACGGAGCGAAGCAGGTCTTCGCGCTCACCAATGTCTCGATCAGCGCGGGCACTGTGCCGAGCGATCAGGTGAACCTCTACCGGATGCGCGAACTCCGCGGCGCGACCGCGAGTTCGTGGGACGAGACCGTCGATGGTTTCAACCGCCCCGAAGGCGTGCTCGACACGCTTCCCTCGGGCTGGGTGCCCGACCGCGCGAGCGAAGGCCCGGTGCATCTCACCGTGTCCTTCGCGACGCCGCTCGCGCCCGCAGAGGCGACGCACCTCACCGCACAGCTGAACTTCGGCCGCGGCGGCGCGGTCGCGGCGAAGCGCATGGAGTTCTTCGCGGTCACCGGTACCGACGACGGCACCACGCTTCCACCTGCGATCCGCGCCACGATCGAGAAGGACGCCGTCGCGCGCACCCCCGACGAAACCGCGGCGCTCGCCGCGTACTTCTCGCGCCACGCACCCGCGCTCGCCCGCACGCGCATCGACCTCGCGAACGTGCGTGAGCGGCTTTCGGTCTGCACCGACGCGCACTCGACCATGGTGATGGACACCGCGCCGACGCCGCGCGACACCTTCATCCTCGAGCGCGGCAACTACGCCGCGCCGCGCGACAAGGTCGACCCCGGCACGCCCGCGTTCCTGCCGCCGATGCCCGAAGGCGCACCGATGAACCGCCTCGGTCTCGCGCAGTGGGTCGTCGACGCGCGCAACCCGCTCCCCGCGCGCGTGGCGGTCAACCGCGTCTGGCAGGCGCTCTTCGGCACGGGCCTCGTGCGTACCTCGAGCGACCTCGGCCTCCAAGGCGAGATGCCCGAGCATCGAGCGCTGCTCGACCACCTCGCCGTGGTGTTCCGCGAGCAGGGCTGGGATGTGAAGCGGCTCGTGCGCGAGATCGTGACGAGCGATGTGTACCGGCAGTCGTCCCGCACGACGCCCGAGATGCTCGCGCGTGACCCGGACAACCGCCTGCTCGCGCGTGGCCCGCGCTTCCGCCTGCCGGCCGAGTTCATCCGCGACGGCGCGCTGAAGACGAGCGGTCTTCTCGTCGCGCAGCTCGGCGGACCAAGCGTGAATCCCTACACCCCGGGCGACCCATGGCGCGAGATCAGCCACTACGGCTCGAGCCCGGCGACGGCGCAGGCATTCATCCAGGATCACGGCGAGAAGCTCTATCGCCGCAGCATGTACACCTACTGGAAGCGCACGCTGCCGCCGCCGAACATGGCGATCTTCGACGCGCCGAACCGCGAGATGTGCACCTTCGACCGCGCGGCGACGAACACGCCGCTCCAGGCGCTCGTGCTCCTGAACGATGTGCAGTTCGTCGAGGCCGCACGCGCGTTCGCGGAGCGCATGATCGCGCACCGCGGCGACGATGCGGCAGACCTGGCGTGGGGCTTCACAGAGGCGACCACGCGCCCGCCGACCGCGGCTGAAGTCGCCGTGCTTGCGGACGCGCTCGCCCGCGAACGCGCGCGCTTCGCATCCGACGCGGCCGCCGCCGCCGCGCTTCTAGCGCACGGCGAATCGCAGCGCGACGAGCGGATTCCCGTCGCCGAGCACGCAGCGTGGACGCAGGTCGCGGCCACGATCCTCAACCTCAGCGAAACGGTCACGCGAAACTAACACGAGCGCCAGCACGCCATGCAACCGATCGAAGACCATCTCGCGAACCTCACCCGCCGCAGCTTCATCGGCCGCGGCGCGCACGGCATCGGCAGCCTCGCGCTCGGGTCGCTCTTCCTGCAATCGATGTTCGCGCGCGGCTCGCACGCCGCCGCGCCGCTCGGTGGCGGAATCCCCGGACTCCCGCACTTCGCGCCCAAGGCGAAGCGCGTCCTTTGCCTCTTCCAGAGCGAAGGCTTCTCGCACATCGATCTCTTCGACCAGAAGCAGGCGCTGTGGGACCACGCCGGCAAGGACCTCCCGGCGTCCGTGAAGGGCACGCAGCGCATCACGGGCATGACCTCGGGGCAGTCGAACTTCCCCGTTGTGCCGCCCCTGATGAAGGGCAAGCTCTGCGGCAAGAGCGGCCTGTGGATCAGCGATCTCCTCCCGCACATCCAGACCGTCGCCGACGACCTCTGCATCATCAAGAGCATGACGACCGAGGCGATCAACCACGATCCCGCGGTCACCTTCATGAACACGGGCAACCAGCTGCCCGGCTACGCGAGCATGGGAGCGTGGGCGAGTTACGGCCTCGGCAGCGAGAACGCGAACCTGCCTGCGTTCATCGTGCTCGTGTCGCAAGGCTCGGGCAAGAACCCGGGGCAACCGATCTTCTCGCGCCTGTGGGGCAGCGGCTTCCTGCCGTCGTCGCATCAGGGCGTCGGCTTTCGTCCGGGCGGAAATCCCGTGCCATATCTCGCGAACCCGGACGGCGTCGACCGCGACGCGCGTCGCGCGCAGCTCGACGACCTCGCGAAGCTCAACGCGATGCACGCCGAATCCGCAGGCGACCCCGAGACGATCGCGCGCATCGAGGCCTACGAGATGGCCTTCCGCATGCAGTCGTCGGTGCCCGAACTCGCCGATCTCTCGGACGAGAAGCCCGAGACGCTCGAGCTCTACGGCCCCGAGGTGCGGCGCCCCGGCAGCTACGCGGCGAACTGCCTCCTCGGCCGACGCCTCCTCGAGCGCGGTGTGCGCTTCGTGCAGCTCTTCCACCGCGGCTGGGACCAGCACATCGCGCTCGGCACGCAGCTGCCGAACCAGTGCCGCGATGTCGACCAGCCGACGGCCGCCGTGCTCAAGGACCTCAAGGCGCGCGGCATGCTCGACGACACGCTCGTCATCTTCGCGACCGAGTTCGGCCGCACCGCCTTCAGCCAAGGCGGCTACGGCGACCCGAGCGCGGGCCGCGACCACCACGGCCGCTGCTTCAGCGTGTGGCTCGCAGGCGGCGGCATCAAGGGCGGCATCGAGTACGGAAAGACCGACGACTTCTCGTACAACATCGTCGAGAACCCGGTCGAGGTGCGCGACTTCCACGCCACGATCCTTCACACGCTCGGCGTCGACCACGAGCGCTTCACCTATCCGTTCCGCGGCCTCGATGTGAAGCTGACGGGCGTCGAGAAGGCGCGCGTGGTGCGCGAGCTGCTGGTTTGAGCGGTCGCGGCTGCGGCCGCTCCCTCTGGCGGTCAGGCTGCGGAGTGAATCCGCACCCTGCTTGTCATGCGCCGCGTGATCGATGCTCGGCTGCTTAGACAGCGTCGCCGATCAGAAGCTTCGCCGCCCAGAGATAGAGCGGAATGCCGATCACGATGTTGAACGGGAAGGTCACCGCAAGCGCGAGGCCGATGTAGATCGACGGCTCTGCCTTCGGAATCGCGATGCGCACCGCTGCGGGAACCGCGATGTAGCTTGCGCTTGCCGCAAGCACCGCGAGCAGCGTCGCGTCGCCGACCGAGAGACTGCAGGCCTTCGCCAGCACGAGCGCGATCGCCGCGCCGATCGGTGGGAACACGAGGCCGAACACGACGAGCGACCAGCCGCGCTCGATGAAGCCGCGGAACCGCCGCGCCGCGAGGATGCCGAGATCGAGCAGGAAGAACACGAGGACGCCGTTGAAGAGGTCCTTGCAGAGCGGCTTGAACGCCTCGAAGCCGCGCTCCCGCGTCACGAGCCCGATGACCAGGCTGCCGAGAAGCAGCAAGACGGGCCCATTCAGGAACGCTTCATGGAGGAGATGACCCCAGCCCATCGGCTGCTTGGTGGTGTCGCCGCTGGCGTTCGCCTCTGCGCGCTCGGCGCGTCGGAGCAGGATGATGCTCACCACGATCGCGGGCGACTCCATGAGCGCCATGACCGCGACCATGTGACCGCCATAGGGCACGCCGGCGGCGTCCAGCATGCTCGAGGCGGTGAGGAAAGTGACCGCGCTGACCGAGCCGAAGCACGCCGCCGCAGCCGCTGCGTTGTAGATGCCGATCTTTGCCCGCAGGATCGCGAAGACCGCGAAGGGCATGACCGCGCTGAGCGCGATGCCGAGCGCCGTTGCGACCATCGCGTCGCGGGTCACGCCGCTTTGGGCGATCTTCACGCCGCCCGTGAAGCCGATCGCCCAGAGCAGGTAGAGCGACATCAGCTTTGTGACCGCGCGCGGCACGCGCAGGTTCGACTTCACGAACGCCGCAACCGCCCCAAGCACGAAGAAGAGGACGGGAGGACTGATCGAGATCGCGGGTAGGTCCATCGGGCGCGAGAACAATACCGAAACCGCGGAACGCACGCGTCCGTCAAAAACAAGTGCGCCGCGCGACCATACCGACGGTCGCGCGGCGTGCGTGGTGACATCAATGCGGGCGCGAAGCGCTCAGCGGCGACGGTTTCGACGACCGGCGATGCCCGCCAGCCCGAGCAGCGCGGCGGCGCCCGGCGCGGGAATGGAATCGGTCAGCACGCGCAGCTGTGCCATCTTGTTCGGCCACGCGGCGAAGCTGTTGGCCCACAGCGTGAAGGTGAGGGTGTTGCCCGCCACGGTGTAGGAGGTCGTGCCGAGGTTCGTCGAGTGGCTTCGGAACGGATCGCCCGTCGCATAGGTGGTGCCGAATGCGCCGAGAGTCCCGTCGCTGATGTCGAGCAGGTTGTTCTCGTAGATCACCGCAACGATGTTTCCGCTGAAGGCGACCGTGCCTTGGACGACGGCCACGCCAGTCGATGCATCGAAGTGGATCATGTGCGAGTCGAAGACACCGCCCGCAACGGTCGGTCCCCACGAGCCGGCCGTGAAGGTGCCGTTTCCGATGGTGTTGACGAGCAGCGCGCTCGACGACACGCCGCTCTGCTCGTCCCAGCAGAAGGCCGGCGGCCCCGGCAGTGCTGTGTAGACCGCGCTGACGGGGGGCGCGATCTGGACCGCCTGGCCGGACACCGAGGTGATCGCGGCGGAGGCCGATGCTGCAAGCGCGAGCGGGGCGAGCGTGTTGGCGATGATCAGTGCGTTCTTCATGGCGTTGCTCCTTTAGGTCTTGTCGTGTTCGAGCGCGGGCTGAGGTCCGCGCGATGTTGCTTCCTCGGAAGGCTTCCGCCGCAGCAACCGCCATGTCTCAGCAACGACAAAAAATCCCGACCCCGCGCTGGGCGGGGTCGGGTTCGTGGCAAGGAAGCGTGCTTTGGTGGTAGGCGCGATCAGCGTCGCTGTCGGCGGCCAACCACCGCGCCCGTGAGTCCGAGCAGCGCCATGGCGCTCGGGGCGGGAACCCACTGAGTCGTGAGATTGATGGTGTCGAACGCCGCCTGTCCTGTGTAGCTGAAGCTCGTGAGCCAGTTGAAGTCGGGGTTCGCCGGATTGGTGCCGTAGCTCGTGGTAGTGCCGGCCGACGGGTGGAACCAAGCGCCGAGCTGCTGGCCGAAGGCGACGCCCGTCCACTCGACGCCCATCGCGCCTCCGTTGTAGAGGGGCGTGTAGTTCTGGATGATCGACGCGTCGAGCTCGACCGTGAACCGCCTCACGCCGGCGATGTCGTTTGCGGACAGCTGCGTGATGGTCCCTGTGGTGTCGGGGTTGAGTGAGCTGAAGATGCGGTCGGGTGTCTGCACGCCTGCGGCCTGCGAGCCGTCCATGTAGCTCAGGATGCCGTTCTGGCCGTTGTAGCCGTAGATCGTCAGTTTCGGCGTGACCGTCGAGTTGGCGGTGAGTCCGTTCGCATCGAGGTAGAGGATCGCGAGTTCACCCGCGTATCCCTTCGGGTTCGGCCCCGGCGACACCACAAGCCAGTACCCGTTCACGCTGCTGCCTGCCGTGAACTCCCAGAGGAAGCGCTTGCTGTCGGGGTCGTACTCGGCCCGGATCGACTTGTACCACGCGCTGGATGGATTCGAGTAGTTGTAGCGCCAGTATCCGGCTTCGGCGGTGGCCGGCGCGAGCAGTGCGGATGCCATGATGGCGGCGGTAATCGCTGTCGATTGCATGTGGTTCATGTCTCTTCTCCTCAGCGTTGGTTGTAGGCCCGATCGCAGAATGCGCTGCAAGCGGGCGATCGCAGTCTTGCCGTTGGCAGACCATGCCGCGTTTTCGCACGCGTGCAAGCGTGCACGCAGGTTCGCCGCATCTCTGCGCACGCGAATCCGATACCGGTGTCACAGACCGACCAAACGCACCGCTCCGGGCACCGTGCAGGAGTGCCCGCCGCGGGCGAGCCGCCCCACCAGCTGCTGGTGAACGAGCTGCTGTTGTTGCCGGGGACGCCGCGAAATCAACGGACGAACATGACCTTCCGCGCCCGCACCGAGAGCGGCGGCGGGAAGTGAACGCGCGCAAGCCACGCTTGCTCTGACGGCCCAACTGAGGAAACCCCGCTGTCGCCCGGTCGCGCCATCGACTGTCGGCGTGCGCGGCACGACTGGTGCGTTCGTCGCCACGCCGAACGAGAGCTGCGGAGATTCATCGGCACGCATCATCGCGCATGACGCGTTCGTGGGCGTCAGCGCCGGAATTGCGCACACGCCGCGCGGTTTCCCATGACACGCTGGTTCCGCACGCTCACCAGTCCGGCCTCTCGTACAGATCGCAGCCGCACTCGGGGCAGCGGCCGGTCTGGATCGATTCCCTCGCGTTATAGCCGCAGTTCGGACAATGGCAGCGATCGATGCGCCCTTGGCGCACGGCGTTGCGGGCAACCCGATGCATCTCGCGCCCCACGCGCACGGGAAGCAGCAACACCCACCCAGCGAAGGTCAGCAGCAACCACCATGCGCCGACCGAGAAGATCCAGCCACCGACATGCACCCGCTCGCCCACCACGCCAGGTCGCGTCGCCTGCGCGTCGGCGTCGAGCGCCGCCTGCGCGGCCGCAATCACCGCGTCCTGACGCGACTCCGGACACGCCGGCAGCAGCTTGAGTTCGAAGCGCGGCGGCATGGTCACATCTTTCGTGACCAGCGGCCATCCGTGCCGTGCGCGGTCCTGAAGCTGCTTCGCCTCAGCCAGCGGAACGGTGGAGCCGGGGTACATCGGACCCTTTGCCTTCGGATCACGGATGCGGATGCCGCCCATGTCCTCGCCTTCGAGGCTTTTGAACACCGCGACGAGCGCCAGCGTGTCGGTGCTTCGCTTGACCACCCACGACTCCATCTTGAAGACGATGAGCGGCGACAAGAACAGTCCGGCGACGAACGCAGCGCCAAGCGCGCGATCGGCCCAGCCACGCTTCACTTGCCGCGAGTTGCGGTCGATCTCACGCAGCGTGCGGCGGAGGGAGCGAATCGGCATGGCGGTCGTGACTCAGCGTGCTTCTCGTTGTGTCCGCGAGGCCCAGAATGCGCGGAGCATGGTGGCGAACTCCTCGCCGCCGGCGAGTGCGATGCTCGCATCGCGCGCAGCCTGCGCAGAGGCGCGGTCGCGTGGTGGCGTGGTGCCGAGGTCGCCGGGCATGCGCGATTCGATCTCACGGATCCAGCGCTTGGTGGCGCGCATGGCCTCGGGGCCCTTCGAGAGCAGCCGGGCGACGAGTGCGTCGACTTCGGCGTCGAGCGATGCGGCTTCCACGCAGTGCGTCGCGAGGCCGCGAGCGAGCGCGGTTGAGCCGTCGAGCAGCTCGTTTGAAACCATCAGGGCGCGTGCAGCCGGACCCATGAGCGAGAGAAGTGAAGGGACGCTCACCGCAGGCGAGATCCCGATTCGGTGGACTGGGTAGCCGATCTGTGCATCGCGCGCCGCGACGACGAAGTCGCAACCCGTGAGGAGCGCGCAGCCGCCGGCGAGCGCTGCGCCCTGTACGCGCGCCACCACAGGGATGTCGAGCGCGCGCAGTGCAGCGACGGCGTCGCTCAGAAGCGAGAGAAGCGTTTCGACTCGCCGCGGCTCTTCCGCGCAGCCGGCGAGATCGAACCCCGCGCAGAACGCCGGGCCTTCGCCGGAGAGGACCAGCAGGTCGCAGCAGGGATCTGCCGCTGTTTGGCTGATCGCCTCGACAAGCGCCGTGAGCGCGCCCGCGTCGAGCGCGTTGCGCCGCAGCGGATCGCGGAACTCGATGCGGGCGACGCGACCATCCCGTGCGTGCCGCAGGGCCGCGGGCTGTGGCGAATCTGGTTGGGCGGCGGATTGCGTCATTTCTGCGCGGCGGATTCGGTTCTCGGCACCCGATCGGGGCATGCGCTGGAGCGGCTCACTGTACGGGTCTCGAAATCGGCGCGGAATCTGAAGGGGACTGGAACCTCACCGTCGGTGCATCGTAAATGCCTGAGGCAAGAAGGTCAGCACAAGTTCGCACCTCCCGTGTACCCCCACCGTCCACCATCGGGGGGATCCGGCGGTACGGAGCAAGTCGCGCGTGATTCATGCGCGGCACCTCGAGACGACTGGAATCTGACTTCGCGGCTCGCCGCAGGAGACGGACCAGGAGGGCTCCGGCGCAATCCTCAGCGCCAACCGCCGGATCCCTTTATTTTTGGCGGTCGCCGCGTGTTTGAGCGGTCGCGGCTGCGGCCGCTCCCTTTGGTGCTGGTGGGGCCGCTCCCGCTGGTGCAGGTCGGGATCACGCCTTCGCGGCGAATCGGGACCACGCGGAGCGGTCGAAGGTGAACAGCTGTCCCGCGCGATGCGGTACGCCGCGCTCGTAGATCGGGAGCGCCTTCACCGGGCCCTGAGCGATGATCTCCTGGAACTGGCGGCGGAAGTTGCCGCGGTCGAGCGGCGCACCGAGCAGGTGCTCGTAGAACTCGCGCAGCGACGACAGCGGGAACGGATCGGGCAGGAGGCCGACAAAGATCGGCGTCGCGGGACCATCCTCGGTCGGCCGCGTGTCGGCGACATCCGCGCCGATGATCGACTCGTACGGACTGCGACCATCGAAGCCGTCGGTCTTGCGGAAGAGGACATGCCGCGGAAGCAGGCGCCGCGTCAGCGCATCGGCGAGCGTTGCATCGAGGAACGCCGCGAACGCGCATCCCACGAGCGCGCGCGAGGTGTCGTCGAGCGACACCATCGTCGACAGCGCGGGAATAGGCACAAACGACTCTTCAGCCTCGACGGACTGCGCCGTGCCGGCGGTCGTCGCCACCGGGCGCGCAATCGCCCACGAAACGAGGTAAATCGACTGGGTATCCGCGCTGGCAGCGCCTTCGCTGGTGCGAAGCGCGCGCACGCCGGCCTGCGACACGCGCACGATTTCACGCGAGGCGACGGAACGCGACGCCGCAAGCTGCGCGGCGGTCGTGAGTCCGAGCCCTTCCACCGTTGGGTTTGGCGCGACCGTCGGCACGCTGCGGGCGGTCGTGCCGTCACCACGGTTCGAGATCGGAAGCCCGACGGACAGTTCGCCGCGCACGATGCGGAACACAACGGTCGCGACGCGCACATCGAACTTCGTGCCGAGACCGACATTGCCCTGCGTGGATACTGGAATCGACTGCATGGGATGCGATGATACGGAGTTTCGCGGTCAATGCGGGTATCCTCGGGGCGTGGCGAATTTCCCTGATTCCAGCGCCTCCAGCCCCTCGCGCCCCGAGCAACAATCCTCGCAGGCGCGGCGCGTCTATCTCATCCGCCACGGCGAGACCGAATGGAGCCTGAGCGGAAAGCACACATCGCGGACAGACCTGCCGCTCACCGCCGAGGGCGAACGGCGGGCAGAGCTCCTCGCGCCGGTCTTCCGCCAGCACCCCTTCGCCCTCGTCCTGACCAGCCCCATGAAGCGTGCCGTGCGAACCTGCGAACTCGCGGGGCTGTTGCCGCGCGCGGAGTGCGTCGCCGATCTCCGCGAGTGGGACTACGGTGACTACGAGGGGCGCACGACGGCCGACATCCGCGCCGCGCATCCAGCGTGGAACCTGTTCCACGACGGCGCACCCAAGGGCGAGACCGCCGAGGATGTGGCCGCCCGCCTGCGAAGGGTGCTCGAACGCGTCCTGACCGCGAAGGGGGATGTCGCGATCTTCGGGCACGGTCACGCGCTCCGCGTGTTTGCGGCGGTCTGGCTCGAGCTGGCTCCCGAGGACGCCGAGCGCTTCGCCCTCGAGACGGGGACGGTCTCGGTGCTCGGGTACGAGCGCGAGACCCGTGTGGTCAGAATGTGGAATGGTCGAACCTGACTTCTCGGCACCCCGCGGAATCGGTTTTCGGACGCGCGTGGACGGGGGGTTCCAAAGGGGTCAGTTGACCCATCCGCGCTGGCGCCCTGCAAACGCGGTCACGCGTTCGCAGGACGGCGTTCGGCGCCTCGCAACCTGAGAAGAATCAGCGGGAATTTGCCTTGTTTCCTGCCGGAATCCGCTTCCGAGCCAACAATGTGTCGTAGTTCAGATCGCACACTTGTGGAAGAGAAAGCAGGGGAGTCTGCCATGCTGCTCCGCGACCTCACGCTTGCCCATAGCCGCACCAAGGTGCGGGGAATCTTCTGCCTCGAGACCGATTGGTCGAGCGAGGTGGGTCGTTCGCCGAGCGTGGAGCCGATGCTGGCGCTCCTGCAGAGCTCGCCGCTCAAGATTCCGTTCGTCCACCGCAATGTGGCGACCGCGGATGCCCTCTACCACTACCTCGGGAAGTGGGCGCAGCGCAGCCATAACGACTACCCGATCATGTACCTCGCGTTCCACGGCGTGCAGGGCGAGGTGCAGTTCGGCGACCTCCGCCGCCGCTCGGCCCGCGCGACCCTCGACGAACTCGAGGACGCCTTGCGCGGCAAGTGCGCGGGCCGCGTGATCCACTTCGGCTGCTGCCAGACGCTGCGCGTCAGCCAGCGCCGGCTCAACCGGTTCATCGACGAGACGGGCGCGCTCGCCGTCAGCGGCTACGAGCGCGACATCGACTGGGTGCGCTCGGCGGCGCTCGACTTCTCGCTGTTCGCGGCGATCCAGCAGAACACGATGACGGTCTCGGGCATGCGCGCTGTGCGCCGCCGCGTCCTGCTCCGCCACGGCCGCGAGGTGCGCGCGCTGAAGCTGCGGATCGCGCTGCGTTGCGACTGAGTTTGAGCGGCGGCTGCTTGCGGCAGCCGCCTTTGGCGGTCAGGCTGCGGAGTGAATCCGCAGCCTGCCTGGGATGCGTGGCGTGATCGATTCGCTTCTTCGGCAGCCGCCTCTGGCGGTCAGTCTGCGGAGGGGATGATGTCAGACTTCGAGTCCGATGCCCGCGGTTCAGCAGGTTGAAGCCCGTCGGCATCCGTGCGTTTCGCGACCTCATGCAGGCGCTTGAGCAGCGCCTCGCCTGCCGCGGTCTTCTCGGCGAGATCGAACGGCGCCGGCACCGAGAGGCCGGCGAGCGGAGGACCGGGGATCGCCCGGTCGCGCCCCGAATCGCGCTCGGCATCCAGCTCGCGCGACTTGAGCTGCCTGCGCGCCTTGTCCGCCGCTGCGAGCGCATCTGGCTTGAACCAACCGCGCATGTCGAGCAGCGGACCCGTCGCTGGGCAATCGCACTGCGAGACAAGAAAGTCGCTCGGTGTCGCAGCCGCCGACATCAGGGCGACGATCTCCTGCGGCGAAAGCGCCGCGACGAGCGCTCGGTCGGTGAACACACAGCGGAACCGCAAGCTTCGCGGATCCGTGAACGCCCGTCGCATCTCCTTGGTCGCACGCGCGAATCCAAACGGATCGTCCTCCGCAAACCGCTTGAGCGCGGTTGCAAGCTGCGCGCGTCCGGCGTCGTCGAGCTTCCCGAGCGACTCAAGCTCGCGGAGTGCGGTGACCGCGTCGCTCAGGATCTCGATCGACGCAAGCGAGTGGCCATGTTGCGCGGTGTCCGCGAGCAGTGCGGCGATCCGCACGGACGCGACGGCGAGTTCCTGCGGCGTCGGCGCTGGATCCTTTGCGTCCGCGACCGCGCCGCCATCGACCTTCGTCGCCGACGCGATCGCGGCGGCAAGCATGATCCGCACCGCGCCGTTGATGCCTGGCTGCAGCATGCCGACGAACATGTCGTCGCCCCGACGGCCCGCCCTGACTGCAAATGAATTCCCGAAGCGTGCACGACCGCGGAGCGAGCCCTCGTAGGCCTCCTGCACGATTCCACGATCGAAGCGGGCGAGAAGTTCAAGCGCGCGCGCCTTCGCGTCGTTGTCGAGGTGCCCGTGCGCCAGGCGGAACGACTCGATCTCGGATTGCTCGACCGACGAAACCGTCTCCGCCAACGCGCTCGCGCGGTAGAGGAACGGCGCCGCATCATTCAGTTGCGCCGGCGTGACCTTGCCCTCCGCCAGCAGCGCGAGGTCCGCGCGCACGGGCGCCCACGCCGCTTCGTTCCGGCGCAACTGCCTGATGACCAACTCCTGCATTGGCTGAAAGAGCTTCAAGTTCGACCCGAACGATCCCGCCTTGACTTCGTCGCTTAAGCGCTTCGCCGTCGCCTCGATCTCGGCTGGATCGGTGAGACGCAGCATGGCCTTGATCTCGCCGCGGTACCTTGCGAACTGCTCGAGCGCCTCTGCGAGGCCTGCGTCCGAAAGCGGCCCCGCCGACATGTCGTCGAGGTCATCGCCTTCGAAGCCGGCGAACCTCGGTAGATCACACATGAACTCAATCCTCGCGCTCCCGTCGAGGGCGCGGAGCGAGGCGTACATCTGCGCGAGCTCCGCGGAGTCGCTCGCGAGGGTGCTTCGGACCCCGAGCGCTTCGGCCGAGCTGATCGCCTGCGTCTCCAGGAGCAGTTCGGCGGCGAGTTCCTGGCCGACCGCACCTTCGTCAACGAGTCTCCCGATCGATTCCTGTACGCGCCCGCTGTGGATCGCGGCGATAAGCGCGCTTTGCGTGCTGCGTGCTTCGGCGGTTCGGGCGCAGAGCTTGATGTCGGCCTTGAGCAAGGGAGCGACGACCGACGGGTCGCGGCGTCGGGCGTCGATGATCAGGAACTCGATCGCCCTCGAGATCTTCCTGTGACGGCCGAACACATTCGGCCGTTCGGGTGTCCCGGGCTGCGTGTAGTCGCTGCGGCGGTAGGGCAGGTCCGTCGTACGGATGAGGTCTGGGATGTACGCCCGCGCAGCCTCAAGCCATTGCCGCATCGACTCGTCGATCACCCCGCGTTCGAGGAACTCCGCGTCGGAGAACACGGTCTTGTCGGCAAGTCTCTTTGGGAGGCGGAACGGGCTGCCTTCCGCGTCGTCGAGCTGCTGGATGATGTGCGCAAGCCGGTCGTACTCATCGTGCGCCGTCTGCGCAGACACCGTGCCGCCGCACAGCGCCGCGCAGGCGATGCCGACCGCCACGCAAGCCCCGCGCAACGCGCCGAGCAACTTGCGAGACGAGTCAACGGAGCATCGGGTCATCGGCAAGTCTCCCTGCGATTCACCCCAGCCGCTTCACCCCGCGGCCAGGCTTCTGGTCCTTCGCGATCGGCGTGTTGCGCAGCGTGCCGCGCATCTGCTTCGAGTCGTGGCGCGCGGCCTTCAGCTTGCGCTTGCGCGCTGCGTCCTTCAGGCGCTTCGTCTTCTCCTTCTCGGCGCGCGCCTTCGCCTCGAACTCGGCGATCACGCGCGCTTCCTCTTCCTTCGCGCGCTCGTGCTTCGAGCGGTCGCGGTCGCGCATGAAGGTCGCCACATCGTCGGGCACTTCCATCGCCTCCCACTCGGGTCGCGCGAGCGTCACGACCGCTTCCCAGCGCGCGCGTTCCTCGGGCGTCACGAAGGTGATGCTCGAGCCCTCGCCGCCGCCGTGACCGGCGCGGCCGACGCGGTGGATCCATTCCTCGGGCGAGACGGGCACATCGTAGTTGACGACGAGCTTGATCCCCGGCACATGCAGTCCGCGCGCGGCGACATCGGTCGCGACGAGCACGCGGCAGCGACCGTGCGCGAAGCTCTCGAGCGCCTTCTCGCGCTGGAGCTGCGAGCGATCGCCGTGCACCACCGCAGCCGACACCTCGTGCTTGCGCAGCGCGCCCGCGACCCAGCCCGTGCGGCGCCGACTGGCGCAGTAGACGACGATGCCGCGGCGCAGCGACTCCTGGTTGAGAAGCGAAAGCAGCGCCGGCGTCTTCAGCGTCTCGTCGACGAGCATGCGCCGGTGCGCAAGATGCACCGCGGCGCGGTTGCGTTCGCCCGTCTCGATCTTGCGCGGCTTCGCAAGCATCGTGTGCACGAGATCCTCGACGAGCTTCGGCAGCGTCGCCGACAAGAGCCACTTGATGCGGCCCTCGGGCGCGCGCGACAGCACCCACTCGACCTGCGGCAGGAAGCCCATGTCGAGCATGCGGTCGGCCTCGTCGCAGACGACTCGCTCGAGATGCGCGAGCGTCATCGCGTCGAGCTCGATCAGCTCGCGCGCGCGGCCAGGCGTCGCCACCACGATGTCGACGCCCTTCGCGAGCGCTTCCTTCTGCGGCAAGAGCGACACCTTGCCGTACGCCGCGAGGACGCGCAGCACCGACCCGCGGGTGAGGAGCCTGAGTTCCTCCGCGACCTGCTGCGCGAGTTCGCGCGTCGGCACCAGGACGAGCCCGCGCAGGCGGTTGCGCGGATCGCGGCGTCGGCCGCCCGTCTCGACCGGCTTGTGCTGCAGCAGGTGGTCGGCGAGGGGAATGCCGTAGGCGAGCGTCTTGCCCGTGCCGGTCGGCGCGAGGCCGACGAGGTCGCCCTCGCCCTTCGCGGCCTCGGGGATGAACGCGGCCTGGATCGGCGTCGGGGCGGTGAAGCCCATCTCCGCGATCCCGCGAAGAACGAGCCGATGCAAGGTGTCTGGGAAGGCGGTCACGCCCGAAGTATTGCAGAATGCGCGCCATGAAGACACTTCTTCTTCGCGGAGTTCTCCCGCTCCTCGTCGGCGCCGCTGCGACGGCCGCGATGGCGTACCTCCCGATCTACCTCGTCGACAGAGGGCAGGGCGCCCGCATCACGACGATCTATCGCGGGACCGAGTCCTGGTTCAACGCGCGCGACGAGGCATTCGGCCTCCACTGGTCGAACCTTCAGCTCGTCGATCAGCCGCTCTCGAGCCCGATCACCGAGGGCGAACTGCCCGCGTGGGCGGAGCCGCCGCCGCCGCCGCACCCAGAGGGCCCGCTGGTGCGCATCGGCACGCTCGCGTCGGGATGGCCGTTCCCGGTCGTCCGTGCGCGATGGTCGATCGCGACGCTCGACCGCAACTTTCCCGTGGGCGCCGAGCTCGACGACCAGGACACGAGCATCTACTACGCCGCCGAGGACTTCGTGAAGGGAAACCGCGCGGGCGGTCCGGACGAGGTGACCATCCTGTGGGGCGGTGCGCTCGCGAACTTCGCGATCTTCGCGCTGGCGGTCTCGGTGCTGATCGACCTGCGGATCCGGATCGTCACTCGACGGGCAACCGCGGCAGCAGCACCATGACGAGCAGATAGAGGAAGACGGCGATTCCAACCATCGCAAGGACGATCTGGACGCTCATTCGCAGCACATCGCGGGGCAGGAGCGCCAGTTCGCGCGTCCGCGTCGACTTGTAGGCAAGCGCGACGCCGACCGCGGTGGGGATCACGAGCACCCACCACCAATGCTCGACGCCGGGCGCGGGCTGCAGGAACGGCTTCCACGCAAGGACGCTGGGGGCGATCTCGGCGAGTCGGCTCACGCTGCACCAGCCTTGCGCTCGCCTGCGCGGCGACCGGAGATCGGCGCATCGCTCGACGGCTCGCGCACGGCCGCGTCGAGCATGACGCAGACGTTCATAAGCCCTGCCAGGAAGACGAGAAGCGTTCCGAAATCATTCGCGTGAGCGATGCTCTTGAAGGAGGAGACGGTGACCTTGCTGCCCCGCTGCATGCTCGGCATCTCGACCATCGGCGCGACGGATCCGGACTTTAGGAGCGCGTCATTGGCGTAGCTGGCCGCGAACGCGATCGGCCCCGATCCGGCCTGCCCGATGAACCAGAGACGATCCTCGTTGCGGTCGACGCAGTCGAGCCCGCCGACGGCGATGCCCGACACGAAGAGGAGCAGGACGCCCGCCATGGCGTAGAGGCCGCGGCGGACATTTCCGGAGGCGATGTGCCCAAGACCGGGGAAGAGCCAGCCGAGCAGGAAGCTCAGTGGACGGAAAGGCTGGGCGATGGGTGCGTCTGGCACAGGTGGTCCGCGAAGGGTTCTCGCGCGATTCCGCGCGCAGGGGCGGATACTAGCGGGTTGCGACCGCGGTCGCCGCGCGTGGTTGAGACCGCGTCAGTCCGTTCCGCGCAGCCCAAGAATCTCCGCGCCTACGCCGCGCTGGACACGGGTGGTCCGCCGACTTGGACGGCGTGCCGCGCATCGAGCGGAGAAGGCTGAAGTCCGCGGAATCCGCGACCGATACCAACGACGGAGAGCACGGTCGACGGCACCCGCAGGGTGCTGCGATGGGGGCTTTCCGAGAAGGAGCGCACCATGTCGTCGGAAGAGCCCGCCAACCAGTCTGATTCGGACGAACTCGAGCGCCGCAAGGGCGAGCGCCGCATCGGCGATGTCACCGACCGCCGCATCGGCCTTGATCGGCGTGCGGTTCGCGATGCCGAGCAGACCAACCTCGAGCGCCGCCGCGGCCCTGGTCGACGGCTGAGCGAGTTCGTGCGCGAAGCCGAAGAGGGCGAGATGAGCAAGGAGCAGTTCATGTTCCTCCTCGCCATCGACACCTTCAAGCGCGTGAACGGCAAGAGCTTCCCGAGCTGGTCGGATGTGCTGGAGGTCGTTCGCAAGCTCGGCTACCGCAAGACCATGTCGAGCGAGATCAACCTCGGCGGTCGCGTCGAGGATTGGCGCGAGCGCGCCGATGCCCCGTCGAACACGACGAATTCCGATCCGACGGACCAGAAGGAAACGCGCCGCGCCGCCTGACGGCCAGACGCATCGCCGCGAGCGAACACGACCGGCAGCCTGCCAGCAGTGGCATCGGCTGCCGTTGTGTTTTTGGAATCCTCGCCCGCCTTCAGGGAGGGATCACGGGGTCCCGAGGACATCGTCCATCGAGTACCAGCCGGGCCCGCGACCCGAGAGCCAGGTTGCCGCCTTGAGTGCGCCCGCCGCAAAGAGGTCGCGCGTGACGGCCTGATGCATCAGGTGGATGCGCTCCGAGGGACCCGCGAGGCGGATCTCATGCTCGCCGACGGTGTCGCCCGCCCGAATGGCGTGAATTCGCGCCGCTGGAACCGCCATTCCGCCTTCCTCGAGCGACTTCGCCAGCGCCAGCGCGGTGCCGGAGGGCGCGTCCTTCTTTCGATCATGGTGGCTCTCGACGATGTCCACCGACCATCCTGCGGAACCGAGGAGTTCGGCCGCAAGACGCGCCAACCGACGCGTGACGGCGATGCCGAGGGAGGTGTTCGGCGCTACGAGCACGGCTCGGGAGGCGGAAAGTGCGCGCAGATTTTCAATCGTCGCCGCACCGAGTCCGGTGGTGCCCACCAGCAGGGCGGCGCCCGTCGTGCGCGAGAGCTCGATCGCCTGCGCGGTGCCGTGCTCGCTCGAGAAGTCGACGACCACCGAGCACGCACCCGAGGAAAGCGAAAACGCCTTGTCTTTGCTTGAAATCCGCGCAACGACCTCGATGCGCGCGTCGCCTTCGGCGAGTGCCGCGATGCGAGTTCCCATGCGCCCCGAGGCGCCCATCAAGGCAAGCTTCACAACCATCATCGAGCCATCCTCTGCGTATGTGTCGCGACCATCCTCAAAGTCGATCTACACGACATGTTGCATATTTCTGTCAAGTGGCTTTCGCTTTGGAACCGATGTGTGTATAACTCCGAGTGGCGAGAGCTCCGTTACGCCGGCTACCGCCTCACTCCGACACCAAGAGCGTAACCAAGCAAGGGAGCCAACAATGGCTGCAAAGAAGAAGGCCGCTAAGAAGGCCGCGAAGAAGACCGCGAAGAAGGCTAAGAAGACCGCCAAGAAGGCCGGCAAGAAGAAGTAAGCCCTTCGCTCAGAACGATGCTTGGAGGCCGCCGATAGGCGGCCTCCGGCATTTTTGCGTTTTTGCGGGGCGTTTTTCTTGGTTTTGCAGCCCCGCCCGCTGCGCTTGAGAGTCGATCGCGGTGCGCTATCATCGCGCGTCGCGCGACGAATCGCGCATCAACACGCAACGCTCTCGCGTCTCACGCGAGTCGATCGAACAGCAATCAGCGAAACATCGGAGTCAATCGTCATGGCGCATGTGATCACCGAACCCTGCATCGGGACCAAGGACACCAAGTGCGTTGAGGCCTGCCCCGTGAACTGCATCCATCCGATGCCCGGGGAGGCGGGGTTCGATACGGCCACCCAGCTCTACATCGACCCCGAGGCGTGCATCGACTGCGGCCTGTGCGTCGACGAGTGCCCGGTTCAGGCGATCTTCCCGCAAGACGATGTCCCGGCGGAGTGGCGGAAGTACATCCAGATCAACGCCGACCATTTCAAGCGCTCTTGAACGGTCGCGGCTGCGGCGGCGCCCGTGGGTGCCGATGCCGCAGACCTGCTCGTTCCGCTGCCACGGAAATCTCGGGTTCCAGCGGGCCTTCGCCTGCTCGACGGTTGGCACCAGCCACGGTTTGGGCGGTGGATGCCGCAAGCGGCCGCCTCTGGCGAGACGGGCCGCGGGAGGGGTCCCGAGAGGGGTGCCATGAGGGGTGCCATGAGGCGGCGATCGCCATGCCCGCCGCGCCCGCCGCCCAAACGACTAGCATCTCCGCCCTATGACGACAGTGACCGTGCCCCGCGCGAACCCAATCCATGTCCGCATCCTCGAATGCGGCATGCCGCTCCTTGTCGAGGAGATGGTGGGGGTTCGGACCGCTGCGGTCAGCTGGCTGACTCCCGCCGGAAACGCGAGCGACCCAGAGGGAGATGCCGGCGACGGATGGTCGAGCCTCCTCGCGGAACTCGCCCAGCGTGGGGCGGGCGATCGCGACAGCAAGGCCTTCAGCGACGCCTTCGACCGCGCCGGCGTCCAGCGCAGCGTGACCGCCGCCAGCCTGCACCTGGTCGCGAGCGGCACCACGATCGGCGCCCGCATCGATGAGGCGCTCTCGCTCTTCTCCGACCTGATCGTTCGCCCACACCTCCCGGGCGATGCCCTCGACGCCGTTCGCAGCCTCGCGATCCAGTCGCTTGAGAGCCTGCAGGACGACCCCCAGCACCGCGTCAACCTGCGCCTCCGTGAGCGCCATCTGCCGCCGCCGTTCAACCGAAGCGGCTACGGAAACCTCGCTGCGTTCGAGCGGGCTGAAATCGGAGCCCTGCGACAGGATTGGATGCGCCGTGTCCGCCCGGTCGGCTCGATCCTCGCGGTCGCCGGAGCCGTGGACGCCGACTCGGTCGCCCGCACCATGGACCGTCTGCTCAAGGGCTGGCATGGCGAGGCGTCGGATGTGCAGCAGGCGGGACCCGCCATGGGCGGCATCGCCCACGAGATGGACGAGTCGAACCAGACGCACATGGCGATCGGGTTCGACGCCCCCAATGAACGCGACCCCGCGTCGCTGCTCTGCCGCCTGGCGACCTCGATCCTCGGCGGCGAAACCTCGAGCCGGCTCTTCACGGAGGTGCGCGAGCGGCGCGGCCTCTGCTACTCCGTCAATGCTGGTTACGGCGGCGGTCGCGATCGAGGCATCGTCGCGATCTACGCCGGCAGCACCCCTGAGCGCGCGCAGGAAACCCTCGACACGATCCTGCACGAGGTGCATGCGCTCGAGCATGGCGTGTCCGCCGACGAGTTCCGCCGTGCGCAGACCGGACTCAAGAGCCGATTGGTCATGCATGGCGAAAGCACGGGCGCGCGCGCTGCAGCGCTTGCGAGCGACTGGTACCGCCTCGGTCGATGCCGTTCGCTCGTCGAGCTCACCGCAGAGGTTGAGGCCGTCACGCTCGATGCGCTGAACGGCTGGATCGCCTCATCGATGGGCGAGGCCTGGCGCCACAGCATGACGGTCTTCACCATCGGACAAAGCCAGCCGAAGTTCGGCTGAAGGGATCTCGATTGGTATGACTGGCTTGCGCCGCCCGTCGAGGCTGCGCGCGGCGATCAGATCGCCTCGACCACGCTGTAGCGGTCAAGGTTGAGGGTGACGATCTCGCCGTCATCCTTCTTGACCTCGAGCCGATCGAGCCAGAGGCGGTCGGACTTGGCGTGGGCGAACCACGAGCCGGTCTTCGCCTGGCGATAGCGGCTCACCGTGCCTTCCACGGTCGTCGTCCAGACGGCGTGGGTCTGCGGCATCTGCTGCGTCACGCGGACGCGGGTACCAGGGGCAAAGGCAACGGTCTCGAGCATAAGGCTCCGAGTATACAGGGGTGCACAGGGGTACGAATCGAAGGGCGTTCGCGGGACGGCGCGTCAGCCGCCGACCCGAGCGGGGGTGGCAGACATGAACTTGCCGTGGTCGAAGGCCTCGAGGGTGACCTTCACATCGGTCTTGCCGCCGGGGCGGATCACGGTGAAGTCGATCGTGTCGCCAGCCTTCTTCGAGCGCAGAACCTTGCGCACAGAACCTGGATCCGCCGGGGTCTTGCCGTCGACCGCGACGATCACATCGTGATCGCGAAGGCCGCTCGCGTGACCGTTGAGTTCCTCTGCGACATCCTCAAGGACGCTCGCGCCGCGGGCATCGACGCCGAGGTGGGTGGCGAGAACCGGGTCGATGGCGCGCATCCGCACGCCGAGCATGACCGGCGGGGTGGCGGGCGTCGGACCCATCTGGGGTGCGCCGGGCTCGGCGCGCGGGCCGCCCGCGCCGCGCGGAGGCATTCCACCCTGTGGCGGCGGACCGTCCATCGAATCCTGACGCACGAGCTTCGTGGTGATGACCTCGACCCGCTGTCCGTCGTAACCGGTGTCGGCGAGGCGGAACTCCGACGACTCCTCGATCGTCTCGCTCGAGCTCGATTCCCACTTGGGTGCGCTCTTCGAGGTGGACTTCTTCTCCATGGACGACTTCGAGGCCTTGGGGCGGCCGCCGTCGGTCGACTCGCAGCCGCCGAGCGCGATGCCCGCGGCTGCGGTTGTCGCCACGCAGAGGGCGGCGAGGGTGCGACGGGGGAGGAAGCCGGTGCAGCAGAGAATCTGGCGAGGCATGGGGGATTGAATCGGCATGCCGCTGACCGAGGCTGCAAAACCCCGCGTGCGGGTCATCGCGTACGCTGAGAACGATGGTCGCCGCCCGCATCAGCACACTCGCGCTTGCCGCCGCCAGCCTCGGAATCCTCGCGGCAGGACTGGGCGCCTGCGCCTCGCGTCGAACCGACGCCGCAGGCGCTGCGCCGACGAAGCCCTCGCCCCAGACCGATGGCGTCGTGGCACCGATCGAGCCTGCGCTTCCGACGGAACCGCCCGCCCGGCACACCGCATCGGCGATCGCCATCTCCGACCTCTCCCGCGTGGAGCGTGACCTCCGCCGGCGCCCGCTCATCGAGGTACGCATCGACGCAAGTGACGCGAGTGGTGCCCCTGCACGCCTTGGCGGCGCGATGCGGATGGTGGTGGAGGCGCCCGGTGCGGTACCCGAGTCGCAAACCTTCGACCTGCCGATCGCCTCACAGAAGCAGTCGGACGAGCGCTACGACCCGATCCTGCGCCAGTATGTGATGCGCATCGAGCCGGTCTGGTCGACCGAGCCTGCGCGCGGATCGACGATCGAGGTGCGAGCGTCGCTCACCCTCGTGTCGGGCTCCACGCTCGAGGCTGTCGGCAGCATCGAGTGGTGACGATCAAGGCTTTGCGGCTGCGGGCGCTGCAGGCGCTGCGGGGCCGCCCTGTCCAGGCTTCTGCTCGTACTTCGCCTTCATCTGGCTCTGGTGCGAGGTCAGGTCGACCGAGCGCCCGTCGATCCACGCCGCCGCGACATCGCTCGTGATCTCGAGCGGGTGACCGCGGGTCAGGATGATCGTCGCGCTCTTCAGAGGCGCGATCGTGCCGTACCGCGAGTCGATGCCGGCGATGCGGCATGGCTCCGCCGTCACGGCGCGCAGCGCAGCCTCGCGGTCGAGGCCGAAGGCTGCAGCGGTCGCAGCGTGATGCGGCAGGTTTCGTTCATGCGCGGGCTCGTCGCCGGTCGTGATGGAGAACACGATGCCGGCGTCGGCGAGCTTCTTCGGAAGCGCGTACGACGCATCGGTCGGCGCGTGGCGCGTGCCAGGCAGGCGATGGACGCCGCGCACGATCACGGGCACGCCCTCGGCCTTCAGGAACGGAATCGCCTGCTCGACGCCTTCGCCGCCGACGATGACGGGCCGGAGCCCGCGCGACTTCGCCCACGCGACGCCGCTCTCGATCTGCGATGCGCTGCCGACCTCGATGTAGACGGGATCCTTGCCCGAGAGGACATCGCGCATCGCTTCGGCGCGAAGGTCGTGGTCGACGCTCGGATCGGCCGCGCGCGCCTCGTTGATCGCCTTCATGTCGTCGAAGAAGCGGGAGATCTTCTCGATGTCCTCCTTCGCGCGCTTCCGCTGCTCCTCGGGGGAGCGACGCGAGACAAGCACGCGCGCGGGCTCGACGATCGGCCAGGTGATGATGACGCCCACCGCCGGGTCGACGGTCATGTCCGCAGGAGTCCAGCCGTCGAGACGAATCGCGGAGGCGCTGCCGCCGATGATGCCGCCCTCGGGTGCGCTGACCGCGAGCAGGATGCCGGCCGCGCGCGCGACGGTGAGGAGGTCGCTGTCAGGATTGATCGCGACCGCCGGCACGGCTTCCGGTCGGAACTCGCCGAACTCGCGGCGATCATCGGTCGACTCGACCGACAGCGTCTCGACGAGGCCGATCGTGCTGGGGAACGCGCAGAATCCGGGCGCCACATGCATGCCTTGCGCGTCGACGATCTCGCAATTGGGCGGCAACTCGGGCATGCCGGCGCCGACCGAGATGATGCGGCCGCCATCGAAGAGCACATGGCCGTTCTCGATGAGAGGCGTGTCGGCACGCGCGGTGTGGACGACCGCATGCACGATCGCAACGGGCCGCGACTGCTGCTTCGCGGGCACGACATCGCTCTGCGCGCACAGCGGTGCCGTGAGCGCGCACGCCGCGATGAGCGCAGCGATCGGCGCAGACAGGGAAGTGTGGCGGGACGGATTCACTGGTTCACCTCCATCGCGGGAACGGCCTCTCCAAGGCCGCGCTGCAGCGGGCCGCATCCGCAGTCACCTTGCTTGCTCGGGATCGGATCGAGACCGCGCGCGATGCGCAGCCAGATCGTGTCCTCACGATTCTCGAGGAGCTGCTCGAGCAGCGATCCCGGTCGCCCGCGTCGTCCGCGGCCTTCGCCGCCCCGACCAGCGGCTGGGCTCGCGTCCTCGCGCGCGGCCGGCGACGCCGTCGCCTTGGCGATCAACTCGGCGCGCATGCGCACGATCTCCGCGTTCGCCTGCTCATCGGCTGCGCGCGAGTATCGCCGCACGCCATCGACATAGGTCTCCTCGCATCGCGTGAAGGCGCTGAGCGGATCGCCGTTCCAGACGGCGAAGTCCGCATCCTTGCCGACCTCGAGCGAGCCGGTGCGACCGTCGATCTTCAGTTGCCTCGCGGGATTGAGCGTGACAAGCTTGAGCGCGTCTTCCGGCGAGAGATTGCCGTAGCGCACGGCCTTCGCGGCCTCCATGTTCATGCGGCGCGCGAGTTCGTCGGAATCGCTGTTGAAGCTGACGAGCACGCCTGCCTTGTGCAGCATCGCGCCGTTCCACGGGATCGCGTCCATCACCTCGATCTTGTACGCCCACCAGTCGCTGAAGCTCGAGGCGCCCGCTCCATGCTTCGCGATCTCAGGGGCGACCTTGAAGCCCTCGAGCACATGCTGGAGGGTCGCCACGCGGAAGCCGAAGCGATCGGCCGTCTCGAGCAGCATCAGGATCTCGTCCTGGCGGTAGCTGTGGCAGTGGACGAGGCGCGTGCCCTCGAGGATCTCGGCGAGCGTCTCGAGCTCGAGGTCGGGGCGCGGCGGCACAGCGCCGGCGGCGTCTTGCCCGGCGAACGCCTTCTGCCTCGCGCGGTACTCCTGCGCGGCGCGGAAGGAATCCTCGAGGAACGCAGCGACGCCCATGCGCGAGTTGGGATAGCGCGACTTCGAGCGCACGACATTCTCGCCGAGCGCAAACTTGATTCCGGGCGGCGCTTCCTTGAAGCGGAAGCCGTCGATGTCCTCGCCCCACCGGATCTTGACGACCGAGTTACGACCGCCGATCGGATTCGCGGAGCCGTGCAGCTGGTTTGCAGCGGTGAGACCGCCCGACAGCTGGCGGTACCAGTTGATGTCGGTCGGATCGATCACATCGCCGATCCACACCTCCGCGGTGCTGGCCTGCGTTCCTTCGTTGACGCCGCCCGAGATGCCGGTGTGGCTGTGGCAGTCGATGAGACCGGGCGTGACATGCATGCCACGACCGTCGATCACGCGCGCATCGGCGGGCACCGAGAGGTTCCGCCCGATCGCGACGATCTTGCCGTTCTCGACGAGCATGTCGGCGTCGCGCAGCGTGCCTTCGGCAGCGAGCGTCCAGATGGTCGCGCCCTTCACCACGGCCTTGCCTGCGAGAGGTTGACCGATGAGGCCATGCTCGCCGAACGGATAGGGCAGAAGATCCTTCCAGAGGTTCGCGCGCTCCGCCTTCTCCTTCTCGGCGGCGTCGGGCTTCTTCTCGTCGTCTTTCTTCTCGTCGTCTTTCTTCTCATCGGCCTTCTTCGTCTCGTCCGCCTTCTGTTCAGGCGCCACGCGGGTCAGCGTGAAGGTGACGCGCGCGCCCGCTGCGTCGTCGACGGTCATGATGGCGCGGTCGCCGGTGCCGACGAGCGACACGCGGATCTCGCCATCGAATCCGAACGGTGCGCCGTCGAACATGCCGCTGCCGCGGCCGTCGCTCGTCACGCTTGCTCGCTTGGCGGTGGCGTTGCCCGACTTTGGCTTCTCAGCCTTCGCGGCATCGGCGTTTGCTTCGGCGGGCGCGTCGGTCTTCGGCGCGTCTGCGGCTGTCTCCTCCGCCGGTGTCCATGTCGCCTTGATCGAGCCATCCTTCGGATCGATCGCAAGCTTGAGGTCCTTCGCGAGCGGCTTCGGCGTGGCGCCGTTCGCAGTCACCGTGAAGGTGCCCGCCGCGAGCACAGGCGCATCCGGCATCATCGTGACGGGCGTGCCGCCGACGAACATGCCTTCGAACTTCGTGTCGGCCTCGAGCGGGTCGCCCGCAGCGATGACGATGTTCGCAAGCTTGCCCGCCTCGATCGTGCCGATGCGCGCTTCGACGCCGAGTTGGCGCGCGGGAACCGTCGTCAGGGCCGCGAGCGCCTCGTCCTTGGTGAGTCCGTGCGCGATCGCGTCGGCGAGCTTCTTGCGGAAGCCGCCCTTGTCCTGCATGCGATGCGTCGTGAGCGACACCTCGCTGCCGTTCGCGACGAAGCGCTTCGGATTGGTGGGCGCGTAGCGCCAGGTCATCAGATCGCGCAGCGAGATCGAGTCGGCCGCCATCGGCGAGACGAGGTCGGGCGCCTGCGGGAAGTCGATCGGGAGGATGAGCGACGCCTTTGCTCCGCCGAGGAGCGCCGCGAGCTTCGCCTCGGCGCGGAACTCGTTTCCGCTGCCGAGCACTGCGATCGGTGCCTTCGGCATCTCGGCGCGCGCGAGCCGCACGAGGCGCTCGACCTCGAGCTCGTCGCCCGCGTCGAGCACGAGGCCCTGCGTGCCGTCGACAAGAGGCAGCAGCGCATCGAATGCGTTCATGTCCTCGATCGGCATCTGCGTGGGCGCGGCCGCGAGGCACTTCGCGCGCCAGTTCGCGTCCATGAAGGTCTGGCGCAGCAGCGCGTACGACCCCATCAGGCTCGACGGAAAGCGATTCTCGCTCTCGAAGGCGCGCGTCGTGGCGGGCGAGGGCGGCGTTCCCGGGGTTTGCCCGAAGATCGCGCTCCAGTCGACCGTGCGTGGCCCGACGAAGTGCACCGCGCGGGCGCTGAGCTGGTGCGTGGCGTCAGCCGCCGCGTCTCCGCGTCGCGCGGGCGCACGCTCGCCGGCGCGGAAGAGCAGCCGCGTGTCGCTCGAGCCGCGGAAGACGCCCGAAGACGGCAGCACGCGTGCGATCGCGAAACCTTGCGCCCGCAGCGCCTCGACCGTCGCATCGGGAAGCGTGATGTCGGCGGCGCTGACCTCCGGCGTCACATACTGGTTCCAGTGTGCGCCCGGGGCCTTCAGGACCGCGACCTGCGCCTCCGCCGAATCGGTGACGAGCGCTGGCTCGATGAAGGCGGCGACGAGCGTCTTGCCGCTCACATCGAACACGCGGTAACCCGCGGGCGCCGCGACATCGGCTCCCACCGCCTCGATTGCGCCGTCCTTGATGAGGACAGTCGCCTTCTCGATCGTCTGACCGGGTGCGACGAGCACCTTGCCGCCGACGAGGGCGTAGCGCGCGGGATTGCTCGGCCGCATTCCGTTGACGGGGGGCTGCTGCGCGTGGGACAGGCCGGCGATGGCGAGCGCAAGAA
Organism: Planctomycetota bacterium; assembly: GCA_041161465.1. Lineage (GTDB taxonomy): Bacteria > Planctomycetota > Phycisphaerae > Phycisphaerales > SM1A02 > QWPT01. The sequence goes on along the minus strand of JBEAUK010000062.1, from coordinate 28,686 downwards.
GCGCCGCATGGCGGGAAAGATGCATGGGCGGAATCGTACGGGAAGCCGACGATTTGCCTGTCTGGAAGGCGTCTTGCCAACGAAAAGCCCCGCATCGGGAGACCGAGGCGGGGCTTGGGTGCTGTCGTCAGGCCTGCGCGGGGATCACACACCTGCGTCGGACATGTTGGGTCGATCAGCTGGGCACAGATCGCGCGTCAGAGGGAAGAGGCTTCGTCGATCATGCGGCTGACCGCGATCGCGAGCTTCTCATCGCTGTCGAGCGTGCCATTTGCGATCGCAGCCTTCGCGGCAGCGACCTTGTCCTCGCGGATTGCGGGGAGACGATTCATCTCCTCGAGCCAGCGAGCGACTTCCGACACCTCCACGCGGTCGCCTGAGCGAGCCACCGCGGGCTGGGTCGTTTCAACCGCACGGCGGGCGGTTGCGTCGCCAGTCGACCGAACGCTGGCGGCATAGCCTGCAGCGAGGGACGAACTGAGATTTCCGAGATTGCCAATGTCCGGCATGCCAATACTCCTTGGGATGTGCGACGCTAATCCTTCGGCGACGCACTTCCCCTACGAGGCCAAACCATCCTGGTTCGGGTCCGTGGTGGACAGGCTCGATCCACGCGATTCCGAGCCTGCATCCTGCCTACGACCTTCATCGACCGAACAACCCGCACAACTTGAACAGTCGATCCAGATGGAACTTTCACCTAAACGCCTGTGGGGAAGGGGTTTAGGGACACAAATCTTTCAGGCAAATCACATCGTTTCCGACGCGATTTTTAGGGGTCAGTAATGAAGCCTTCCTGCCTAAGACAATACGCACATTATTGGATCTGTTCGCCACGGGTTCGGCAAACGATGCGCGGTGCCGCGCAGAAAGTTCGTCGAGTCGGCATCCTGTGCTCCATGGATCAGGCACCTCATTTGTCGCGTGTGTGTGCGGCGGCCATCTCGGTCGCTTGCGGGCTCGCGCTTGTTGCATGCAACGACGGCGTGAAGCAGTCGTCGAACGCGAATCGCGCCGGCGCATCGCAGACGGCCCGCGGTGGCGATGAGTTGTCGCTGATGAATCCCGGCGATGAGGCGATTGGCGACGAGGGCGTGAAGTCGACGCGCGCGCGGCCTGCCGCGACGGGTGCAGCGAAGCCCGCATCGAGCGATGCAGACAAGGGTCGTTGGTCGGTGATGCTGGCGACCTTCGCGCAGCCTGACCACGCCGAGCGCGCGAGCGCGTTCCGCACCGAACTGGTCCGACAGTATCCCGAGCTCTCGAACGCGATGGTGCGACGCGTGGGCAAGGGTTCCGCGATCGTGGTCGGCCGCTTCGAGGGACCGGAAGACAAGGCCGCGCAGGCTGAGCTGAAGCGCGTGAAGGCGATCGAGCGCAACGGCGGCAAGCCGTTCGCGGGCGCGATGCTCTTGCGCACGGCGACCGAGGACGCGACGGTCACGGTCAAGCCGAACGACATCCGGAATCTGCGCACGAAGCTCCCGAACGTGCGGCCGCTCTACACGCTGCAGGTCGCGGCGTGGTCGACCTTCGGTGAGAAGGGCGCGGACTACGCTGCGATGCGCGCCGCCGCCGAGCGCTATTGCGCCGAGCTGCGCGGCAAGGGCTTCGAGGCGTGGTTCCACCACGACGAGGACAAGGAGACGAGCAGCGTGACCGTCGGCTCGTTCGACCGCCGCGCCTACGACGCGCGCTCGACGCTGTTCTCGCCCGAGGTCGAGGACCTGATGCGCCAGTTCCCCGCCCACCTCACGAATGGCGAGCCGGTGCTGATCCCCGTCGACCCCTCGAACCCGAAGGGCCGCACCAAGCCGCAGGCAAGCCGCTTGGTGGAAGTGCCGCTGTTCTGAGCAACACGCGCCCCGCGCGTACGATGCGCCCATGGCCAAGCGCGCCGCAACATCTGCTTCTGCCAAGGCGCCTGCGAGGGCGCCGCGCGCGCGTGCGGGCGAGCAGCCGCCCGAGGAGCGGCCGCGGCCGGTGCATTACGAAGGGCCCGTGGTGTTCGGGCAGGACGCTGCGGTCGCGCAGCTCGTGCATGCGCTGCGGTCGGGGCACATGCATCACGCGTGGATCCTGCATGGTCCGCAGGGCGTCGGCAAGTGCACCGTCGCGCGCGAGTGCGCGCGGCTGATGCTCGATCCCGAGGCGACCGACGCGCACATGGCCGCGTTCAAGGCGCCGCGCGATTCGCGCACCGCGGAACTCATCGACGCGGGCTCGCATCCCGATTTCCATGTGATCGCGAAGGAGCGCGCCGACGAGAGCTCGATCAAGGAGATGCGCGATCGCAAGCAGACGAACATCCCCCTCGATCTTCTGCGCGAGCTGATGATCGGCGGCACCGTCGGCGACGGCAAGACCTTCGACTCGCCCGTGTGGCGCACCGCGTACTTCGGTCACAACAAGGTGTTCATCATCGACGAGGCCGAGCTGCTCGACCTCTACGGGCAGAACGCGCTCTTGAAGACGCTGGAAGAACCGCCGCCCGGGACCTACATCTTCCTGGTGACGACGCAGGAAGAACGGCTGCTGCCCACGATCCGCAGCCGTTGCCAGCGCGTGGCGTTCCGCGCGCTCGAGCCCGAAGCGATGCGCGCGTGGTACGACCGACACGCGGTGCCCGCCGATGCGCGCGCGTGGCTGTCGGAGTTCAGCGAGGGTTCGCCGGGCACCGCAGAGCTTGCGCACAAGCAGGAGCTGCGCGCGTGGAGCGAGGAGTTGTTGCCGCGCTTCGAGAAGCTCGAGCAGGGCGTGTTCGATGCGACGCTTGCCGACCGGCTCGCGGAGCTGGTGAACGACTTCGCCGAGCGCGTGGTGAAGGAGAATCCGAAGGCGTCGAAGGAGGCCGCGAACCGGCTCGGCACGCGCTGCGCGCTGCTGACGCTCGCGTCGCGGCTGCGCGCGCAGATCGCGTCGGCCGCGCGCACGGGCGACGCGGCGTTGATCGCGCGCGCTGCGGCGCGGGTCGAGCTGATCGTCGAGCTCGAGCGCGAGGTTCGCGCGAATGTGAACCTGAAGCATGCGCTGGCGAACCTCGTCGCGCAGTGGGGTGCGCTTTGAGCGCAACAGGCGGCCGCGAGATCGAGCGTGTGTGGGTGCTGCGGGCGATGCCTGCGATTCCGGCGGGTGCCGCGGTCGAGTTGTGGGAGATCGAGCAGGGGTATCTCGCGCCCGAAGCGGCGAGCGAGGCGGAGCTTGCGCGGCTTGGGTTTCCCGAAGGTCGCTTGCGGAGAGTCGTCGAGCCGACGGGCGCGGAGCGGTTCTTTCACACGGTGAAGCGCGGCGCGGGCGTGGTGCGCGAGGAGATCGAGCGCGAGATCACGCGCGCGGAGTTCGACGCTGCGTGGCCGCACACGCGCGGTCGGCGGCTTGCGAAGACGCGCCATCGCGTGCGCGAAGGCGGGCTCGTGTGGGAGGTCGACCTGTTCCGCGACCTGCGCGCGGGCGATGCGCCGCTCGTGATGGTTGAGGTCGAGCTGTCGGATGCCGCGGAGCGTTTCGAATTGCCGCCGTGGATCGCGCCGCATGTCGTGCGCGAGGTCAGCGAGGACGCGCGGTACCGCAATTCAGCGCTGGCCATGTATGGAGTACCGGCGTGAAGCTCGGGTACCGGCAGGCTTTCGCCTGCTGAACCACGGACGCCGGAGTCGCCTACTTCAGGTCTTTGGCCTGCGGCAGGTCGCTCAGGCTCGCGATGCCGAACACGCGCAGGAACTCAGGCGTCGTGCCGTAGAGCATTGGCCGACCGACTTCCTCGGCGCGGCCCGTGATCTTGACGAGCCGACGGTCGATGAGGCTCTTGAGCACCTCGCCGCATGCGACGCCGCGGATCGCCTCGAGCTGCGCGCGCAGGATCGGCTGGCGGTACGCGATGATCGCGAGCGTCTCGAGCGCCGGCTGCGAGAGCCGCGTTTGCGCGCGAGCGCCCTTCATGCGCGAGAGCACGGGACCGTACGCCGCGATCGTGAGCATCTGGCGGCCGCCCGACACGCTCTCGATGCGGAACGCGCGGTTGGTCTCCGCGTACTGCACATTGAGTTGGTCGACGGCCTCTCCGACGAGACGCAGCGCTTCACGCCGGCGCGCGGTGAGCGCTGCGGAGTCGCGTGGCTCGGCGGCTTCTTCGCCGGCAGCACGGTTCGAGGCCGGCACGAGGCCGAGCACCTCTGCGATGCGGCCATCGGAAATCGGTCGGTCGGCGAGAAGGATCGCGGCCTCGACGCGCAGCGCGAAAGGCATCGATGCCGACGGCAACTCCGGGTCGTCGAGGTTGATCGAGAAGAGCGACGGATGTTCTTCCGCGGACTTGCGGCGTCGCTTCGGCGACGGAGTCTCGGTGACTTCTGCGTCGGGAGTCTCGGGCGATGGCTGGTTCGCTTCGGCTTCCATGCCTGTCGTCGCGGTCTGGGCGGCGTCTTCCGATGCAATCACCTGATCGGCGATCGCATTCGCGTCGTGCTCGGTCATGCGGCGGAGACTACCACGCGGAGCGTTCAACGGCGGCCGCTGCGGGCCAGGGCGACGCGCGCGTAGGCGAGGCGCTGGCGGTGCTCGGCGCTGCCGCGTGCCTCGACCGTACCGCGCTTGAGGGCGTCGGCGTTGGCGGCGGCGAGTTCCTTCTCGGCGTCGCTGGCGGAGAGCGCGCCGGTCGCGGTCACCGCATCGGCGAGGATCGTCAGCGTCCCGCCATTCATCTGGGCGAACCCGCCGTCGAGCAGGAAGGTCTCGGCGGCGCCACCCGACTTCTCGATGCGGAGGCGACCTTCGCCAAGGCGGACGAGGAACGGAGCTGCGCCTGGGGCGACACCCTTCTGACCGTCCCATGCCGGGAACTCGACATACGACGCTTCGGTCTCGAGGACGCTTTCGGTGGGGGTGACGATGTTGCAGCGCAGTGCCATGGGGCGGAGATCGTACGGCGATGGGCGGAACGGCTCAAGTCGGTCGGGGCTTGGGGCGCCTTTGACGCTGAGAAACACGGGTTTCGCAGGCCCCGGCGCCAAAAAAATCGCCGCCCAAGAGCACTTTCGTGCTTTGGGCGGCGGGCGGAAAGGGGCACAAATGGTTCGCGGAACTGCTTCGCAGTGCCCCGCGGTGCGTCTCTCGTGCAAACGCGTCGCGGGATCAGGGTCGTCTCATGAGCCCGGCGTGCGTGTTCGCCTGCTCAAGGGCCCGACGACCCTGGCTTGTGCCCTCTCCGATCTGGGACGAAGAGGAGGAGGATGTGCAAACTCTGAATCGGACGGACTGACGGACGGAACTTCGTGAACTTGGGTCGGCCCAACGAGAGAGACAACTGACGGCAGGCAATCGGTCAGCGTCGGCGTCGACGCGGAACGAGCAGACCAGCACCGCCGAGCAGCGCGAGCGCGCCTGGGGCGGGAATCGGAACGCTGACTCCACCGAGCGCAGACGAGAACGACGCCGTCGCGTTGGCGGAGAGGATGAAGCTCATGTTGATTGCGATGGTCGAGCCGAACACGGGCGACGGCGCCGAGGGAGCCGATCCACCGAAGTTCTGCGAACCCATCGCGCTCGCGCCAGAGCCGGAGCGCACGATGTTCACCGGCGAGGTAAACAGCTGACCCACGGTGACCGTGTCGGTCAGAGCCGTCCACATCGGCGTCGCCGTCACCGACCGCATGTAGCCCGAGCCGCTCGTGATGAGCGTGCCGGAGAGCGAGCCGTTGAAGAGACCGGTGAGCGTTCCCGCCGAAGCCGTTGGAAGCGTGAGGCGGATGTTGTAGGTCCGCTCAGCACCCGACAGGTTCGTGATCGAGAAGGTGCCCGACTGCGCAGCTGCGTCCACGCCGCTGGCGGCGCTGAAGTTGTAGTTGAAGTTCCAGGTGTTCGCGCCGCCGTCAACCGAGCCCACATAGGAGCCAACGCCCCCGGTGGAGACCGAGTTTGGATTCAGCGAGAACGACTTTCCGAAGGAGCCGGTATTCACCAGCAGCTGCAACGGAGGTGCGTCTGCGTACGCTGAAGCAGCGCACGCGATAGCACCCACGAACGCGGCAAGCCGCGCCCGACGAGCGATAGCATTCATCTCTGACTCCCTCCCAACAATGGAACGCAAGCGTGAAGCTCGTGTTCCTCCCTCAAACGTATGGCTCCGTCGGTTCCCGCCGACAAAGCCAACCCTTTTTCCGCGCACGAGGCGCGGCCCTTTGACCTTCAAAGTAGCCCAAGGCGCCCTCCGAGCAAGTCCAGTCGGGAAAATTGCCCTAATCGTTACATTCTGCGTACGCGGTCCGTCCTAGAAGCACGCGTCTGAATCGCAGGGAGCGGCACTTTCACCGCCCGAAAGGGGCTCGGCGCGGCGCGCGCGGGGCACGAGCGGCGCTTCGAGTCGACCGTACTCGTCCTCGGCAGCCAGCAGCGCGCTGCGCATCTCCGAGACGGAAGTCGAGGTGCGAATCGCCTCCTTGAGAGGCTTGATGTGCCCCATCGACTTGCCGTACCAGGCGATGTGCTGCCGCATGCGGATGACCGTGCGGGTCTCGCCTTCGTACTCGGCGCTGAGCTCGAGGTGCCGGAGGACGACGCGGATCTTCTCCGCGACCGTCGGCTCGGGCCCGACTTGACCCGTCCGCAGCAATTCATCGGCGCGGCGGAAGATCCAAGGCGTTCGCATCGCACCGCGGGCGACCATCACGCCGGCGCAGCCGGTGGTCGCGATGAGCGCGGCGGCGTGCTCGGGTTCGCTCACATCGCCGTTGCCGATGATCGGGATCTGCGGCACGGCTTCGACCACTTGTCGGATCGCGTTCCAGTCGGCCTTGCCCGAGAAGTACTGCACGGTGTAGCGGCCGTGCACGGTGACGGCGGCGATGCCGACATCGGCAAGCTGGCGCGCGAGGATCGGCGCCACCATGTGCTCTGGGTCCCAGCCGAGGCGCATCTTGGCGGTCACCGGCACGCGCCCACCCGAGTGGCGTTCGACCGCCTGCACGATGCGCGCGGCGAGGAGCGTGGTGCTGCCGCAGTCGCGCAGGAGGAGGCTGCCGCCGTTCTTCTTGGCGACCTTGTCGACGGGGCAGCCCATGTTGATGTCGACGACCTGCGCGCCGCGGTCGACCGCCCAGCGCGCGGCCTCGGGCAGCGGATCCTCGGAATTGCCGTAGAGCTGCATGCCGCAGGGGCGGTCGAGCTCGTTCGTCTTGGCGAGGTCGAGCGTACGGCGGGTCTCCCGGAGGATCGCGTGGGAGTTGAGGAGGTCGGTGTACGCGATGCCGACGCCGCCCTGCTCGCGGCAGAGGATGCGGAACGCGAGGTCGGTGTGCCCCGCGATCGGCGCGAGGAGCATCTTCGAGGCGAGTTGGACGGGACCGATGCGCAGCACGGTGACAGGGTAGCCGCGTGGGGCGCTTGGACGAAGTCACTGCGTCACGAACGCGGCGTCCTCGAGGCGATAGAGGCCGAGGAGATAGGTGCCGGCGGCGAAGGGCTCGACGATAAGACGGCCGCGGAAGGTGCCGAACCGGAAGAGGTGCTTGCCGTTCATGTCGAGCGACGAAGCGAGGTTGGCGTCGATGGCGTCGAAGGGTGTCGGCGGAAGACCGATGCAGCAGCCGTCCCAGCGGTTGAGGGTGAGCAGGACATGCTTCGTGGTCGGGACGCGAAGCGCCGTCGAGTAGTACGCGGAGATCTCGATGTAGCTCCCCTCGAGGGCGCGCACCCACGGCGGCGGCGTGAGCGCCGCTTGCGCAGGGTCGATGAACGGTCCGGCCGAGGTGAGGAGTTCCCAGGAGATGCGGTAGGGGTCGTCGGGGCTGCCGTTTCCGATGACGCGGTAGCGTCCGTCGAGTTCGATCGTGCGGGCGTCGACGCGGCGCGTGATTTCGGCGGGCGAGCGCGTGTCGCGGGCGACGGGCGCGTGCGTTGTCGCGCCGCCGCCGGCAGCGGCTTCGGGCGCGAAGAGCGCTTGGGAAAGCGCCTGCCCGAGCGGATCCGCGTTGGGTGCCGGAGCCGGCTCCGCTGCTGATGGAGGCTTCGGTGCGGGATCGGGTGCCGCGGGTGAGCCCGCGGGGTCGTCGGCGACCGGCGCAAGACGCTGAGTCGGATTGGGCTGCCCCGAGAGCACGAACCAGACACCGATCGCCGCGAGGAGCGCGATGATCGACCAGAAGACGCGCATCAGCGGCGCGCTCCACCGAGAAGTGCGCGCATCGGCGCGCTGAGTTCGGCCTCGATCGCGCGCGCATGCTTGGCGCCGAGCGTGGCGGCGAGAATCGCGTCGCGCACGCAGCCCATCGGCAGAGACTGCTCGAGGAACGGGTCGGGCAGTTCGCCGATGAGGACGGGGTCGAACCCAGGCGCTTGCGCGGCGCGACCGTGCGAGCCGCGCACGAGCGAGGCGTCGAGCGGGATCACATCGAGAAGCGTGCGGAACCCGAGCTTGCGCAGCGCAAGCTTCGTCATCGCGCGACCTGCGGGCCAGAGAAGCTTCGGGTCGTAGATCAGCTCGCACGGGTCGTAGCCGGGCTTTCGGTGGATGTCGACGGTGCGCGCGTAGTCGGGCGCCTTCCGATCGTCCATCCACCAGCCGTAGGCGAACCAGCGGTCGGCGGCGCTTACGCAGACGATGTCGCCTGCGCGCGCGTGGTCGAGGCCCGCCGCGCGCCGCGCGTCGCCCGAGAGCGTGCGCTCGACGCCTTCGATCTTCGCGAGGATGCGCTCGACCTCTGCGACATCGCATGGATCACGCACGGAGATATGCGCGACCTGATGGTCGGCGACCGCAAAGGCGCGCGAGTGCTCGAGGTCGAGGATCTCAAGCCCGTCCTCGATGCGCACGGCGAGGTAGCCCGCATCGCGCAGCGTGCGGTTGAGCCAGATCGCGTCGCGCACGGGCACGATGCCGTACTCGCTCACCACCATCGGCGTCACGCCGAGCTTCGCGCAGCGGTCGAGGAGACCGCCGACCACGCGATCAAGCTCGCGCAGTTCCTGTCGGATCGAAGGGTGCCCCGGGCCAAGCTTCTGCAACGCGTAGTCGAGGTGCGGGAGATACACGAGCGACAGCGTCGGTCGCATCGATTCGAGGAGATGCATCGCGGCAAGCGCGATCCAGTCGGTCGACTCGATGCCCGCCATGGGCCCCCAGAAGCGGAAGAGCGGGAACTGTCCGTTCTTCTTCTGGAGTTCGTCGCGCAGTGCGGCGGGCGTCGTGAGGCAGTCGGGAATCTTGCGCCCATCGGCCTTGTAGACCGGCCGTGGCGTCACCATGGCGTCGGTCGACGCATGCATGGCGTACCACCAGCAGATGTTGGCGCAGGTGAACGACGGGTCGATGCGACGCGCCGTCTCCCATACCTTCTCGCCCTGGACGAGCTTGTTCGACTGCTTCCAGAACTGCACCTCTCCCAGCGAGCGGTCGTGCCAGCCGTTGCCGACGATGCCGTGACCGCTCGGCGCAAGCCCCGTGAGCATGGTCGACTGCGACGCACAGGTGACGGCCGGCAGCGGCGGCACGAGCGTGCGGACGCCGCCTGACTTGCGGGCGAACTCCTTGAGCCTCGGCGTCGCGTCGCCGATCAGGTTCGGCGACAGCGCGACGATGTTGAGGACGCACACGGGATTGGAGTGATCGGCTGGCCGGGCCACGCGTGGATGGTACGGCGAAGCGGCCCCCGCGCGCACCAAGGCGATGCGCGCGGGGGCGCCATGGGGGAATCTCGTCTCGCGCCTTCGTCGGAATCTTCTCGCCCCTGGGGCTCGATCGCTCTGCGCGCATCACTGGACCGGCGCGAACAGAAGGCGTGAGTCGATGCAGGCGCCGTCCTTGAACAGCATCATGGCCGAGACCTCGGGATTCACGACCACTGCGTATGACACGCCGCCCGATCGGAACGAAAGCTCGCGCAGCCCGGAGATCATGGCGTAGTGCGCGACCTCGTCGAGCTTGCCTTCGATCGTGACCGCCTGCCCGAAGTCGACCTTGAAGTCACTCGCGACCTCGACGCGCCTTCCATCGACGGCGACCACGAGCGATGCGTAGCCCGACGCATCGGGGAAGACGCGAGCGTTCGGGCAGTCAAACGACGCAGCGGCGTGTCCAGTCCACTCGTCGTAGCTCGCGCGTGCCCGCATGAGGAGCTGCTCCTCGCAACCGAGCTTCTCGAGGTGGACGCCCTCGTCGACGCCGATCGACGACGGCGAACCGATCGGCCGCACCGACAGTGGGTAGTAGTCGCCCTGACAGTTCATCTGCACATAGACCCTTCGAGGATCGGTGGGCGAGCAGTAGAAGCAGAAGGTCAGCGAGTGACCGTGCTCTGTCCAGACCGTCGGGTCGCCGCAGGAGGTGTAGCCTGCGGGCAGCTCCGGAAGCGGCAGGTTGAGGAGCGATCGGATGATCGGCACGCACACATGGACGGCCGTGGCGACGAAGCCGCCGACGGTCTCGCACCCGGGAAGTGCGAGGGCGCCACCGAGACCGATGGCGCCTCCTGCGACGAGAACCATCAGACTTCGACGCGGCGCCGAGGCCGCGCCCATGAGAAGTCCTCCAACCGTGCGAATCGGCATGGCGTTTCCTTTCCCCGGGCTTGGCCCGGTTGAGTTGCTGCGCGCCGCACAGTGCGGTGCGCGATGCGTGCATCATGGGCGAGCGATTTCGCGCTTCGCCGAAGTCCGTAGTTTTTACGGAGATATTTTTCGCGCCGCGCGCTGAGCGTTGCGGTCAGCTGCCCGCGATGCGGCGCTGCAGCACGATCGTCACGATGAAGCAAACCGCGCAGGCAAGGGCAAGCGGCTGCCCGATGTTCACGAGCGCGATGGCGTCGATGCCCGCGAGCACCGCGATCAGGAACCCCACGAACTGCGGCGTGCCGATGTAGCCGCGCGCTCGCCGTCGTGCCTCGAAGATCAGGAACACGGAGAGCCCGATCGCGGCGAACATGGCAAGGGCCGGGCCCTTCGGTCCGCTGAAGTTCTCGAATGTGAGGGGGCTCCTCGGAAGGAACAGCATGAAGGCGGCCGCGAGCGCAGGCATCAGCAAGAGACGCGACATATCGAGGGCAAGCGCACGCTGGCTTGCGCGGGTCTCGGCGACCGCTGGATTTGGCTTCTTTCCGCACTCGCTGCACGCGTCCGCGCCGGAGAGCATCGGATGCCCGCACCAAGGGCAGGGGGGGAACGGCGCGCGCGGCGCAGCGACCTCGCCGCGCGCGAGGATCGAGAGAAGCAGCGTCCAGACCGCGAGCGCCGCCGGGTGCGCGAGGATGCCGCTCGAAGCGATCGTCTGCGCATCGGGTGCGAACGCGGCCATCGGAATGATCGCGGCCAGTGCGCGGCAGACTGCGAGCAGCACGATCGAAGCGGCGGTGTAGGAATGAACCGTGTCGTAGGCGAGGACGGCGATCGCGAGCACGGCGGTCGCGAGGGTGGCGAGCATCGAGCCGGTTGCCGCCGCGAACGCGATGCCGCCGAGCAGGAGCAGTGCGCCCACGACGAACGCAGCGCCTCGAGAGATACGCCCGCTCGGAATCGGTCGCTCGGGGCGCTCGCGCGCGTCGATTCGGGCGTCGAACGCGTCGTTGAGCACCATGCCGCCGATGTAGCAGCAGAGGGGCGCGAGGATGACGATCCATCGTGCGTCGAGGAGATCGAGGCTGTCCGCCCCGCCCTTGGCGTAGAAGCCGAGCACGCCGCCCGCGATCGCGTTCGACACCACGGTCGGCGCATTGGAGATGCGCATGATCTCGAGCCATGCGCGAGCCTGGCTCACGGCGCGCGCTCCGCGTCGACCGTGAAGCCGGCGTCGACGAGCGCGTCGCGCGTCCACGCGAGTTCCCTCGCGATGCCAGCGGCGAGGTCGCGCTCGCGGAGATGCGGCGGCAGCACCGTCCACGCGTAGGTCTCGACCTCGAAGCACGGCGGGTCGTCGTGCGACGCCATCACGAGCGCGCTCGGGATCTCCTTCGCGGTGGTGCCGAGGCGGCCGATGGCGTCGAGATGCACAGGCACATGGAAGTGCGTGCGCCAGAAACCGTCGGGCATCGCGTCGAGCGCGAGGTCGAGGTCGCTGAAGAAGCGCACCTCGCCCGAGCCCGCGAGCACGCAGGTCTGGTGGAGGTAGCGGTTCTCGGCGAACTGCGCGAGTTCGTTGAGCTCCTTCGGCGCGCCGTGGCATGAAAGCGCGGCGCTCACCTGGATCTTGCCGACGCGGATGCGATGCCGCTTGTAGAGCGCGAGCGCCTCGTCCTGCTCCTCGAACATCACGGCGCTGTGGCAGATGTCGTGGCAGACGCCGAGGTGGCGGCGCGTTTCGTCCGAGTTGAAGCACTGGTCGAAGAGCGACACGACATGCTCGGCGCGGTCGAGGAGGCAGCCGGGCTCGGGCTCGAGGTCGACCGTCACGCGCACGCCGCTTGCGTCCTCGAGTTCGGCGAGCTTCTCGGCGATCCACTCGAGCTGCGCGGTCGCGAGGCCGACGCTGGCGCCGCAACCTTCGTTGGTGAAGTCGCTGCGCCAGCCGATCGGCACGGTCGAGATCGACACGGTGCGCGTCCCCGGCGCGACGAGCCCGACGAGGATCTTCGCGAGGTCGAGCGTGTAGAGCGAGCGGTTCGGATCGGCCCAGTGCGGGTGGTAGACGCGCGTCTTCACGGTCTCGTGGTGGAAGTCGCCGTAGGGGAAGCCGTTCAGCGTGCGCACCGCGAGGTGCCGCTCGGCGAGCCAGTCGCGCAGGCGCGCGGTGCCGTCCTGCTCCGCGAGCAGTTCGCGCGCGGCCTGCGCCGACAGCCACAGGCCGATGCCAAGTTCGCCGCGCGGCGTGAAGAGCTCGCGCACGCGCGTGGCGTGCTGCTCGAGCATCGACTTCGTCCGCGCGAGCGTGTCGCCCGGGTGGACATTCGTGCAGTAGGCGAGTTGGGCGCGGGGCGCGGTCACGCTTCCATTGTGACAGGATTCCTGCGACGATTGGAGCCATGCGCATGGCAACCGCGTTCGTCGTCGGTCTTGGAATCGTCACATGTGCGGCCGGACTTGCGGCCGTCGCGGGCGAACCGCCGAAAGCAGCGGCGGCGCAGCGCGCGGCGGCCGACGCGTTCGTGCGGTCGCTCTCGGACGCCGAGCGCGCGAAGGCGCTGCGGCCGCTCGACCATCCCGAGCGCACCAAGTGGTACTTCGCGCGCGGCGACCGCGACGGGCTCTTCTTGCGCGACATGGACGCCGACACGCGTGCGGCCACGCTTGCGCTCGTCGACTCGTTTCTCTCCGCGGCCGGCCGCGAGCAGTGGCGCCTGATCCGCGTGGTCGAGGCGATCAACGGCGCCGATGAGAAGGCGGCCGGCATCGCGCCGCCGACCTACGGCGACGATCTCTATGCGGTGCACTTCTTCGGCGCGCCTTCCGACCCTGCCTGGGCGTTCGAGATCGAGGGACATCACTTCGTGCTGCACGCTGCGTGCGTTGGCGACACGGCGACGGTGACACCGATGTTCACGGGGTCATTCCCGGCGCAGATCGCGCGCGGCGACGACGAGGGCAAGCGCCCGCTTGGCGCCGCGGTCGAGGTCGCGTTCGAACTCGCGCGGTCGTTCGACGATGCGCAGCGCAAGGCCGCGCGCATCATGGACGGTACGCCTGCCGATGTGCTGTGGGCGGTCGGTGCCGATGCGAAGGCGCCCGAAACGAAGGGTGTTTCACGCGCGTCGATGAGCGATGCGCAGAAGGCGATCGTCGACAAGCTGCTCGCGGTGCATGCAGGCCTGCTCGAGGAAGGCGTCGCGGACGCGCAGCTGCGCGAGTGGCGCGCGAAGCACGCCGGCGAACTCACCTTCGCGTTCGTCGGCGAGACGGCGCTCGACAAGCCGCACTACTACCGCCTCGCGACGCCGTGCTTCACGATCGAGTACGACTCGACGAACGCGGACGCATCGCATGTCCACTGCGTGTGGAGCGACCCGGCGAACAACTTCGGCGGCGATGCGCTGCGCGCGCATTTGACGGACGATCACGCGCAGCCGCGCTCAAACTAAGAAGAGCGCAACGGCCGCCGTCAATGCGGACACCGTGCCGCAGGCCACGCCCACGGCGCAGGCATTCGGCAACTTGAGGTATCGCGACGCGGCGGCCGATGTCCAGGTCGCCCCAAGCGCCGTGGCAAGGAGCAGGACGGCGAAGGTGTAGTAGGGATCGCGGAACGCACCCAGGAGGTAGAGGTGGTAGTCCGCATCCGCAGGTTTGAGCAAGCCAAACGCGCGCATCGCCTGCGTGACGGATAGCGCGCATAGCAGCACGACGAGCGGCAAGACGAAACCAAGGACGAGCATCCGAACGAAGTGCCTCGGACGCACGCGCGCCTTGCGCAGCGAGACTGGAAGGAGCAGCATCACGAGGGGCGTGAGCCCTGCGACGGCCATACCGAGGACGGCGGGCTCCGCGAATCCGCTCGGGAAGAGCGTGTCGCATTCGTGGAGCCCTACGCGGCGGCTCAGCCATCGGATGCCGAACTCGCCATACGGATCGAGGATGGCAAACCCGATCGGCGGAGGGGAGTGACCGCCACCCTTCCAGATCGCCTCCATCGCGAGCCACGCTGAATCTCCGAGAAGAGGAAACAGTGTGGTCGCCAAGCCCGATTGATACGCCGACACGACGACCTCCGCGCCATCGATCGTGTCATACGGCCACAGGAGCGCGAGAGCGGCCTTCCCGATGGTCGGCGCCGACTCAACCGCCCTCGGGAGCGGACGCATCGGGCCCACGGGGCTGTCGATCAGGAAGCGCGGCACCGCGCACACGAGGTGCGCGATGACGCAGAGAAGCGCGACGAACACGACAAGCCCGCGTACCGAGAGCGGAAGCGCAAGGTCGATCGACGACCAGAAGCGGAATGGCCGTGCGGTGCGCACGAGCGTGCCGAACGCGCGACGCAGGATGTTGCGGCGCGACGCGCGCGCCTCGACGAACCACGATGGCGCGATGGCGTCGGCGCGCAGACTGGACCACGCGATGTCGAGCCCGCATTCGCTGCAGGTTCCGCGAGTCTCGCCGCGACGCTCGGCGTCGTCGGCCATGACGCCGAGCTGATGGCCGCAGCGGGGGCACTCCAGCGCGGTTGGCGACGAGCCGTGGATGTCGGACTGCGACCTCATGTTGCGTGGACCAGAGCGAAGCGCGCCATCACGCAAGGAGCGCGAGGAGGCATGCAACGAGCATCGGGATCAACGCGCATGCGATGCCGACGCCGCGTGCGTTCGGAAGCTGCAGATAGCGGGACGCTGCGGCGCTGAGCCAGACGGCGTTGAGCGTGAAGACGAAGAGGAGGAGGAGGAACGTCGGATTCACCTCGCCGAACGCTCCGAACGGGTGTAGATGGAAGCGCAATTCGCTGCGCGCGGGAACATAGAAACCGCGCAGCAGATTGTCCGCGACAAACACGCACGCCGTGATCGGGATCAGAAGCACCGTCGTGTAGGCCATGAGCCGCACGAGGTGGCGCGGGCGGATGCGCGCGCGGCGCAGCGAGGTCGGGAGGAGCAGGAGCGTGAGCGGCGCGAGCAGCGTCGGGGGAATGAAGACGGTGCTCGAAGGCTGGAGGATGGGCATGAGAAGATCCCGCGCGCCTGGGTAGGCGTGATGGATGATCGACTGGGTCGGCGACACCGGGACGACCTTCACGGTGATCCTCCCCTGTTGGAATGGAATCGCGGCCTTGGCGAGCGCCGGGATCGATTCCCAGACGAGACCGCGCGTGTCGGTGTTCCCCGTGGCCTGATGCATGGCGTAGACCACGGCCGCGCCGTCATATCTGGAAAGCGGCGCGACGAGCGCGAGGGCGACACCGCCGATGGTGGCCGCATCCGAGACCGAAGCCGCAGGCGGCGTCATCCACGGGGTCCATCCTCGGACGAGGATTCGCTGCACTGACGCGAAGACATGCAGAATGACGAGGACGGAAAGGATGAAGACGAACAACCCTCGCTTTGAAAGGGGGAGCGCGAGGTCGATCGACTCCCAGAACCGGAAGGGCCTTGCCGTACGAACGAGCGTGCCGAGCGCACGGCGCACGATGCCGCGCCGAGATGCGGGCGCTTCCACAAGCCACGGCTTCGCGGTGGTCTGGTCGCGCAGCTTGTGCCACTCGACATCGAGCCCGCACTCGCTGCAGGTTCCGTGCGTCTCTCCGCGAAGCGCGGCTTGGTCGGCCATGGCGCCGAGCAGGTGACCGCAGCGCGGGCATTCGAGCGCGGATGGCGATGCGGCGGATGGGTCGGTGGAGTGGTTCATGGGTTGAACGCCGTGAATGCGACCACGACTGCAGCGAGCAGCGTGATCAGGTTGAGCGTGATGGCGACGACGCGCCCGCGCTCGAGCAGCAGGTAGCGCGTGCAGAACGCGTCGAGGTAGCGCGCCGAGAACGCGAGCGAGCCGAGTGGAATCCAGATCATCAGCGCGATCGCTGTGAACTGGGCGACGGAGTAGATGCCTGGCAGCAGGTTCCTCGAAGTCATCGCAAACCCGAACGCAGCGACTCCGAGCGCAGATGCGTTGAGGATGAGCGCGAATGGGGCAAACGAGCACGCATAGGCGCAGCCTCGGAAGAGATGTACGCCACGAATCCTCTCGCGCCGCAGCGAGGCCGGCAGAAGACACAGCAGCCCGCACGCGACCACGGGGAACAGCGAGATCGCAAGCACCGCGAGCAGCCAGCGGTGGGCGCGGACGAGATTGTTGTTCGGCTCGATGAAACTCGGGCCCGACAGCACGAAGGGGTTCGGCTGCGGGATCGCGTAGGCGCCGGTCGCGTTGGGATCCTGCGGCGTGAACTCGAACCACAGCTTGTCGCGCATGATGGTCAGTCGAACCGCACCCGTGACCGCTCGCCAGAGCGTCGCGGCATCGACCGATCGGTTCGGATTGGCTTGCGCCGATGCGTACAGGATCTCGTCTGCGCTCAGCGGGCAGAGCGGCAGAACGCCCACCAGCGCGAGGTCCGGCACGATCGAGCGACCGTTCGGGTTGGTTGTTCGATCGATGACGACGATGGGCGCGACCGCAGCGACCGCGAGCAGGTGAAGCACGATCGCGAGCCCGACGAAGTACGCGGCAAGCCCGCGCCGCGAGATCGGCGCCGACATGCGCACCACGCTCCAGAATCGATGCGTGCGGAGTACGCGCGTGACGGTGCGGTAGAAACGGACGACGACGCCATCGCGCGCGACTCGCGACTCGATCAGCCACGGCGGGCAGTCTGCGCTCAGTTCGAGTTCGCGTACCACGGTCTCGAGGCCGCACTCGGAGCAGACGACACGCTCATCGCCGCGTTCCTTCGCGGCCTGCATCGCCGCCGCGATGTCGTACCCGCATCGCGGGCATTCGAGTTTCGGCGGCTGGGACGCGTCAGCGTGCATGCTCGACAAGCGTCTGTACGACGCCGAGGCCTGTCTCGGTTGCTTCGGTGCGCTCGGGATGCCACTGAACGCCCAGATAGAAGCGACGCGTCGGGTCGATGATGCCCTCGATCACGCCGTCGTCCGACCGCGCGATGATGTCGAAGCCCTTCGCCTCGGAGATGGCCTGGTGGTGCCACGAGCGCACGGCGCCTGACTTCAGGAGCGATCCACGCTCGGCCTCGACCGGGTGGACCGCGTCGTTGCGGTGGCGGTCGGCGTCGGGCAGCACATCGCCGAGATGCTGGATGAGCGGATTGCCGCGGTGAACGCCCATCATCTGCATGCCGAGGCAGATGCCGAGCACGGCCTTGTCGGGGCGCGCGTCGAGCGCCTTCAGCAGCGCGAACTCGGCCTCCTGCCGCTCGGCCGCCATGCACTCGGCCTTCGGGTGCAGCGGGATGCCGAACTTCGAGACATCGATGTCGTCGCCGCCGGTGATGACGACGCCGTCGACGCGGTCGAGCATCTCCTCGCGCAACGCAGCGATCGTCGGCAAGAGCACGGGAACGCCGCCCGCGGCCGCGACCATGTCGATGTAGGTGCGGCGGTTGCGCGCGTAGTCGCCGGCGAGATCCGCGGTGATGCCGATGAGCGGGCGCTTCTTCATGCGATCCGGAACCTTCCCGACTGCGACAGGAACTTGAGCGGGTTGTCGAAGCTGACCTTCTTCACGCTGTCGAGCGTGTGGCCGCGCGCCTTCATCTCGATCTGCGCCTTCGGCACCGCGAGCGGGTCGCTGTTGCCCCAGTCGCCGGCCGAGTTGATCCACAGGCGCTCGGTGCCGTGCATCTCGAAGATGTCGACCGCACGCTGCGGCGTGCACTTCGTGTCGGGATAGAGCGTCATGCCCGCCCAGAAGCCGCGCTCGAGCACGGGGCGCACCGTGTGTTCCTCGACATGGTCGATGAGCACGCGGCCCGGATCGAGCTTCGAGTGGTTCTTGATCGCATCCATGATCAGCCGCGTGCCCTTGAGCTTGTCCTCGAGGTGCGGCGTGTGGACGAGGACGAGCAGGTCGTGCTCGGCCGCGAGCGCGAGATGCGCGTCGAGGATCTCGAGCTCGTTCCTCGAGTTCTTGTTGAGGCCGATCTCGCCGATCCCGAGCACGGTCTCGCACTTCAGGAACTGCGGGATGAGCGCGATGACTTCCTTCGCGAAGACGGGGTCTTCGGCTTCCTTCGGATTGATGCACAGCCAGGTGTGGTGGCGGATTCCGTACTGCGCGGCGCGCTTCGGCTCGAAGTCGGTGAGCTGGCGGAAGTAGTCGAAGAAGCCCGCGGGCGAGCTGCGGTCGTAGCCGGCCCAGAACGCGGGTTCGGTGACCGCGACGCAGCCGGCGAGCGCCATGCGCTGGTAGTCGTCGGTGGTGCGGGAGACCATGTGGACATGGGGGTCGATGTACATCAGATGGCTCCCTTCTTCTGAAGTTCCATCGCGCCCGTGGCGCCTTTCATCGGCGCTTTCGCGATCGGTTCCGCCGAATGGTCGCTCAGGAGCTCGAGGACGCGGCGCGCGCGGTCGGGCTTGCCGTCGAGCAGGACCGCGCAGCACTCGCGCAGCGCCGTCACGCGGTAGTCATCGGCGCCGTCGCCCTGCGCGCGGTCGAACCGGTCGAGGAACGCCGCGATGTCGAGCACCTTGGCGCGATGCTCGAGGAAATAGCGGTCGACGACGGCGCGCTTCGAGAGCGGGGGAGGCGTGGCTGACATGCGGGCATGGTACGCGGGGAGGCGGGCGTCACGAGCGCCAGGTGCGGGTGCGGACGAAGGCGGAGCGCAGCGAAGCCTGAGCGTCAAACCGTGCGGGGCGACGGCCCATTCAGGCTGTCGACTCTGGTCGTCTTGGGCTCGCGCTTCGCGCTCGATTGCGCGTCGCTACGCCATCTCGCCCGCCGCGCGGCGGACGAGGTCGGCGTCGAGCTCGTGCACCTCGAAGCAGTGGCCGATGCCACGCAGCATGGTGACGGTGAGCTGGCCGCCGAGGTGCTCGCGGAACTCCTCAAGGCCGCTCAAGAGCCGCGCGGTGTCGGCGAACAGCGCGTGGCGCATCGGCAGGCCGAGCGCGGCGACGACCGCGCGGATGCGCGCGAAATCGGCATCGGAGAGCCAGCCCTTGAGGTTCGAGTAGCGGCAGTCGAGCAGCAGCCCGAGCGCGACCGCATCGCCGTGCGAGACCGCGTGCGCGCTCATCGACTCGAGCCGGTGCGCCGCCCAGTGGCCGAAATCGAGCGGGCGCGCCTCGTTCGCCTCGAACGGGTCGCCGCCGTCGACGATGTGCGCGAGGTGGAGCTCGGCGGAACGCCGGATGACGGGGCTCGCCGCGTCGAGGTCGCACGCCGCGATCGCGGCCGCCGCCTGTTCGATCGCCGCGAAGAACGCGGGATCCTTGATGAGCGCGATCTTGACCGCCTCGCTGAAACCCGCGCGGAACACGGCCGGCGGCAGCGTCGACAGCATCGATTCGTCGCACACGACCGCGTACGGCACCGCGAAGGCGCCGACGAAGTTCTTCTTGCCGAAGCGGTTGACGCCGTTCTTGACGCCCATCGCGGCGTCGTCCTGCGCGAGCGTGGTGGTCGGCATGCGGACGAGCCGCACGCCCCGGTGCGCGGTCGCCGCGCCGAGGCCGACGGCGTCGAGCATCGCGCCGCCGCCGATCGCGAACACGAAGCTCTTGCGGTCGATCTTCTCGCGCTCGACGAGCTCGATCACGCGGTCGACGATGCGCATGTCCTCTTTCGCGCGCTCGCCGCCGGCGCAGGTCTCGACCGCGACGATGCGCGGCATGTGCGCGCGATGCGCGTCGCAGTATGCGCGCAGTCGGTCGGCGATGTACGGCTGCGCGGCTGCCACGCCTTCATCGATGAAGACGACCGCGCGCCGCGCCGCGATCGCCGCGTCGCCTGCGAGCACCTCGCGCAGCGTGTGGTTCGCCGCGTCGAGCGCGCCGCGCGTGAAGCGCACGCGGTGCGCGAACGAAAGCGCCACCACGCGGTCGTGCGCTGTGTCGTGCGGAGTGGCGTCGCGCGGTGTCGTCATGCGGGAGGAACAGCGTAGTCGCTCGGCCGCCGCGCGGGTGCGCGGGCGGCGGCGGGATCGAGCGCAAAACGGCAGGCGCCCCGACGACGGAAGTCCATCGGGGCGCCTGCAGCGCGCATCGCGAGGGGGCTTCACGACACGGCCCGCATGCCAACGCAGCATGCGCGAAAGAGGTCTGGGCTTGCTACCGACGGGTATCGGACGGCGCCGCTTCGGTGCGGATCAACACGAACCGCGCGCGTCCGTCACGCTCGACGAGAATCGGAATCGATGTCTCCTCTCCGAGGCCATCGAGTGCACGCGATGCCTCGTCGAGCGTGCGGACTTCGCGGTTGGCGATGCGTCGGATCACATCGCCGGCCGCGATTCCGGCGCGGGCCGCGCGGCCGCCGTCGTTGGCTGATTCGACGACGACCACGGGTCCATCGGCCGCGATCCCTGTCGCTGCCGCGTCGGATGCGGAAAGTTCGGTGAGCGCAAGGCCGAGCCGCGCGAGGGCGCTTGGCTTCGCGGAAGGAGCCTGCTTCTTCGCGGTGCTCGTGCGTCCTTCGTCGGTGCGCTCGGCGAGCGTCGCATGCAGCCGTCGCTCGTCGCCGCCCCGAAGCGCCGTGATCTCGACGGCGCTGCCGGGCGCGCGCTCGCCGACGGTCGCGACGAGTTCGCCTGGCGTGCGGATGCGCTGGCCGTCCAGCGCCGTGATGACATCGCCAGGCTCGAGTCCCGCCTCGGCGGCCGGCGAACCGCTTGTGACGGCATTCACGACGACACCGGCGGTGTCTGTCACGCCGAGGCTCGCGAGGAGCTCGTCGTCGGCAGACTGCACGCCGACGCCGAGGAATCCTCGCGCCACACGCCCCGTCGCGATGATGGAATCGACCACGCGCCGCGCAACCGACGCGGGCACCGCGAACCCGATGCCGTCGTTGCCGCCCGACTTCGAGCTGATCGCCGAGTTGATCCCGACGATCTCGCCGTCAAGGTTCGCGAGCGGTCCGCCCGAGTTGCCCGGGTTGATCGCGGCGTCGGTCTGGATGTAGTTCTCGAAGGTCGCGAGGCCGACATCGCTGCGGCTCTTCGCGCTGACGATGCCCGCGGTCACGGTCTGCTCGAGCCCGAATGGCGCGCCGATCGCGACGACCCAGTCTCCGATGTCAAGCGAGGCGCTGTCGCCGAAGCGCGCGGGAACGAGCCCGGTTGCATCGGTCTTGAGCACGGCGATGTCGGTGCCGGGGTCGAGGCCGATGACGCTTGCGTTTGCAGTGCGTCCGTCCTGGAACACGATCTCGATCTCATCGGCATCGGCGACCACATGGTTCGCGGTGACGATGTAACCGTCGGCGGAGATGACGGCACCCGTGCCGGTGCCACCGGCGGAAGGCGCCTCGCCCTGCGGCGCGAGCATGCCCGGAGGCAGCTGCATGCCTGGCGGAAGCATGCGAGGATCGATGCCGGATGCCTTCGCGGCGCGCGGCTTCGACTTCGTGTTGATGGTGACGACGCTCGGTGCGAGCGTGCGGGCCGCGGAGCGGAAGGCGCGCGACAGGCTGTTGGCGTCGCTGCGCGCGGTGCTCTCGCGTGCATCGAGCGTGGTGGCCGCGCGGGTCACGCCTTCGGTGGCGGGCGACGCTGCGAGCGCCGGCGCTGCGAGCAAGAGCACGCTTGCCGTGACGACCGCGGAGCGGTTTGCGATACGGGCGGGGCGAATCGGATGTGCGTGTTGGCTGTGCATGGTTCTTCCGTTTCTCGCGTCAAGCCAACACCGCACGCACCCCGTGCGTCAGATTTCATTGGCTTGACTGTGCGTGATGTGCGAGCCCGCAGTTCCGGACCTCCGCCGAAAGTTCGTGGCGGAGCGGCGCGCGCTGGCACCAGTGGGTACGACCTCGAAAAACGAGGGTTCGCCCCTTTCGAAAGAATTTTCAAAGCACCCTGCTTGACAGGTCGGTTTATGCGCGCTGCCCGTTTGACAGCCGATCGAGCGCAACTGCCGCGCTGACAGCGACATTCAGGCTATCGACACCCTTCGCCATCGGAATGCGGACGACATGCTTCGCAAGCGCGCGCACGGCGGGCGTGACTCCTTCGGATTCATGTCCGACGACGATGGCAACGCGCGGCGGATGCCCGATCGACGCGAGCGGCACCGACGACTGGATCGCCGTCGCGACGAGCGTGAGGTCGAACCGCGCGCAGAATGCGGCGAGATCGGCGGGCCACGCGCGCGCACGGATCGCCGGCACCTTGAGCGCGTTGCCGGTCGACACGCGCAGGCTCTTGCGGTAGAGCGGGTCGTGGCAGTCGGGGCTCATCAGCACGGCGTCGACCGCGAAGGCGGCCGCGATGCGGAAGAGCTGGCCGATGTTGTCGATGTTCGTGATGCCTTCGGCGACCAGCACGGTGCGCGGCGGCGACGCGGGCGCGTACGCCTCGGGTGCGACAGGCTCGAACGGGGCGCGAAGGCCGAGCGCGAGCACGCCGCGGTGGAGGTCGATTCCCGTGAGTTCGGCGAGCACCTCGTCGGAGGCCGTGTAGAGCGGGGCGTCGCAGCCGGCCGCCGCGAGCATCTCCCGCGTGCGCTCGAGCATGCGGGCGCTCGCGAGGACGGCCTCGATCGCGTGCGCGTGGAGGAGCATCGCCTCGAGGACGACGAGGGTTTCGCCGACGAACAGCCCAGTCCGCGCCGCGAGTTCCTTCTCGCGGATGTCGGCGAAGCCCGCGATGCGCGGATCGTCGGAACGGTCGATGGTGACTGGTTCGGGCACGGAACGATTGTCGCGGATTTCGGAACTCTGCGCATTGATCCCGACAAGAGTGGCGCGCGAAACATCGCATGCCTTCGGTACACTCGCGGCATGGCGCACGAGTCTTCGCAACCACCTTCAGGCGACGCAGCGGAACTGCGCCGCGCCGCGCACGCGGCAAGTGGCGCGACGCCGTCGCCGATCGAGGATGTGCCCGAGAGCGATGCGGTCATCGAGGTCAACGAGTCGACGCCCGAGGACGAGCGCGTCGAGGAGCTGCTCGACAAGCCGACGATCGATCTTCCCGAGTTCGCCGATGCGGTCGAGCAGCAAGAGGCGCCGGACGCCGCCGAGACGCTCGAGCAGATCGGCGAGGAGAAGGCGATCGAGGTCATCGAGGAGATGGAGACCGAGAGCGCGGCCGACGCGCTCGCGCACATGCATCCGTCGCTCGCGGTCAGCGTGCTCGAGGATCTCGTCGAGGAAGACCCCGAGTACGCGGGCAAGCTCATCGAGGAGATGGCGCCGGACGACGCGACCGACATCCTCCAGAACATGAACGACTCCTCGCGTGACCGGCTGCTCGGCACGCTTGGCAAGGTCGAGGCCGTGAAGTTCCGCCGCCTGCTCGAGTACACCGAGAAGAGCGCGGGCGGCATGATGACGACCGACTACCTCGCGGTGCGCGACACGATGACCGTGCGCGAGGCGACCGAGGCGATCCGCCGTGCGGAGGCGCTCGGCGAGGATTGGCTCTATGTGTTCGTGGTCGACTGGCGCGGGCGGCTGCAGGGCCGCGCGACGATGCGCGCGCTGCTCCTTGCGAAGCCCGAGCAGCGCGTGACCGAGATCTGCGAACGGCAGGTCGACGCGGTGAAGCCCGATGTCGGGCGCGAGGATGTCGCGCGCGAGTTCGAGAAGTACGACTACCTCGTGCTGCCCGTGATCGACGACGAGGACCGCATGCTCGGCGTCATCACCGTCGACGATGTCATCGATGCGATCCGCAAGGAAGGCACCGAGAAGGCGCAGGCGATGGTGGGTGCAGGCCGCGAGGAGGCCGTGTTCTCGAGCGTGGCCGACAAGCTGCGCGGCCGGCTGCCGTGGCTCTTCGTCAACCTCTTCACCAGCTCGCTTGCCGCGGTCGTGGTGCTGCAGTTCGACGGGCTGATCGGGTCGATCGCGATCCTCGCGGTCATCATGCCCGTGATCGCGAACCAGGCGGGCAACGCGGGGCAGCAGTCGCTCGCGGTCACGCTGCGCGGCATCGTGCTCGATGAGGTGCGCGAGGGCGCGGCGCTGCAGCTGGTGCGCCGCGAGGGCACCGTCGGTCTTGTGAACGGCTTGATCTGCGGACTGCTCGTCGGCAGCGTGATCGCGGGAATCGAGTACTGGCAGGCGCCGGAGACCGATATGTGGAAGCTTGGCGTCGTCGTCGCGATCGCGATGACGGTCGCGCTTTCGGTCGGCACGGTGGTGGGCTCGAGCCTGCCGCTCGCCGTCCGCCGCGTGGGCGCGGATCCGGCGACCGCGTCGACGATCTTCCTCACGATGGTGACCGACTCGATGAGCTTCCTCGTGTTCCTCGGCCTCGCGAGCGCGCTCGCGGGGTGGATCGGGATCTCGGCGGCTAGCTGAGCAACTGGATGATCTCGTCGATGGCGTCGTCGATCGCGACCCCCGTGCGCGGTACGCTACCACCCCTGTGCTCGCTCTTCGCGACATTCGCAAAGCCTTCGGTTCGACCGTTGCGGTCGAGGGGCTGTCGCTTGAGGTCCGCCAGGGTGAGGTCTTCGGCCTTCTCGGCCCGAATGGCGCCGGCAAGTCGACCACCATTGGGATCGCGACGGGCCTGCTCGCGCCCGATGCAGGCTCGGTCGACCTCCTCGGCCTCGGCTCGCCGACGAACCCGCGCGTTCGCATGCACCTCGGGCTCGCGCCGCAGGAGATCACGCTCTACGGCGAGCTGACGGCGCGCGAGAACCTGCTCTTCCTCGCCGATCTCTACGGGCTCGCGGGCGCGAAGACGCGCGTCGACGAACTCCTCGCGCTCGTCGAGCTCGACACGCGCGCCGACGAGCGCACCGCGGCTTTCTCGGGCGGCATGAAGCGGCGCCTCAATCTCGCCGCCGCGCTCGTACATGACCCGCAGCTCGTGCTGCTCGATGAACCGACCGCCGGCGTCGACCCGCAGAGCCGCAACCGCATCCTCGAGCTCGTGCGCACGCTCGCCGCGCGCGGGAAGACGATCGTCTACACCACGCATTACATGGAAGAAGCCGCGAAGATCTGCGACCGCGTCGGCATCGTCGACCACGGCCGCATGCTCGATGTCGGCACCGTCGCCGAGCTCATCGCACGCCACGGCGGCAACTCGACCGTCACCGTCGAGCGCGACGGCGCCGAAGTGCGCGTCGTGACCGCGGACCCCGTCGCCGAAGTCGCGCGGCAGTTCGCGTCGGGCGGCGTCACGGGCGTGCGCATCGACCGCGCAGACCTTGAGAGCGTATTTCTCGCGCTCACCGGAAGGAGCCTGCGCGAATGAGGGCGATCCTCTCCATCGCGAAGAAGGACCTGCGCCTGATGTTCCGCGACAAGGGCGATGTGTTCTTCACCTTCGTCTTTCCGATGCTGATGGCGGTGCTCTTCGGGTTCGTCTTCGGCGGGCAGGGCGGCGGCAGCAAGATCACGCTCGCGCTCGTGAACGAAAGCGGCTCGAAGGTCGCGGCGAGCCTCGCCGACGACCTCGTGAAGGACGAGTCGTTCGAGGTGACGCGCGCCGAGACGCGCGACGCGGCGATCGCCGCCGTGCGCGCGGGCAAGGCGGCCGCCGCTGTGGTGCTGCCCGCATCGATCGAAGAGGGCGCCGGCGCGATGTTCGGCGGCGGCGGAATGGAGATCGACTGCATCATCGACCCAACGCGCCGCGCGGAGGCCGGGCTCATCCAAGGCAAGTTGAACGAGCTCGCGTTCCGCCAGTTCCCGCGCATGATGGCCGACCCCGCGCAGTCGAAGCGCATGTTCGACCAGATGCGCGCGTCGATCGAGTCGTCGAAGGACCTCTCGCCCGGACAGAAGCTCGCAGGCGCCGCGCTCGCTGCGGCGGGCGAGTCGTTCTCGCGCTCGCTCTCGCCTGAAACCGCTGCAGGCGCCGGCACGGACGCATCGGCTGGCGGCTTCTCGCCCGTCCAGGTGAAGCTCGAGGAACTTCCGAAGCGCAAGGGTGGCCCACGCTCGAGCTTCGATGTGTCGACGCCCGTCGGCATGGTGTGGGGGATCGCCGGCTGCGTCGGCGCGTTCGCCGCGTCGCTCGTCATCGAGCGTTCGCGCGGCACGCTCGCGCGGCTGCGGCTCGCGCCGATCTCGCGCATGCACCTTCTCGCGGGCAAGGGCCTCGCGTGCTTCATCACCGCGCTTCTCGTGCAGGCGCTCCTCATCTTGCTCGCCGTCGCCGGGTTCCGCTGCACGATCGCGCAGCCCGCGATGCTGGCAGCCGGATGCACGATGGCGGCCTTCGGCTTCACGGGCCTCGCGATGCTGATCGCCGGCCTCTGCAAGACGGAAGCCGAGGCAAACGGCGCGGGCCGCGGGGCGCTGCTTGTTCTCGCCCTGATCGGCGGCGGCACGATCCCGCTCTTCTTCATGCCGCCGGTCCTCCAGACCCTCAGCTACGCGAGCCCGTTCCGCTGGGCGGTGCTGGCGATCGAAGGCCCGTTCTGGCGCGATCTCCCCGTTTCCGAGCAGTTCGCGCCGCTTGCCGTCCTCCTCGCCATCGGCGTGGGTGGCTTCGTCATCGGCGCCCGGCTGGGCGCGCTGCGCGAGGCTCGTTGACGCACTCGCGTCAAATGCAACCGAAACACGGGGCATGTCGGTATAGAGTGCCCGCCACCGAATACGGAGCGCGTATGGCAAGTCGGATCGTTGCACAGAAGCTCGAGAAGCGATTTGGACATATCCACGCCGTGCAGGGGATCGACCTCGAGGTGCCCGCTGGGCAGGTCCTCGGGTTCCTCGGCCCGAACGGCGCAGGCAAGTCGACCACGATGCGGATGATCACCGGGTTCCTCGAGCCGACCGCCGGGTCGGTCACGCTCGACGGCATCGACCTCGCCGCAGACCCGATCGGCGCGAAGCGCACCTTCGGCTACCTGCCCGAGGGCGCGCCTGCGTACCCCGACATGACGGTCGAGGAGTTCCTCGGGTTCATCGCGCATGCGCGCGGCTACCGCGGCCGCGAGGCGCACGACCGCGTCGAGCGCGCGATCGGACGCGTCAATCTGAAGGGCGTGCGCAAGCAGGCGTTCGAGACGCTGTCGAAGGGATACAAGCGCCGCACCGGACTCGCGCAGGCGCTGCTGCATGATCCGGGCATCCTCATCCTCGACGAGCCGACCGACGGCCTCGACCCGAACCAGAAGCACGAGGTGCGCGGGCTGATCGCCGAGCTCGCGCGCGAGAAGGCGACGATCATCTCCACCCACATCCTCGAGGAGGTCGACGCGGTCTGCTCGCGCGCCCTCATCATCGCGCAGGGCCGCGTCGTCGCCGACGGCACGCCACGCGAGCTCGAGGCCCGCTCGCGCTGGCACAACGCCGTCTCGATGGTCCTGCCCCGCGCCAACGCCGCGGCGCTGCGCGAGGCCCTCGGCCGCGCCGCCGGCGTTGCCGCCATAGAGGAGGCCGCGGTGGACGCGCGCCTCGCCTGCGTCACGGCCTTCCCCCAGGGCGGCGCCAGCCTCGTCGCCGAGCTCGGCGCGATCGGCCGCGACCCGGCGCTGGGCATCGCCGAGATCCGGGTGGAGCGCGGCCGCCTCGACGAGGTCTTCCGTTCCGTCACCGCGCGCAGCAACGCCCCGAGGGCCGCAGCATGAGCCAGACCTTCACGATCTTCCGGCGCGAGTTCGCGGGGTACTTCGCGACCCCCGTCGCCTACGTCTTCCTCGTCATCTTCCTCGTCTTCGCGGCGACGCTGACCTTCCAGCTCGGCAATTTCTTCGAGCGCGGCCAGGCCGACCTCGCCTCGTTCTTCATGTGGCATCCCTGGCTCTACCTCTTCCTCATCCCCGCGATCTCGATGCGGCTGTGGTCGGAGGAGCGCAAGCAGGGGACCATCGAGCTCTTCCTCACCCTGCCGATCGGCCTGGGCCAGGCCGTGCTCGGCAAGTTCCTCGCGGCCTGGGCCTTCACCGGCGTCGCGCTGGTCCTGACCTTCCCGATCTGGGTCACCGTCAACTGGCTCGGCACGCCCGACAACGGCGTGATCCTGGCGGGCTACGCCGGAAGCCTGCTGATGGCGGGCGGCATCCTCGCGATCGGCGCCTGCATCTCGGCGACCACCAAGAACCAGGTCATCGCCTTCGTCGTCACGGCCGCGGTCGCGTTCCTCTTCACCGTCAGCGGCACCGCGGTCGTCCTCAACTTCTTCGCCGGCTGGGCCCCCGACTGGTTCACCGAGGCAATCCGCTCCTTCAGCTTCCTCACCCACTTCAACGC
>JBEAUK010000046.1:0-6376 GCA_041161465.1 Planctomycetota bacterium | reverse complement strand
TCATCGACGAGGATGATCTGCCCGTCACGGTCCACCACGGGGCGTTCGGCCGAGAAATAGACCGGCGGCAGCGGGATCTCCTCACGCAGGATGTAGAGCCACGCGTCAAGCTCGGTCCAGTTGGAGATCGGGAATACGCGCATCGTCTGGCCGGGCGCGAGGCGGCCGTTGTAATTGTCCCACAATTCGGGGCGCTGGTTCTTGGGGTTCCAGCCATGGTTGGCATCGCGCACCGAGAACACGCGCTCCTTGGCGCGCGACTTCTCCTCGTCGCGGCGTGCGCCGCCGAACGCGGCGTCGAAACCGTACTTGTCGAGCGCCTGGCGCAAGCCCTGCGTCTTCATGATGTCGGTGTGCTTGCGCGAGCCGTGGGTGATCGGGTTGACGCCCGCCGCGAGTCCGTCCTGGTTGATGTGGATCAGGAGCTCGAGCCCGAGTTCCTTCGCGACATACTCGTCGCGGAACTTGTACATGTCGCGGAACTTCCAGGTCGTGTCGACATGCAGCAGCGGAAACGGCGGCTTCGCTGGGTAGAACGCCTTCATCGCGAGCTGCAGGAGCACCGCCGAATCCTTGCCGATCGAATAGAGGAGGACGGGCTTCTCGAAGCTGGCGGCGACCTCACGGAAGATGTGGATCGACTCTGCCTCGAGTTCGCGGAGATGGCTCAGACGCGCGCGGTCCATGCGGGAAGTCCCTCGGTCGGATAGGGTAGCGGCGCAAGCCGAGGCACGGAGTCTGCCGATGCTTGGGGAAGCGAGTGCAGCACCATGACCGATCCGGCCCGCACCGACCGAACCCGTTCTCCCGATGTGACCTGGCACGACGGGCAGATTTCGCGCGCCGACCGCGAGCGGCTGCTCGGCCAGCGTGGCGCCGTCGTGTGGTTCACGGGCCTCTCGGGCTCTGGCAAGAGCACGATCGCAGTCGCTGTCGAAGCGCGCCTGCTCGGGGCTGGGCGGCTCTGCTATCGGGTCGATGGCGACAACCTGCGTCATGGGCTGAACAGCAACCTCGGGTTCAGCCCAGATGATCGCGCCGAGAATGTCCGCCGCACGGGGGAAGTCTGCCGCATCCTCGCCGACACCGGGGTCATCGTGCTTGCGAGCCTCGTGAGCCCGTTCCGCGCCGAACGCGAGAAGGTGCGGCAGATGCACGCCGAGGCGAAGATCCCGTTCATCGAGGTCTTCGTCGATGTGCCGCTCGAGGTCGCCGAGTCGCGCGATCCGAAGGGCCTCTACCGCAAGGCACGCGCGGGCGAGATCAAGGACTTCACGGGCGTTCACCAGCCCTACGAGGCGCCGACCGCGTGCGAGCTGACGCTGCCGGCGTCGACCCAGAGTGTCGACGCGTGCGCGCTGCAGGTCGTGCAGATGCTGCGCGACCGGCACATCGTGTGACGATCCGGATCACCGCGTGGGTGGGACATCGAACACAGCGGCGCGGATGGTCGCGCGATCCGCATCGTCGATCGCCTTCGGCTCATCGAGCGCCCACGCGACCATCTGGACGGCGATGAGGCGCACCTCGGCGTTCGCGAAGTCTCCCGGGTGCCCAAGCGTCGTGAACGCGATCCGCTGCATCGGAAGATCCGCCTTGCGCGGGCGCTCGCGCACCCACAGGATCGGCTGCTTCTGCAGCGCATCGGGGCGTTCGCTTGCGACCGCCTCGCCCCAGAGCAGCACGCGGCAATCCTCGGGAAGCGGCTCGACATGGTAGAGCCAGCTCGGAACGACCAATCCCTCGGCGGGAATCGTCACGCCCGCAAGCACGGGGTGCTTCGCGGCCTCTGCGTCGGGCGGCAGGATGCGCGTCGTCGACGAGTGACCGTGGTGGAACTTCCAGTTGGTGCCCCAGGTCTCCATGGGAAACGCGTCGTTCCAGCGCTTGGCCGCCTCGCCGTCGCCCGGATAGCGGAACGCGTGCGTCGAGGTGCGAAATCCGACGAGCGGCAGGCCATGTGTCGTCGCCGCCTCAAAGGCGAGCATCTGGTTGTACCCAAGCTCGCGGAAGCGCATGTAGAGGACGCTGGCGTCGGCGCCGCGCAGCTGCCAGTCATCGGTGAGGCCGGTGCGCGCCGTGATGTCGGGCGTCTTGGCCGAACCGCCGACGCCATCGCCGCCCGTCGCGAAGTGCAGGCTCGCACGCACGCCCGTCGCGCCCTCGACGAGCTTCGCGAGAAACGGCATCGTGATCTCGCTGCGGTACTCGTCGTCTGCCGCAACGAACGCGACCGTGCGCGCGGCCTGCTGCCAGCCGTTCGGCGGGAAGCACTTCAGCGTCTTTGCGTTGCCCTCGGCATAGATCCGTGCGCGGTCGCCCTTCACGGGAAGCCCGTTCGGGCCCTTGAACGGCCCGCGGTCGCCGCGTGAGCCGGTGGCGCCCGGCGGATTGTCGAACACCTGCGAGACCACCGCGGTTTCATCGCCGACCTTCAGTCCGCTGCCCGCGAACACACGCTCGACGCGCACGCGGTGCCAGACATTGGTCGTGCGCGAGTCCTGCTGCTTGAGCTCGACCGAAAGCACGGTCACCTCGAGCTGGAAGGGCGCCTGCGCGAGGCGCCACATCGGCTGGTCCATTTGCTCCGCGGAAGCGGAAGCAGCGGACATCGCGATGGCGACGAGCGCGAGCATGGCGACGAGGATTCGCGAGCGGGGCATGTCGGGTAGAGTCACGGCTCGATGATGACGACGCAAGGGCCACAATCTCCGATTTCGATTCTCCGCGAGGAGGCGTCGTGGCTGGTCGTCGCGAAGCCTGCGGGCCTCCACTCGGTCGAGCAGCGGGGGAGCGACGCGCCGAGCGTCGAGGCGTGGCTGCGCGCCGAACGCGCGGACCTCGCCGCGCTTCCCGAGTGCGGGCTCGTCCATCGGCTCGACCATGAGACGAGCGGCTGCCTGCTGGTCGCGAAGGACGCCGACACGCGCGAGCGCCTGCGCGAGGCGTTCAGCGGCCGCGGCGGCGAGGTGCGCAAGACCTACCTCGCGCGCGTCGAGGGACGGCTGCCCGAACGCGTGATGGCCGGATCGTTCACGCTGTCGTTCACGAGCCGACACAAGGGCAGCGCCAAGGTGACGGTCCACACGCGCGGCGATCTCGACACCATCGGCCGCTGCCGCTGGCGCGTGCGTTCGGTGGCGGATACGGGCACCTCGACCCTCCTCGAGGTCGAACTCCTCGGCCCCGGCCGACGCCACCAGATCCGCGCCGGGCTTGCATTCGAGGGTCATCCGCTTCTCGGCGACACGCTCTACGGAGCGCGCGAGGCCCCGCACGGGCCGCTGCTGCATGCATGGCGGCTCGAAGTCGATGGCTCGACAGTCGAATGCCCACCGCCCGCGTGGGCAGGCGGCTAGGCTCCGTCAGACAGGGCCTGGGGGACTCCGCGGCGAATCCTCCATTCGCGCCTGAATTCGGTTGGAATCCGCGCGAACGGCGGTACGGTGAAGGCCGTCTCGGAGGTAACGGATGCATTTGGCCGTCCCGATCGCGATCGCACTCGTGGCACTGCAACCTGCGCCCATCGCCTCGGCGCAGATGCCCGCGTTCACGGACGAGGCGGCGCCCCGTGGGCTCAACTATGTCGTGACGGACGGGGTCTTCGACGGTGCCGGGCAGTTCGGCTGCGGCGTCGCGCTCTGCGACCTCGATGGCGACGGCGACGACGACATCGTGGCCTCCGGTGCGGCGAATGGCGCGGTCGCGCTCTTCCGAAACGACGGCGGCTCGTACACCGACCGCACCGCAGGCAGCGGGCTGACGACGCTCTTGAAGGTCTCGGGGATCGTCGCGGGAGACTATGACGGCGACGGCGACCTTGATCTGTTCGTCACGCGCTGGCTGCAGGGCGCGATCCTCTACCGCAACAACGGCAACCTGACCTTCACGAATGTCACGGCGGCGGCAGGGCTATCGGGGAATTCGGGCGCCGGCGCGGGCTGCGCGTTCGGCGACTACGACGGCGACGGCGACCTCGATCTCGCGATCGCGAACCGGACGGGGACGCAGCTCAACATGCTGCGGAACCGTTTCTACCGCAACAATGGAAATGGAACATTCAGCGAGATCGCACAGCAGCTCGGCGTGGACGACGGCGGCGCGAGTTTCCAGTGCATCCTGCAGGACTTCGACCGCGACGGCGATGCCGACCTCTATGTCTCGAACGACAAGGGGCATCCCGGGCAGAGCGTGAATCGCTACTTCCGGAACACGGGCGGCACCTTCGTGTCGGAGCCGAGCAACGGCGCGGGCGTCATGATCGATTCGATGGGCGTCGCGACGGGCGATCTCGATGGCAACGGATTCATCGACATCTACTGCACCAACACGCTCTTCGGCCATGTGTTGCTCTTGACGGACGATGCGATCGCCTACACCGAGTCCGCGGGCGTCGCAGGTGTCGCGGGCGCGTCGACCGGGTGGGGAGCCCTGATCTTCGACGCGGACAACGATGGCGACAGCGACCTCTTTGCCTGCTCGATGTCGAACGCGCCCGACTACCTGTTCGTCAACAACGGAACGATGCCGATGTTCGATCTCCCGGGCGCTGGGGGCGCGAGCGATCCGGAGGACTCGTACTGCCTCGCTGCGGGCGACATCGACCTCGACGGCGACATCGACCTTCTCAAGCAGAGCCGGCCGGCCAACCTGCGGCTGCTGGTGAACTCCGCGCCGCCGCAGAACCGGTCGGTGCGCCTCAAGGTCGTCGGCCGCGGCAAGAACACGCACGCGGTCGGCGCGCTCGTCGATGTGCGGTACGGAAAGCGGACGGCGTTGCGCGAGGTCATCTCGGGCAGCTGCTACAAGAGCCAGAGTTCGTACATGATCCACGCCGGGATCGGCGAGGCGGACGCCGCCGACAGCGTCACCGTTCGATGGCCGCGGCTCGTGTCCGAGGGGGGCGCATGGACGATGCGCACGCTCACGAATGTGCCGACCTCGTTCGTGGTGCCGGTCTACCCGCCCGCCCGGCTTGGGGATGTCGATGGAGATGGTCGCGTCGAGCCTACGGAGTTCGCCGCGTGCGAGTCGTGCGCGGGCGCGGCGTTCAGCGCCGCGTGCGCGATCCACGACCTTGACGGCAACTGCACCGTAGACGCGGCAGATGTCGACGCGATGCGCGTGCGCCTCTGCGACCTCGACGCCAACGGCAGCGTGGGCGGGAGCGACCTCGCGATCCTCCTCGGCAACTGGGGCGGCGCGACCTACGACCTCACGGGCGACAGCGCCGTGGAGGCGGCCGACCTCGCGCTGCTCCTCTCGCAGTGGTGACCGAGGCTCGCTTAAAGGTTGCCGCGGCGACCCTGCTCGATTTCCAGGCTCTCGAACAGCGCCTTGAAGTTGCCCTTGCCGAAGCTCTGGGAGCCGCGGCGGCAGATGATCTCGAAGAAGAGCGTGGGGCGGTCCTGCAGCGGCTTCGTGAAGAGCTGGAGGAGGTAGCCCTCGTCGTCGGCGTCGACGAGGATGCCGAGGTCCTTCACGGCCTTGTGGTCTTCCTTCACGACCTGGTGGCCGTGGTCGGTCAGCATCTTGTCGACGCGGTTCCAGACGGTCTCGTAGTAGGCGTCGGGGATCGACAGGAAGTCGACGCCGCGGCGGCGAAGCTCGGTGATCGACGACAGCTCGTCGTCGGTGCGGAGCGCCAGGTGCTGGACACCCGGCGTGTTGTCGTGCCAGTCGAGGTATTCCTGGATCTGGCTCTTCTTCTTGCCTTCGGCGGGCTCGTTGATCGGCATCTTGATGAGGTGGTTGCCGCTCGCCATCACCTTCGACATGAGCGCGGAATACTCCGTGCCGATGTCCTTGTCGTCGAAGTGCTTGAACATGGCGAAGCCGAGGACTTCCTCGTACCACTTCACCCAGTGGTTCATCTTGCCTTCCTCGACATTGCCGACCGCGTGGTCGACGAACTTGAGACCGCAGGGGTTCGCCTTGTTGTAGGCGTTGAGCGCGAAGTTCTCGACCTTCCTGAAGCCCGGCATGAAGAGGCCGCCGGCCTTGATCGCGGGCAGCGAGTACGAGCCCGTGCGCGACACAAAGGTGTGGATCGCGCGGCCGTAGGTCTTGATGCCCGCGAAGGTCACCGAGCCGTTCGCGTCCGACCAGGTCTTCGGCTCGTACGCGCTCTCGCCGCCGTTCTTGATCGCCTGCTTCCACGCCTTCTCGGCGTCGAACACGGTGAGCGCGATGTCCTTGACGCCGTCGCCGTAGCGCGCAGCCTCGTTCGCCGCAGGGCCGTCCTTCGTCAGCGAACTCTCGAGCACGATGCGGATGTTGCCCTGGGTGAGCAGGTACATCGCGCGGTCGCGGCTGCCGGTGGTGAGGTCCGCGATCTGCTCGACCTGGAAGCCGAAGGCGCTCGCGTAGAAGAACG
>JBEAUK010000042.1:0-51991 GCA_041161465.1 Planctomycetota bacterium | reverse complement strand
GTTCCGGGAAGGTTCGGGCTCGGGTCGCGGGCAGATCCTAGAGATCGGCTCGGAGGGCGGCTCGATTCTACTTGTGGCGGGGGGCTCGGTTCCGCCAAAGCCACTCGCCGCGCGCATCCGCAGGAAAGGGAGTCGCGAAGGCGCGGCCGTGCCTGCGTCCGGCCGTTCCCCGGCAAGTTTCCCTACCCCAGTCTTCGACGAGGAGCTCACGAGCCGCCTTGCTCGGGCCGGGGGCGCTGTCCGCCGCGCTGGTGCGGACTCGGGCTCCCATCCGGCGATCCTGGTCTTCCCCGACCAACTCAGCCTCGAGATAGGGGCGTTGCGCGGGATCAAGCCTCGCGGCCATCGAGTCGTCCTTCTCGAGAGCGGCGAGTGGCTGACGCGTCGGCCGTATCACCGCCAGCGCCTCGCGTGGATCCTGCTCTCGCAGCGAACCTTCGCGCTCGAGGCCGCCGACGCGGGCTTCACGGTCGAGGTTCTTCGCGGCGACCAACCGATGTCGGTACTGCTGGAACGGAGCGGACTCGGTCCCTTCGTCGCGATGGAGCCGGCCGAACGCGAGATGCGGGCGGAGTTCGCGACGCTTGTCGCCTCGAAGCAGCTGCGGTTCATCCCGCACGACGGATTCCTCACCGCCGCGTCCGATCTCGAACGGGGGCGCACCGCCGAGGGCTGGCGGATGGATCGGTTCTACCAGGGCGTCCGCCAGCGCACCGGAATCCTGATGACCGACGACGGGAAGCCCGTGGGCGGCAAGTACAGCTTCGATGCGGAGAACCGCAAGCGTTGGGATGGGACGCCCACCGCGCCAACGCCGCCGGAGTTCGCCGGATCGCTCCTGCGCGAGGAAGTGGTGCGGGAAATCGAGACGCGTTTCAAGGCACACCCCGGCGAACTCGATGTCGATGCAATTCCTGCGTCGCGAGCCGAGATCGACCGCATGTGGACTTGGGCGAAGCGCGCATGCCTTCCGAACTTCGGCCCGTACGAGGATGCGATGAGCCGCCGGAGCCGAGGCGTGTTCCACACGCGCATCTCTCCGCTCATGAACCTTCATCGCTTGCTTCCTCGCACGGTGATCGACGATGTCGTGGCGATGGACTTTGCGCTCTCGAGCAAGGAAGGGTTCATCCGACAGGTGCTCGGCTGGCGCGAGTTCGTCTACCAGGTCCATCGCGCGACCGATGGCTTCCGCAAGAACCGTGCGCCGGGCGAGGAGCCGCTCCCGACTCCGGGCGACGCCGGGTACTCGCGCTGGGCCGGGAAACGCTGGACCCCTGTGGCGCCGCCGCCGCCAGGCGTTGACGGCGGTGCGCGCCCGAATGCGTTGCGCGCCGATCTCGATCTGCCGCCGGCGTGGTGGGGAACCGAGAGCGGTCTCGCGTGCCTCGATCATGTGGTCGGCGATGTGTGGGCGGAGGGCTGGAGCCACCACATCACGCGGCTGATGGTGCTCGCGAACATCGGAACGCTGCTCGGCGTGTCGCCGCGCGAGCTCTGCGACTGGTTCTGGATCGCGTATGTCGATGCGTGGGACTGGGTCGTCGAGCCGAATGTGCTTGCCATGGGCAGCTACGGCGAGACGGGCATGACCACCAAGCCGTATGTCAGCGGCAGCGCCTACATCGAGAAGATGAGCGACTACTGCGGGCAGTGCCGGTTCACGCCTGGGAAAACCTGCCCGATTGGCTCGCTGTACTGGGCTTTCCTCGCCCGCAACGAGCCCGTCTTGCGCGACAATCCCCGCATGAAGCTTCCACTTGCGAGCGCGCGCAACCGGTCCGAGCCATCACGCGCAGCGGAGCAAGGCACCTTCGTGTCTGTTCGCGACCTCCTGATCCGCGGGCAGCCGATCGGCACGCCTCGCCTGTTCGATATCGGCACACCGCCGGCCAAGGGAGCCCGACGATGAGCGGCGCGTGCAGCTTTCAGAAGATCTCGCATTTCGACGAGCCTGCCGAGAATCTCGGTGCGTGGCACTTCCGATCGGGCGCGATTCATCGCTTGATCCCGCCGTGGGAGTCGATCCGCGTGTTGCGCGAGGCGTCGCCGCTCGTGGACGGCGCGCGTGCCGAGATCGAGATCCGGAAGGGTCCGCTCCGCATCATGCTTGTCGCCGTGCACAGCGAGATCGACCCGCCACGACAGTTTGTCGACACGCAGGAGCGCGGGCCGTTCGGCTCGTGGAGACATCTGCACCGCTTCGCCTCAGATGCAAGCGGCGGATCGACGCTCGAGGACTCGATTCGATTCGATCCTCCGTTGGGACCGATCGGACGGCTGCTCATCCGTGGACCGCTGCTCAAGGAAATCGAACGCCAGTTCGCGTTTCGCCACGCGCGTACCCGCGAGGATCTCCGCCGGCATTCTGAGATCGCCGCGCGATTCGGATCACGACGGCTGCGCGTGGGCGTGACGGGCGCCGGCGGTACCGTCGGACGCCAACTCTGCGCCTTTCTCTCGACGGGTGGTCACGAAGTCGCTCGCTTCGTCCGGGGAACGCCGCGCAACGCGGATGAACGCGCGTGGAACCCGGCGGATGCGGAACGCGGGGTCGATCCAAAGTCGGTCGAGGACCTCGATGTCGTCATCCATCTCGCAGGCGAGGGGATCGCTGACAAACGCTGGACGCCTGAGCGCAAGCAGGCGATCCGAGCGAGCCGTGTCGTCGGAACCGAGGCGATCGCGCGCGCGATTGCTCGCGCTTCGCGCAAGCCAGAGGCGTTTCTGTGCGCGAGCGCCGTCGGCTTCTACGGGAATCGCGAGGAGTGGGTCGACGAGCGTTCGGCGCGCGGCGATGGGTTCCTCGCCGATGTCGTCGATGCCTGGGAGACCGCCACCAAGCCTGCGCGCGACGCTGGCGTTCGAACCGTGAATCTTCGCTTTGGCGTGGTGCTCACGGCGGCTGGCGGCGCGCTTGCAAAGATGCTGACGCCGTTCCTCTTGGGCGCCGGCGGACCGATCGGTTCGGGCAAGCAGGGGTTCAGCTGGGTGTCGCTCGACGATGTTCTCGGTGCGACGCTCTTCTGCGCTCGAAATGCGGAGATCAGCGGCGCGGTCAACATCGTCGCGCCGGGGGCGCTTCCGCAGCGGGGATTCGCGAGCGTGCTCGGGCGAGTGCTCCGTCGCCCGAGTTTCGCGCCGCTGCCCGCCCCGATCGTGCGGCTTCTGTTCGGCGAGCTCGGGCAGCGCGCGCTTCTCGAGGGCGCGCTCGTGCGGCCATCGGTGCTCGAGTCGCACGGTTTCCGCTTCACCCACGCTTCGCTCGAGGACGCGCTTCGCCTCGAGCTCGGTCGACTTCGCACGAACAGGAATCACTGATGGCGACTTGCAAGATCTGGTGGGTGCGCCGCGACTTGCGGCTTGACGACAACGCGGCGCTCGCGCGCGCCGCTTCCGGGGCGGACGCGCTGGTCCCCGTCTTCATCGGCGGCGACGCCGACGAGGGCCAGTGGCCGCTTGGCGGTGCGCAGCGATGGTGGCTCGCGCGCAGCCTCAAGGCGCATGGAGCAAGGCTCGCTGCGATTGGTTCACGACTGGTGATCCTCGAGGGCGATGCGGCGAAGGTGCTTTCCGACCTCGCGAAGAAGCTCGGCGCATCCGAGGTGGTCTGGTCGCGGCGGTTCGATCCCGCGGGCCTCGCCGCCGAGCGTCGGGTCGAGGCCGCCCTCGACCGACTTGGAGTGGCGTGGAGCGGCCAGCTCTCGAATCACCTGTTCGATCCGGAGGAGGTCTCGACCAAGGAGGGTCGCCCGTACCAGGTCTACACGCCGTTCTCACGGAACTGTCGCGCACGCCCCGCGCCAGGCAAGCCAAGAGCCACACCGGCCGCGCTTCCGCCTGCGGACGGCGCACCGAAGGGCATCTCGATCGCGGACCTTGACCTCGAGCCGAAGATCAACTGGGCTGGCGGACTCCAGGAGATGTGGACGCCTGGCGAGGACACTGCACGCGCGCGGCTGACTGCGTTCTCGGCCGGTGCGCTCAGCCGCTACCCGGTCGGACGCGACGAGCCCGCGAGCGACGGCTCGAGCCTGCTCTCGCCGCACCTTGCCTTCGGCGAGGTCGGGATCCGGCGGATCTGGCACTCGGCTGCCGCGTCGACCAAGTCGCCGGCGGAGAGCACCGACAAGTTCCACGCCGAACTGCTCTGGCGCGAGTTCGCCACGCATGTCCTGTATCACTTCCCGAAGACCGATCTTGCGCCGCTTCGACCTGAGTTTGGGCGGTTTCCTTGGCGCGACGACAAGGAGGCGCTGAGGCGCTGGCAGCGAGGACAAACGGGCTATCCACTCGTCGACGCTGGCATGCGGCAGCTGTGGCACACCGGCTGGATGCACAACCGCGTCCGCATGGTTGTCGCGAGTTTCCTCGTGAAGCACCTCCTGCTCCCGTGGCAGGATGGCGCCCGCTGGTTCTGGGATACCCTCGTCGACGCCGATCTCGCCAACAACTCGCTCGGCTGGCAGTGGGCTGCCGGCTGCGGCGCGGATGCTGCACCCTACTTCCGAATCTTCAACCCGACGGTCCAGGCGCAGAAGTTCGACGCCGACGCGACCTACATCAAGCGGTGGGTCCCTGAACTGAGGGGGGTGCCCGCAAAGGTCGCACTTGAACCCCGATCCAGCCCGGTTCTTCCAGGTTTGGGCGGGGCGACGACTGCGGGAGAGGGGTACTGTCTGCCGATGGTTGACCATGCCATGGCGCGCGACCGCGCCTTGGGTGCGCTCGCATCGATCAGCAAGGCCAAGGCAGGCGGCGGCTGACGATCGTTGCGCACGCTCGAGGACCCACGAGGCGATAGACCGACCGTGGTTCTGTGTTGTCTCCAAGCCTGTCCGAACGCCCTTGAAGTCCAAGCCGTGTCAATCAAACTCCCTGTGGTTCGGTTCCTGCTCGCCGTCCTCGTCATCGGATTCTGCGCATCGCTGTCGACGGCCTCCGGGTCGCGGCTCGGGCCGCCTCCCGATCGCGGCGATCTCGCCTTCGGTTACCAAAGCCTTGAGCGTCTGATCGCGCGGCTCCCCAACGACCCCACGATTCGCGAGCGCGCGAACCGCTGCTTCGACGGTCTCACCCGCGACTTCTTCATCGGACAGTTTGACTCCGCGCTCGCGGAGATCGCGCGTCTCCACGGCGAGCTGCAGCGGCTCAACGAGGTCGGTCAGGAAGAACTGCAATTCCTATTCGGACATCGGTATGTCACCACGCCGCGCGCGATCGTCACGGGCGAGTCGGCCAACATCACGCTCGAGTCGGTGGAACTCGCGCGCATGCAGCTGGGGTTTGCCCCTCCGACGATGATCGCGGTTGCCGATGGCAAGCGCCACGAGGTTCCGTACGCCGATGTCCTTGAGTTCAAGCTGCCTTCCGCCATGACGGAGGGGCATGTCACGATCATCGCGAAGTTCAACCTGATCGGAGAGATCGAGGTCGCGCGCGTCGCGGTGCTCGACCGCTCGCTCGATGCGCTCCGCGAGGGCTACGAGACCCGCATCTCCGCGCTTGTCGCGAAGGGGGCGATCGAGCCGGTCGAGGCTTCATCTCTCCGCGCGCGTGCGGCGCTCCTCACGGAACAGATCGACCGCAGCAAGACAGCGGCGCTCATCGCGGATCTTCCGCGAATCTCGAACGAGCTCAATGCGGCGATCTCGCGCGCGGAGCAGGGGAAGCGACCCTTCGATGCACGCGGCGACACCTGGCGGATGTATCGCGTGCTCGGCACGGAGTTGCCGGTGCGCCAGTATGTTCCCGAGGGAGAGGGCCCGTTCCCGCTCGTGATCGCGTTCCATGGCGCGGGCGCGGACGAGAACATGTTCTTCGATGGCTACGGTGGCGGGGCGTTGCTGCGAAGCGCCTCGGGTGAAGCGTTCATCGCGGTGTGTCCGCCGACGGTCGCCTTCGGAGTGAGCCCCAACCTCCTCGAGGCCTTCATCGACGAGCTCGCGAAGGATCTCCCGATCGACCGCGGACGCGTCGGCCTCATGGGTCATTCGCTCGGCGGCGTCACCGCCTCGCGCCTCGCGGTCCTCAAGCCCGAGCTGCTGACGGGCGCTGTGTGCATCGCAGGATTCGCCGACCTCCCGCGTGGAGGCTCGCCGGCTCCGCGACGGGTCTTCCTCGGCGAGCTCGATCCGCTCTTCCCGCTCGATTCGACCACGCAGACCATCGAGGCCGCGCGTATGCGAGGCGAGGTGATCGAGGTCGAGAAGGTGGCGCACGAAGGCCACACACTCGTCGTCGGGAAGGTCGTCCCTCAGGCCGTCCGATGGCTGCTCGCCCGCCCGGCTCGTGCGATCGCCACCACAAAGCCGACCGCGAGCGCTCCGAGCACGACCCCGATGAAGGTCGACGGTCCGAACCCGAGCGTGAATGTCGCCAGTCCGAGCAGCGGCCCGAGGAAGTAGCCAGCGCCCACAAGCGCTTCGTGCGTGCCGCCTGCATCGACCTTGGCGCCGCCAACGGCGAGCCCGTAGTAGATCGCGCAGTAGTAGATGACGCCCTGGCCTGCGCCGATTCCGACAAGCCCGAGCGCGAGCATGCCCTCGCTGGCCGCCGCGACCGAGATCGCGAATCCCCCCGCGAGCATGATGCCCGCGACGACGAGCGTGGTTCCGCGGCCGTGCCAGAAGGCTGCGCGCCACAGCACGACGACGGCGGCGAATCGCGCGACGTGCCAGATCGATCCCAAGGGCGCCTGCAACGACGAGTCCGTCCCGATGTCCTTGAAGAGATACGGGAGGATCGGCGCAAGCGCGCCGATCACGAGGTAGCCCATGGGGTGAAGGACGCGCGATGCGGCGAGGAGCGGCGCGTAGGACGGAGGCACATGCCGCGCCGTCTCACCGTCGTCGTGAAACGCGGGTACGGGTGGAAATCGCATCAGGAAGGCGAGCGCGATCAGATTCACGGGGAGCAGCGCCGGAATAGCCCACGACATCAGGCCGGCGGCCTTGAGTGGTCCGACCGCCGCAAGACTGATCGCCGTCGCAGCCATCCATGAGGCGTTGAACCAGCCGATCGCATCGCGCATCGCGTGTCCGTGGCGTCCGGAGACGAGGTAGTGCTGGACGATCGGCCACTGCAAGGCGCCGAGCGACATCATCACGACCGTCGCGATCCAGAGCATGCCGACGCCTGGAAACACGAGCACCAACGGCGCGAGGAGTCCCTGCGCGATCAGGACGAGCGCCAGCGCGCTGCGCGGCGTCATGTGCCGCTCGAGCGCGCGCACGATCCAGCCGGCGCTGACCGCGACCGCCGTGTAGAACACGCCGCTGACGAACGCGAGGAGAAGCGTGTCGGACTGCTTGAATCCGTACTCGCTCTCCGCGATGAAGTAGATGGCGTTCCAGAGGACGCCCGTGCCAACCGAGCATACGAAGGTGAGCCCCGCCATCGGCAGCGCACGGACCGGCTCCGACCCCGAGGTCGGGCGGCCGTCAGCAGATGGGTGCGACCGAGCCTCGGACATGGCGCGAGTGTACGGATTTCCCCTCGTCGACGGTCGCTACTCCCGTGATACACTGAGCGCACTGTCCGCGTAGCTCAACTGGATAGAGCGTTGCCCTCCGAAGGCAAAGGTTGTGGGTTCGAATCCCGCCGTGGACGCTTCCGGCCCCGCATTGTCGGGGCTTTTTCTTTCGCTCCGTTCGAGGGCCTGTCATGCAGATTGCCGAGTTCCAGAAGCTGATTCGCGACCGCTACTACGCGACCGACAGCGCCCGAGGCGCACCGGCGACCTATCTCTGGTTCGTCGAGGAGGTGGGCGAGCTTGCGCATGCGATCGCGAACCGTGAGCGGGGGAAGCCCGACCAGGAGAATCTCGAGGAGGAGTTCGCGGATGTGATCGCGTGGCTTGCGACGCTTGCGAACATCTGCGGTGTGGATCTCGAGAAGGCGATCAACGACAAGTACATCAAGGATGGTGGTCCAGAGGGCTTCAAGTCATGAGCGCCGATGCGACCTGCCCATTCTGCGCGGGAACGCAGACGGTGTATCTCGAAAGCGAGCGTTGGCAGCTCCTTCGTCATGCAGACCCGGTGCCGCTGGCCGGATGGATGATGCTCGCAACCCGCGCGCACCGCGGCGGACTCGACGAGCTTTCATCGGTCGAGCAGACGGAAGCAGGGGTCATTCTCTCGGCGTTGGCCAACGCGGTTCGTGCCGAAACGGGCAGCGAGCGAACCTACTCGATCACCTTCAACGAGGCGGTCCGACACCTCCACCTGCATGTCGTTCCGCGCCATGCGTCTGACCCAACGACCACGAGCTGGGCGCTTGCGGATCGCTACCGAGCGACTGCGCGCAAGGAAGCCGACCCTGCCAAGCCCGAAGAAGCGGAGCGAGTCGCGCGCGCGATTGCTGCGCGAGCGCTTCCCGAACTCGCGCGACTTGGCTTCAGCGCCCCGCGCGCCTGAGCCTTTCGCCTATTCTTTCGCCATGTCTGGAGACCGCACCACTGGCGTCGCACGCATCCAACGCGCCTTCGACCTCGCTCGCGCGCGCGGTTCCTGCGCGCTGATGCCGTTCATCACCGCGGGATATCCCGATCTCGGCACCACCGAGCGGCTGCTCCGCGAGCTTCCTGATGCGGGCGCTGATCTTGTCGAAATCGGAATTCCGTTCTCAGATCCGATCGCAGATGGACCGGTGATCGCGGAGTCCATGCACAAGGCCTTGCTTGGGGGAACGACGCCCGAGGCGGTGCTTGAATGCGTTGCGAGGGCAAGGCCAGCTATCCCGGTACTCGCCATGGTCTCTGTGTCGATCGTCGAGCGCATGGGCGTGGGCGACTTCTTCAGGCGTTGCGCCGCAGCCGGGATCTCAGGCGTCATCGTTCCCGACGCGGGAAGCGAGTTCTGGAGCGAGGTTCGCTCCAGAATGGATTCCGACGCCCGTGCCGCACTCGATCACCTCGGGATCGTCGAGTTCGTCTCCCCAACGACCACCCGACAGCGCATCGAGGAGATCGTGCCTCGCTGCACGGGCTTCATCTATCTGCTCGCT
Organism: Planctomycetota bacterium; assembly: GCA_041161465.1. Taxonomy (GTDB): domain Bacteria; phylum Planctomycetota; class Phycisphaerae; order Phycisphaerales; family SM1A02; genus QWPT01. Next base: position 42,982 of record JBEAUK010000042.1, on the reverse strand, counting down.
CGCGCTGGAATCACCGGCGAGCGCTCGGATGCACCCGAGGTTGCAGACCGCGTCGCCGCCATCCGATCGGTCGGCGCCGCACGCATTGCGGTTGGCTTTGGAATCTCCACCCGCGAGCATGTCGCAGCGGTCGGAAGGCACGCCGATGGCGCGATCGTCGGCAGCGCGATCGTTCGCAAGATGACGGAGGCCGCCCAACACGGCGAAAGCGCCGCCGAAGCAGCGCTTTCGCTCGTTCGTTCGCTCCGCAGCGGATGAACTCGATCAGTAGCGGCGCAAGACGCCGATCACGACGCCCTGGATGCGGCAGTCGTCGACGATGATCGGCGCGAAGTCCGGATTCGCCGGCTGCAACCGAATGCGGCCATCCTTCTCCTTGAAGAAGGTCTTGAGGGTCGTCTCTCCATTGGGAAGAAGCGCCACGACGCGCTCGCCGTTGCGCGCCGTGTTGCGCTTGTCGACGAGGACAAAGTCGCCGTCGAAGATGCCCTCGTCTCGCATCGACATGCCGTCAACCTGGAGCGCGAAGGTGTTTCCCGAGCGTCCCTTCCGTGGCCCGAAGAGTTCCTCGAGCGCGATCGACTCGCTCTGCTCGAACTTCTCGATCGGATAGCCGGCCGCGACCTTGCCAACGAGGGGGAAGGTCAAACGCCCAGCGGGCGCGACATCCCCGTTGATGTCGCGGTCTGCGACTTCCGCTTCGTCCTCGGGAAGGAGAACCTCAGGCGAGACCGTTAAAGAGCGTGCCTTGTTCGGATCGCGGTGCAGCGCACCCTTCTCGATCAGCGCCTCGACGTGCTCGAACACCGTGACCTTGCTGACGCGGAGTTCGTCTGCGATCTCCTGCATGGTGGGCGAGTAGCCCAGTTTCCGGCGCGAATCGCGCACGATCCGCAGCACCTTCAGCTGCTTGGGCGTGAGGTTCATCCGAGGTCTCCTTGATCTCAATCAGGCACGACGCCTGTGGTGCGGTAGGGGCGGGAACGGAACGATCGAGCTCGGCGCGCTTCTCGCCGACCGTTTCGATCGAGAAGACCTCGATCGCGATCTCCTCGAAGCGCTGCGCGAACTTGCGCAGCACACTGGTCAGGCTGAATCCGCGCTCGGATCGCGCCGGCGACGCCACCACGGCGCGCGAGCCAACAGGGCGCTCGCGATGAATCGCGGAGCCCACGGCGATGTAGCGGCGCGTGTAGTCGCCGCCGGGTCCGAGCAGGACAAGCGGCCACTCGGCCGAGGCCGAGCGCTGCGAAGTGGCGTCGACAAGCAGCGCCTGCAGTTGAGTTGTGTTCGATGCGACCATGGACCGATCTCCTTCTCGTGTGACATGCAGCGCGCGCGCGCCCTGCATGTTGCTGGTCCACAGCACGCGTTTCCCCCGCGGCGTAGGACGAATGAAGCACTCGACATCAGCCGAGCGCAGCCGCTTGAACGCGGGGCTCTCGCCGCGCGCCACTTCACGGCACGACCAGGCTTCGAACGCGCCGGCGTCTCCACGCGACGCGCTCGAGCCCAAACGAATCTCAACCGACTCCCCCCGTGCCGCCGCGTGCAGGGCGCGCGCGGTGGTTGAGCCTTCCACGGGCAGCGCGGCCTCACGGGCCATGTCGTCGATCGTGTTGGGGGTCTGTTCGGTCATGCTGATCACTTCGGCACGCGGCGACTTGCCGCTCCAGATTTTGTTCGGGGAATGTTCGCCCAAACGAAACCCTTCCGCAAGGGGGTCGCTAGACCGATCCTCTCATTTGCGCCGCATCTGGATCTAAGACTAGCGTTTCCAGTACCTTAAGCCCGTGATGCGCCCGGAACCGACAGCCTCAACCGCCGTCCGGCACCGCTGCTGGACCGAGATACCGCCCGACCATGCTCTTGGCGTCGGCCCCGATGCGTTTCCGCTCGACCGGTCGTACTGCTTTCTGAACCATGGGAGTTTCGGCTCGTGCCCGTTCGAGGTGCTCGCCGTGCAGCGGCGCTACCGCGACGAGATCGAGGCGCGTCCGATCGAGATGCTTGGTCGCAAGCTCACGCCGCTCCTGCGCGACGCGGCCGCTCGCGTTGCGCGGTTTGTCGGCACGAGTCCAGATCGGCTCGGCTTCGTCACCAATGCAACCGAGGCGATCAACGCCGTGCTTCGATCGCTGTCATGGCGACAGGGGGATGAGGTCGTCGTCGTCGACCATGTCTACGGGGCGATGCGCCAATCGGTGCGGCGGCTCGCCGACGAGTTCGGAGTCGTTCTTCGTGAAGTGATGGTTCCGCTTCCCGTCCGCGAGGCGCGGGATTGGATCGATCCGGTCGTTGGCGCGTTCAACGATCGAACGCGACTGGTGCTCATCGATCACATCACGAGTCCGACCGCGCTCGTGATTCCGGTGGCGGAGATCGTGAGGCTTGCGCAGGAACGAGGAATCTTCACGATCGTCGACGGCGCGCACGCGCCTGGATCGATCGACCTTGACATCGACGCCATCGGTGCGGATGCGTATGCCGCGAACCTGCACAAGTGGTGCTGCGCGCCGAAGGGAAGCGGGATCATCGTGGTGAAGCGGGGGCTCGACTCCCGCATCCATCCTCTCGCCACGAGCCACGAGTACGGGCGAGGCTTCACGGCGGAGCATGACTGGCAGGGCACCCGCGACGCGACCGCATGGCTCGCGACGCCGGCGGCGATCGACTACTTCGAACGGCTGGGTTGGCCGGCGGTTCGGCGTCGCAATCACGCACTCGCTGCATGGAGCCAGCGGGAGCTCTCGCAGCGCTGGAGGGTTGAGCCGCTCAGCCCGCATGACGGTTCCATGCTCGCCTCCATGGCTGCCGTGCGGATTCCGTCGGGCGGAGAGACCCGCTTTGAGTCGCCCGCCGCGCTGCAGGCTGCGCTCTACGACCGAGAGCGGGTTGAGATTCCAGTGATCGACTGGAACGGCCGCTGGCACATCCGTGTGTCGTGCCATCTGCACACCTCACCCGAGCTGATTGCACGGCTCGACGAGGCGATGCGGTCGGTGCTTGCCTGAAGTCTGACTCCCGAGGGTCGGCTTGGAGGGGTTGTGCGACCTGTGAGGGCTGGTTGTTTCGTTCAGGATCTTCAAGGTCCGCAAATTCTCTGTCGATACTCCAAACATGGGACGTAAGGCGCTCTCTATCGTCATCTTGCTTCTGGCAATCGCTGCAGGGCTCTTTCCGGTTGGCTGCGACGGCCTCGGAGCCGGCTCCGTGTTCATCGCGAAGCGGGTGAGTTTCGGAAAGTGGGAAGACAAGCGCCCCAGCGGCTCGATCATCATGCACGACATGCTGATCCTGGAGGAGCCGCGGGCCTACGGCTCTCAGGGCGCACCGCTCGGGCTCTATGTCGTCACGACAAGCGGCCGCATGGCGTCCAAGATCGACGATGTCGTCTCCGACCGCATCCCGAGCACCCGAGGGCTGAAGATGAACTTCGCTGTCGGCGACCCGGTGAGTGTCCGCGTCGAGAAGGTGGTCGAGGGCGGAAAGCGAGAACTCGTGCGCGAGGCGCGCGCGTCGTTCCTCGAGATCTATCGCTGATCCAACGCTGATCAACCGCGTTCGGCTGTTACCCATCCGCACGAGGAGGTGTCGTCTTCACGCCCTCTGAGATCGAGCTCTCCGCGCGCTCCTGCGCGAAGGCCTGCGCCAGCTGCGGATAGTCGTTTCTGTACCACGCCATCCACCGATCACGGTCGAAGCCGAACGACGGTGCGGGCTGACCGGTCGTCTTCTCGACGGTTGCGACGAGCGCCTGCCGCACTTCCGTGCGATAGATCGTGACCGCGGACTCCATGATTCGGAGGACGCTGCCCTCGTAGACGATCCCGGGAATCGGCTGGAATGCGCCGCTCGCGTTGCCCACGACAGGCACGAGGCCGGCAACATAGCTGGTCGACTTTCCGATCGCGATCCATGCCTCGTCGCCGGTCTCTGCGCGCTCAGTCTCTGCAAACTGCGCTTGAATGAGCGATGGGATGAGGGTTCCCGCCGGATGCGCCCCTGCGATCATCGCTGCGCGATTGACATGGCGCTCGCGCGAAGCACGAAGCGCATCCTCAACAGCCCGGTTGGCGGCGGGAGAGAGCGTGGGCGGAAGCGACTCGCGCGCGGACGACGCGACTTCGTCATCCCCGGTCACGCCAAACTCGACGAGCCTGGGCTGCCCGTAGAGGGGATCGGTGGCGAGGGCGCGAAACAGGGCCTTGCGGACATCTGATTCTGACGAGAGAAGGTCCTTGCGGAAGCCCTCGCCCGAGAGCACGGCGACCGCGTCGCGGAGTTCAAGTGGATGCGTCAGTGAACCGAGCATGCTGAGAGCAGCCGCACGCTCGGGTGTCACGCCGTTCTCGCTCGGGATCGAGAGCCCGCGCGACACCAACTCCCGAAGACAATCGCGGCGGATCTCAACCTCGAGCTGGGCGCGTCGACGCATCGCCATCTCGACTCTCAGTGCAGAATCCGTGCTGAACTCAGCGCTCATGCGTTGAAGCCGGACGATCGTCGCATCCGAGGCGGCGCAGCGATACGCGCGGCAAAGCTCCGAAGCCTCGAAGTTCCAGTCTTGAACGCCGGAATGGATCGAGGGCATCGAAGCCGACGCGACGCGGCGCGGCGGGTCGACAGGACGACTGGCTGCAGGCGCGGCGAAAGCCGTCGCCGCGAGAGAGGCAGCGATCAACGCGAAGGGGACGGTGGCAGAGGCGCGGTGCATGGACTCGTCGAATATACGGATCATCGAACCAGGGACTCCGTGAACCCTCAGGGAATTCCCGCTTTTCAGGTCGGGCGGGCGGGCCGGTCCTTCTGTACCCTCGCACATGATGCCGCAGGATTCCCCGCACCCGACCGATGGGCCCGAGTCCCCCCAGCACCCTCGTCAGCCGCTCTTCAACCGTGTTGGGGGAGAGCCGTTTGCGACGATCGCGGCTGGGCTCTACGCGCGGATCAACGAGGATCCGCGCATTCGCTCGATGTTTCCGGATGATCTCGGTGCCGACAGCCAGTCCGTGCGCGACATGCGTGAATTCCTGACGCAGTTCTTTGGCGGACCAGCGGCGTACTCCGAGCGCAAGGGACATCCGCGGCTCCGGGCGCGACACATGCGGTTTCCGATTGACCAAGCAGCGCGTGACGCCTGGCTTCGCCACGCACTCGATGCCCTCGAAGAGGCGGCCGTGCGGCATGGGCTCGACGAAGCATCCTGCGCGGAGGTTCGAGCGTACTTCGCGCACGCATCGCAGTTCATGATCAACCGCGGCTAGCGGATGCGGCGCGTCGTCGAGAATCGAAACGATCAGTCCGCCCAGCGCTCGACGGTGTACGGCGTCCTGGGGAATGCACGGAGCGCCTTGCCTGCGGCCGCACGGTTCGGAAACGAACCGAACTGCACGACATAGACGGTGCTCCCGTCATCTCGCTCTTTCTCGATCACGCGCGGCGGCGCGAGCTTCTCGAGCGCGGCCTGAGGGCGCAACTGCGCGGCGAGCTCGACCGCCTTCGTCCGATCCTTGAAGGCGCCCGCCTGAATGGCGAACTGCACAGGCTCGATCTCCACGCCGTTGATGATCCGCGCTGTCGGCGACGATGGCACGACCGGCGCTGGAGCTGGCGCAGTCGCCGGCACCGGCGCCGGCACCGACGCCACTTCAGGGCGCGCCGCGACAGGGGTGGAGTTCTCACGCTGCGGAGCGATCGGCGCGCTGAGAGCGGCAATCCGCGCCTTGCACTCTGCCTCGACCGCGAGTGCTCGCTCCTTCTCAGCGCCCTCGAGGATGAAGGAGGCGCGCCGATACGCGTCCGCGGCGCCTTCGAGATCGCCCTTTCGGACGAGCGCGGTTCCGAGGGACACGCGTGCATCCGCCGCGAGGGATCGACTTGCGGCGTCCGACGCGTCCTCGAGCGGCGCAATCGACTCCTCGATTCGACCAAGCTTCAGGAGTGACAACCCCTCGAGATAGCGAGCCTGGTCGCGTGCCAGGCCCGAACTTCGCTCGGCGGCAGCACGAGACAGCGAGAGCGATCGACCGTACTCCGCGGCGTTGAAGGCGTTGGTGGCGTCGGTCATCGAACCGCCACCTCCACCGCCAGCGCAGCCCGTCATGAGGCCGCCGACGAGAAGCAGCGCCGGCACGCGGCTTCGTGCGATGGCAGCACCCGACCCGAGGAGTCGAACGACGGAGAGATCAGCGCGGCGCATTGAGGTACTCTATTCAATCAGGCGCAAGCTGCGTGGCTCGCGTCCGGCTTGGCGAACTCGGAGCAACCGGATGGAACTTCTTTCGGCGATCAGGCGCAACCTTCTTCTGCGGCCGCTGCGCGGAACCGTCATCGACGACCAGCGTACCTGGCGTGGCATCGACCTGATGGTGGTCGCGTGGCATCTCGTCCGTGAGATCGAGCGGAAGAGCCAGGCTCAGCGGATCGGCATCATGCTGCCGACCTCGGGTGCGTTTCCGGCGGCCGCGATCGCCGCGTGGACGCTCGGGCGCACGCTGGTACCGCTCAACTACCTTCTTTCGCGGAGCGACCTCGAGTATGTCGCGCGCGATGCCGGACTCGATGCCGTCATCACCGTCGGCCCGATGCTCGACTTCATCGGCGGCCCGATCGCCGGCCTGGCGGAGATTCGTCCCGACCGCATGCGCTTCACGGGCATTCCGCCCGTCCGCATGACGAACCCGCTCCAGCGAGACGACCTCGCGGTCGTCCTCTACACCTCAGGAACAAGCGGGCGCCCGAAGGGCGTGATGCTCACCTGCGGCAACATCGCAGCCAATGTGCGCCAATGCCAGGAGTGGGTGGACTTCGGGCGCAACGACACCATCCTGGGCGTGCTCCCGCAGTTCCACTCCTTCGGACTCACGGTCCTCACGATGCTGCCGCTGGCGACCGGCGCCCGCGCGGTCTACACGGCGCGATTCGTGCCACGCAAGATCATCGACCTCGCCAAGCAGCACCGTCCGACGGCGCTCGTTGCGATTCCATCGATGTACAACGCGCTGCGCCTGATGAAGGACACAGGTCCTGACGACCTCAAGTCGCTGCGATTCGCCGTCTCGGGCGGAGAGCCGCTTCCAGACGCGGTCTACGACGGCTTCCACGAGAAGTTCGGCCTCGAGATCAACGAAGGCTACGGACTGACCGAGACCTCGCCGGTGACGAACTGGTGTCGGCCATCCGAGCAGCGCCGCAAGTGCGTGGGCAGGGCGCTTGGCGGCATCGACCAGCGAATCATCGGGCCGGATGGCGCGGTGCTCGGGCCGAATCAAGACGGCGAGGTCCGGATGAAGGGACCGAACATCATGAAGGGCTACCTCAACCTCCCGGACGAGACGGCCGCCGTGTTCGACGAGCATGGCTACTTCAAGACCGGCGACATGGGGCGACTCGACGAACAGGGGATGCTCTCGATCACGGGCCGCATCAAGGAGATGCTCATCATCGGCGGCGAGAATGTCTTCCCGCGCGAGATCGAGGAAGTGCTCAACCGGCATGAGTCGGTGAAGGACTCCGCCGTGATCGGCATGCAGGACGGCATGCGCGGCGAGGTCGCGCTTGCGTTCGTGGAACTCAAGGAAGGCGCGCGCTTCGACGAGGGTGCGCTCAAGTCGTTCTGCCGCGAGCACATCGCTGGATTCAAGGTTCCCCGCGACATCAGGCTCGTGAAGGAACTGCCGCGGAACCCGACCGGCAAGATCATGCGGCGAAAGCTGAGCCCGTCGACTCCGTGCGAGGCGGCACCCGCGAGCTGAGCGGGCTCGACCTTCAGACCGCGATCACGGGCATGGGCCCCACGCACCGAGCAGTGCGGCGAGGTCCTGCGCGTCGGTCAACCCGCTGCCGTTGATGTCGCCGACGGCGGTTCCCCAGCCATTGAGCATCGCCGCGAGATCCGCGGCGCCGACCTGACCGTCGCCGTTGAGATCTGCGGGGCAGTTCTGGCAGACGGGAGCGCTGGTCGAGATCGAGATCGTCGCCTCGCCCCCAGCACCAGCGCGAGGCCCCACCCGAATCAGGTAGGTCGTGCCGCAGGTCGCCGCGAAGCTCACGCGGCTGCCGATCGAACCACAGAACGGCGCGTTGTCGTTGCAGGCGAGGACGGCGGGGGCGGTGCATGAACCCGTGTAGACAGCGAGGACGGTGTCGAACCAGGGATTGCACGCAGCGATCTCGACCGTGCCCTGGCGGTCGCTCGTCCAGCGGTACCAAACATCGCGGGTGAAGGTCGCGCCGCCGCACGCGGAGGCGTTCTGGCCGATCTCGAGCGCGGCGCGGACGGTGTTGAACACCTGTGGGCCCGCCTGCAGGACGATCGCGTTCGCGCATTGGTCATTCGCCGGCGGCCCCGAAAGGCAGAGCGTTCCGGCCAACTCAACGCATGAGGCGTCCCACGCCTGGTCGCAGCAGAAGCTGTCCGCGGCGCACACCGACGCACAGCAGGTCGCGTTCGAGCAGCCGCGGCCCGTGCCGCCGACGAAGCAAGACCCCGTCGCGGTCGCGCAAGGGTTTCCGCAAGCCTGCGTGACATCGACCCGCACGGTGTAGCGGTTTGCGCTCGAGCAGTTGATGGCGCCGCCGCCAAACTGCGGGAAGGTTCCGCCACCGATGACGACGCGGTAGTTGCCAGCGGGAATGCAAGCGGCCGCCGACTCGACATCGACGCAGAGCTCGCTTGACACCTGAAGCACCGCCGTCGACATCGGCGCGCACGCCTGCGCGGGCACGAGCGCAGCCCACGCCTTTGGCGACGAGGCGAATGCGAGGCTTACCTTCGCGAGGCCGTCGCCATCGCCGTCGGGAATCGTGATCGAGTAGGCATCGACATCTGGTTGCGCCGTGTCCGGGACGAACGCGCCGAGCGCGCCCTTGAGCTGGATGTTCGGAACCATCGCCTCGGGCGTGCCGCCGGTGGCGACGTAACAGGGGTCGTTGGTGCGCGTGCTGCATTCCTCGACTTCGGCCGATGCATTGGCGTCGGGAAGAGGCTCGCATCCGGGCTGGCAGATCTGCTCGGCGGCGATCACGCAGAGCGCGTCCCACGCGGCGTTGCAGCAAGACGGATCGACCGTGCACACGGCGTTGCAGCACGCGAGGTCATTGCATGCGCCTGTGGGGTGTGTCGAGAAGCAGCTGCCCGAGGTCGGCGTGCCACAGACGCCCGGCGTCCCCGGGCAGGCGAACCCCGCGTACTGGGTACAGGTCAGGTCCCACGACTCGCTGCAGCAGAACGGATCAAAGACACACACGGCGTCGCAGCAGGCGGCGCTGTCGCAGTTGGGGTTCTTGTGAGGAGAGAAGCACGAACCGCTCGCAGCCGCTCCGGGGTAGCCCACGCAGTTCTGATTGGCGACAAGCACGCATGCGGCATCCCAGCCTCCTGCGCCGCAGCAGGAGGGGTCAATCGAGCACACAAGGTTGCAGCACGAGAGGCTGTTGCAGCCTGGCGTCGGGTGAACCACGAGACACGAGGATGTGTTGTTGCAGATCTGCGCAGCGCTCTCGGAGGCGATCGCGAGCACTGCGGCCGTCGCCATCGGAGCGATGGCGCGAAGGACCGGTCGAGGAAACAGACTCGGGAGCCAGGATCGGGGGCGCATGTCGGTTCAAAGGTACGCGGAGCGGGTCGTGAAAATGCCACGGGGCGCCGAGATTTCGTCCGAAGGTCGGTCGTGGTTCCGGCCTTGCGACGGAGAACCGCCTCGGCGTGATGGTTCCGACGGGGCCGGCGCATCGGCGCGCCGAACGCCATCGTCCAATATCTCGATGCGCGATCGAGCAAGTCCAAAACGCGAGAGGCGCCCTTTCGGGCGCCTCTCGGTCATAGGTTTGTCACCTGGACGCTGACTGAATCAGACGGTCCAGTTGTTGAGCAGGATCGCGAGGTCCTGCGAGTTGGTGGTTCCGTCGCCGTTGAGGTCGGCGAGCGGCGTATCCCACGCGTTGAGCAGGATCGCCATGTCGGCGGCGTTCACCACGCCGTCGCCATTGAGATCGCCCTGCGTGCAGGTTCCGGCCTGGGTGACAACGATGTCGCCCGCACCGAATCCAGCCTGACCATACGCGCCGACCGAGATGTAGTAGGTCGTGCCGCAGGTTGGGGTGAAGCGGATCTCAGACTGCAGCGTGCCAACGCACTCCGCCGGGGCTTCCGCGTCGTCGTTGCAGGCGACGAGGTTGCCACCGCAGGCATCGAACACGCCGACCTTCGAGTCGTAGCTCGCACCACACAGCGAGATCACGAGTTCGCCGTCACCGCTCGCGGTGTGCGTGAACCAGATGTCGTTGTAGATGTTGCCGTTGCCGAACTTCACGCACGCCACCGTGGTGCCGCTCGCACCCTGGGTGCTGAACGGCGTGGTGCCGACCGGGAGGTTGATGGCATCGGCGCACTCGTCGTTCGCCGGCGGCTCAGCGCCGCAAGACTTGCACTGGTTGATGGCTGCGTTGGCGCAGATCTGATCCCACTCGACATCGCAGCAGAACGCGTCAGCAGCGCAGATCAGCGAGCAGCAGGTAGCGTCCTCGCAGAACGGCGTGCCATTCGCAACGCAGCAGTCGCCCGTTCCCGGATCACCGCAGCTCGGCGCATCGCCGATGTAGCTGATGACGAGATCGGTCGCACCGGTGTCGCCCGCCCAGCCGCCGACGCGGACGAGGACGGTCTGACCGTTGGTCATGCCGTAGTTGAGGCTGGAAGCGAAGGCCGAGCAGCCAGTGCCGTCGTCGTTGCAAGCAACGAGCGAGCCATTGTTGGCCGGGCAATCGCTCCAGATCTCGATACCGGTGTCAAACGGAGCCGGACCCGTGCAGGTCTCGAAGTTGTAGTCACCGTCCTGGGTCGCCGTGAAGCTGAACCAGACATCCTTGGTGAAGGCCACACCGTTGAAGCCGCAGCTTGGGTCGGCGACTTCGGTGCCGGCGAACATGTTGTCGAAGGGATTCGCACCCTCGACGGCCACGGTCGCGTCGGCGCAGTTGTCGTTCTCCGGCGGGTTGGCCTTGCAGAACACGCCCGTCACCTCGAGGGTGTAGTCGTTTCCGATCGGGTTGCCGCAGGGGTAGCCCTCGAAGGTGCGCGGAAGCGCCACGATGTAGTACTGACCAGCGGCGAGGCAGAGGCTCGTCGTGCCGGGGCAATCGCCCTGGGTGATCGTGCCCATGATTCCACCGCAGGCGGTGTCGACGAAGGCCGCGAACGAGACGATGCTCGAGCGGATCGTCAGGGTGACCTCGGTGGACTCGGCGAGGTCGAGCAGATACCAGTCGGTATCGCGCGTGCCGCCGTCAGCCCAGAAGGTGCCCTGGACGGTCTGGCCGACAGCGATCGGCTCGGTGGGGAAGCCACCAGCCGAGTTGTTGCAGCCGCCGTTGGTGTCTTCGCCGCACAGTTCGACCTCGTTGCCCGTCGCCGTTGCGAGTTCGCACGGCACGAACACCGAGAGCTCGATCTGGCCGGGGCCGGTGTCGCCGGCGCTGAAGCCACCGATCACGATGTAGTAGGTGATGCCGGCCTCAAGCTCGACGCCCTGGATGAGCGACGAGAAGTTGGCGCAACCAGCACCGTCGTCGTTGCAGGCGAGCACGCCGTCGGTCGGAGAGCAGCCTTCCATCACCGCGAGACGCGTGTCGAAGCCTGCGAGGTTGCAGGTCGAGACGGTGTAGACCGCCGATTCGGTCGGGGTGAAGGTGTAGATGTTGGCGCCATAGATGAGGTCATCGCCGAACGCGCCCGGATCGCAAATGCCGGTCAGGTCGACAATGCCGGTGAGGCCGGTCGTGTCGAAGCTGTTGAGGCCGAGCTGGAGGGCGGTCGCCTTGTCGCAGTTGACGGGGGCGTTGAGCGCGATGGAGAGCGTACCCGAGCCAGCCGGGGTGGAGCCGCTGTAGCCGCCGATCGCAATCGTGTACTCGACGTTGGCCTCGAGCTCGACGGCGGAGATGAGGCTGGTGAAGCCGCTGCAGCCCGAGCCGTCGTCGTTGCAGGCGAGGACGCCCGAGGTCGGGTCACAGGCATTCATGACCGCGATCTTCGTGTCGAACGAAGCCGTATTGCAGGTCGAGAAGCTGTAGGAGCCCGCCTCCGTCGGAGTGAAGGTGTAGTAGTTCGTGTTGTAGAACTGAGGGGTGAACTGCATCTGGCAGAGCCCCGTCATGTCGATGATCGTGCCGGTCGCAGCGTTCTGGAACGGGTTGTCACCGAGCGCCAGGACGGTGGGATTGTCGCAGCCACCGCCGCCGCCGCCGCCGCCACCACCGCCTGGGGCGGTGATGTTGAGCGTGCCGGTTCCGGCGCCAGTCGTGCCGTAGGCACCGATCACGATCTTGTAGGTCTGGCCAGCCGCCAGCGTGGCGGTCGTCAGGCTCTGAAGGCCGCACGAGTCGTCGTTGCAGCCAAGGACGCCCTCATTGGGATCGCAGGTGTTCAGGATCGCGATGCGCGTATCCCAGGTCGACCCGCCGCACAGCGAGAAGGAATAGCTTCCAGCCGTCTCCGCGGTAAAGGTGAAGAAGGTCGCGTTATAGATGGTGTGCGCGCTTGCGCAACCGCTACCGGCAGGCATCGCGAAATCGCCGAGCGAGACATCCGTCGCAAATGGATTTGCGCCAGCGGTGGCGTTCGGTGCCGTTGCGCAATCCTGCGCGAGGGCCGTTCCGGCAAAGAGGCCCGAGGCCACCGCCGAACACAGCGTGCTCATGTAAATCAATCGCATCCTGAATTCTCCTTCTTCAAGATCACTCCGGCACGGTTCCGAGCTCGTGGACCGTGCCGACCTGTCCGAACGAATACCCCTCGGCGCACGACGCCGAAGGAGGACAGGCCTTCCGAAGGTACCTTCGACCGCAAAATCTCCAAAGCGAAACTTACGGAAGTTCAAATTCTTCCAAGGAGGAGTGCGGCCGCGGGATCACCCTCACTCGCCACCTGGAGCGACGGGCGCGCTATATTCTTGACCCCGCTGCTCTACGGTTCGCCGCTGCGCAGGGCGGATCAACCCGACGAAACCACCACTGGAGAATCGCATGGCACTCAAGACCGGAACTGTCGCCCCGAACTTCAAGCTTCCCGCCAAGCCCGGCGAGGAGGTCGATGTCGGCGAATCTCTCGGCCGAGAGAAGGTCGTCATCCTGTTCTTCCCGTTGGCGTTCAGTTCGGTCTGCACCGAGGAAATGTGCCACTTCCGCGACAACTGGGACGCATGGAAGTCCCTTGGCTGCAAGGTCTTTGGCGTCTCGATCGACAGCCCATTCGTGACCGACAAGTTCCGGGCGGAGCTCAACATCCCGTTCCCGATCCTGTCGGACTTCAACAAGACCGTGTCGGCGAGCTATGACGCTCTCCACGCCGATCTCATGGGCCTGAAGGGGGTCACCAAGCGCGCGGCCTATGTCGTCGGAAGCGACGGCAAGATCGCGTACGCGTGGGAGGCCGAGATTCCGAAGACCCAGGTCGAGTTCGACGCCATCAAGGCCGCCGTCGCCGCTGCGAAGTGAGCGAACCCTCGTCACCCGATCGGGCTCCCTATCCACCCGGGTTTCCGCCCGAGCGTTGTGCCATGTACCTGTCGGGCAACGAGGGTGCGCCGCCGCGCGAGCAACTCGTCCGTGCGATGGCGCACGCGCCGAAGGCAGCCGGAGGGACGCGGCTGCGCGCGCTCGATGTTGGTTGCGGGCCCGGACGCGAGGCGCTGTTCCTCGCGCAACAGGGTTTCGAGGTCGTGGCACTTGACCCGTATCCGGAAATGCTCCAGCACGCGAGGGAGTTGTTCGCCCGGAGTCCCGTTGACACGGGACTTGCGCGCTTCGTCCGGCTTGAGCATGCGACGCTCGAGGACTTCGCGCAGACGCTCGAGCCGTCGTCGTTCGACCTCGTCCACGCCGGATTCGTGCTGCCGTTCGTGTTGCCGGCGCAATTCGACGCGTGCTTCGCGAGGCTGGCCGCATGCCTCCGCTCGGGCGGCCTGTTCTGCGGCCAGTTCTTCGGCAGGGACGACGAGTTCATCCGCTCGGCGGAACCAGGCACCATGTCTTGCCAGAGCCGCGACGAGATCGAGCGGCTGCTCGAGGCGTTCGACATCCATGAAATCGACGAAGTGAACCGAACCGGCCGCATCGGCAAGGGTCGTGAGAAGTGGTGGCATGTGTTCCATGTCACGGCCGAGCGGCGCTGAGGCTCTCGGTACCCGCGCAGAGATCGCGCGGCAGGGCCGACTCGCTGCACGAACTCGCTTGATCGGCTCGCACTTGCGAGGCGGCGAGATGTCTGCGACAACACGCCGATGCAGGACGGCTCAAATCGTCGGACGCGCGCCATCGGGTTGTTTCTGTTCGCCGTCTACTGCTCCGCCTACACGGGCTTCATGGCGACCGCTGCGTTCGGAACCTTCCGAGGGGGCGTCGCCGACGGCGGGCTTACGCGTCCAGCGGTCGATGGAGTGAATCTCGCGGTCGTCTATGGAATGGCGCTCATCCTCGGCGCCTTCGCGCTGGCGGTGCTCTATGCGTTTCTCGCGCGCGGGGGCGACGAGTGATCTACCAGACCGAACTGCTTCCCTTCGCTGTCTTTCTCGCGTTCGTCGGGCTGGTTCTCGGGATCAGCGTGCATCTCGCGCGGCGCGCAAAGAGCGCGGGCGGCTACTTCGCCGCACACGGGCAGGTCGGCTGGTTCGTCAACGGGATCGCCTTCGCGGGCGACTACCTCTCCGCAGCCAGCTTCCTCGGCATTTGCGGAATGATCGCCTTCTTCGGGTACGACGGGTTCCTGTACTCGATCGGCTACCTCGCGGGCTGGATCGTCGCGCTCTTCGTCATCGCCGAACCGATCAAGCGACTCGGGAGATACACGCTCGCGGACGCGCTGAACGCGAAGTTCCAGTCTCGAGGCGTGAAGCTCGTCGCTGCGATCGCGACGCTCGTGATCTCGCTCTTCTACCTCGTGCCGCAGATGGTCGGCGCCGGCGCGCTCGTGAAGCCATTGCTTGGCCTGCCGCACTGGGCTGGCGTGGTGATGGTCGGAGTCGCGGTCACGGTCATCGTGGCGACCGCCGGCATGGTCAGCACGACCTGGGTGCAGTTCGTGAAGGGCTCGCTGCTGGTCGCCGTGTGCGGGCTGACGGTCGCGCTGATCCTGGGGCGAGGCCTCCGTACGCCGGACACCGCGATTCCGGCCGGCCACATGCAGTGGATCGAGCGCGGACCCGGTGGAACCGTCGTGAACGGCGCGCCTCTCGCGATCGACAACCAGCTCGACTCGAGGTTGCGCGCCGAACACGGCGTCGGCTTCGGAAGCGTCGCCACGCTCCCGGGTGGCGCGACGGAATCCGGTCCACTCGGACCGATCGGCTATCTCGAGACCTTCTCGCAGTCGACCATCACCACCTGGAGGAAGTCCGAGTCGCGTGCAGCAGACGGCACCGTGCGCACCGAGTTCACCCCGGTCGAGCGGAAGGGGAGCGACCTGCTGCTTCCCGGGGCGAGTCCGACCTTCAAGGGCGTCCGCGCCGATGGTCTCGCGCCCAAGCTCGACTTCCTCTCGCTCATGCTCGCGCTGTTTCTCGGAACAGCGAGCCTTCCGCACATCTTGATCCGCTACTACACCGTGAAGGACGCGGCGGCCGCCCGCAAGAGCACGGTGGTCGGCATCGGGGCGATCGGTATCTTCTATGTCCTGACGCTTTATCTCGGAATCGGGGCGATGACCAGCGGTGCGCTCGATCCGATGGACTCGAACATGGCGGCGCCGCTCCTCGCGCGCACCTTCGGGCAGTCGCTCTTCGCCGTGATCAGCGCCGTCGCGTTCACCACCGTGCTCGGCACGGTCAGCGGCCTGATCCTCGCGGGCGCAGGCGCTGTGGCCCACGACTTGCTGCGCGATGTCTTCCGGGTGGAACTCAACGACGGAGAACAGGTGCGGGCCGCGAAGATCGCATCGGTCGCGCTTGGCGCGGGCGCAATCGTGCTCGGCATTGTCTTCGAGAAGATGAATGTCACCTTCCTCGTTGGCTGGGCATTCAATGTCGCGGCGAGCGCGAACCTGCCCTCGCTCGTGATGCTGCTCTTCTGGCGCCGCACCACGCGAGAGGGCATCATCGCAGCGATGTCCGTTGGCCTGGTGTCGTCGCTCGCGTGGATCCTGCTGTCGGCCGACACGCTCGAGAAGGTCTACGGGTACTCGGCAACCGACGCTGCAGAACTCACGATCGTCCCGTTCAGCCAGCCGGCCATCGTCACGGTTCCGCTTGGCTTCGTCGTGCTCGTCGTCGTTTCGCTGCTGTCGCGCCAGCGACCGATTCCGGCCGCGACCTGAGCGCCGGCGGCTGCGGCCCCGGCGGCTGCGACCCCGGCGGCTTCGACCCCGGCGGCTTCGACCATCGGCGCGAACTCACATGAAGACGCAACAGCCTGCGCACCCAAGGCGAAGCTTCGACCCGCAGGCCAGTTGCGAAGATCCCAAAGAAGCGGGCGAAGGGGATCGAACCCTCGACATTCAGCTTGGAAGGCTGACGCTCTACCGCTGAGCTACGCCCGCATGAGCGTCCAAATATATCGCCTGTGGGGCGCCGGTGCTCGAGATTGACGCCTGAAAGCCCTGTATTCAGGCGAAGACGGTTGCCTGCAAAGTCGCTATCCTGTGCGCCCCTCTGACGGTCATGCCGACAGGGGTCCCGCAGAAGGAAGAGCCTGCGGGTTCTTGGTTCATTTGAGCTCGCGTGGCGGTTCGTGCCACGCGCGAGCTGCCGTCGATTTTCGAAGTCAATGGTTCAGAGTCCCAGTGGAGTCGAAGCCTCCACGCACTAGGAAGACAGCCAATATGCAGACTGCCTTCGCACCCATGTTCGCGCGCGTGTTCGCGCGGAAGGGTCTTGCGCTCGCCGCGCTCGCACCCGCCTTCCTCGCCACCGCCGCGTTCGCCGGCGAGGCAGACATCAAGTTGCCCGATGTGAAGGGCGCCCAGTTCGCCTACGGCCTCACCGGCTGGACGATCATGATGATCGGCCTCGGCATCACCGTGGTCGGCATGCTCTTCGGTCTCCTGCAGTACAAGCAGACCGTCGCGCTTCCGGCGCACAAGTCGATGCTCGCGGTCTCCAACATCATCTGGGAGACCTGCAAGAGCTACATCATCCAGCAGGGCAAGTACCTGTCGGTGCTCTGGCTTCTCATCGCCGTCGCGATCGTCGGCTACTTCGGCTTCCTCAGCCCCATCGGGCAGAACCCGCTTCCGGGAGAGGAACCGACCAACAAGTGGTTCGCCGTCGTCGTGGTGCTCCTCGCATCGATCCTCGGCATCCTCGGCAGCTACGGCGTCGCGTGGTTCGGCATCCGCATCAACACCCAGGCGAACTCGCGCGCGGCCTTCGCGTCGCTCAAGGGCTACCCGCTCCCGGTGCTCGGCATCCCGCTCAAGTCGGGCATGTCGATCGGCATGCTGCTCGTGTCGGTCGAGCTCTTCTTCATGATCTGCATCCTGGTCTTCCTCCCGAAGGACCTTGTCGGCCCGTCGTTCATCGGATTCGCGATCGGCGAGTCGCTCGGCGCATCGGCCCTCCGCATCTGCGGCGGCATCTTCACCAAGATCGCCGACATCGGCGCCGACCTCATGAAGATCGTCTTCAAGCTCCCCGAGGACGACCCGAAGAACCCGGGCGTCATCGCGGACTGCACCGGCGACAACGCGGGCGACTCGGTCGGCCCGACCGCCGACGGCTTCGAGACCTACGGCGTCACCGGCGTCGCGCTCATCGTGTTCATCGCGCTGACCCTCGGCGTCTCCGGCGTCGAAGGCGAGTTCGGCGCGAAGCTCATCGTGTGGCTCTTCGCCATGCGCGCGCTCATGATCGTCACCTCGCTCGTCTCGTACTTCATCAACGAGGCGATCTCGAAGGCGAAGTACGCGACCGCGAAGGACTTCCACGAGGAAGCTCCGCTCACCTGGCTCGTCTGGATCACCTCGATCCTCTCGATCGTCGTCACCTTCGCGGCGAGCTATGTGCTCCTCAAGGACGCCCAGGTCGGAGACCTTGCGATGCCCGACCTCTGGTGGGCGCTCAGCGTCATCATCAGCTGCGGCACCATCGCGGGCGCGGTCATCCCCGAGTTCACCAAGGTCTTCACCTCTACGACCTCGGGCCATGTCAAGGAAGTCGTCACTGCCTCGAAGCAGGGCGGCGCCTCGCTCAACATCCTCTCGGGCTTCGTCGCGGGCAACTACTCCGCGTTCTGGAAGGGTCTCGTCATCGCCGGCCTCATGGGCATCGGCTGGTGGGCTTCGACCCTCTCCGGCGCGGACGCCGTCATCGCCAAGACCTACACCTTCGCTGGTCCGATCTTTGCGTTCGGCCTGATCGCGTTCGGCTTCCTCGGCATGGGTCCCGTCACCATCGCGGTCGACAGCTTCGGCCCGGTGACCGACAACGCCCAGTCGGTGTACGAGCTCTCGCGCATCGAGGCCCAGCCCGGCATCAAGGAGGAGATCAAGCGCGACTTCGGGTTTGACCCCGACTTCGACAGCGCCAAGTACACGCTCGAGAAGGGCGACGGCGCAGGCAACACCTTCAAGGCGACCGCGAAGCCGGTGCTCATCGGCACCGCCGTCGTCGGCGCGACCACGATGGTGTTCAGCATCATCCTCGAGCTGATCAAGGCGAACAGCCAGAAGCTGACCGGCCTTGAGCCGGAAGTCGCGGTTGCCCAGGCGTCGAAGGCCGTCGTCGAGAAGCTCTCGATCGTCGAGCCGTCGATCCTCCTCGGCCTCCTCGTCGGTGGCTCGGTGATCTACTGGTTCACGGGCGCCGCCACCCAGGCGGTCGTCACGGGCGCCTACGGCGCGGTGGTCTTCATCAAGAAGAACATCAACCTCGACAAGGCCGAGGCGAGCATCACCGATGCCAAGGAAGTCGTCCGCATCTGCACGGTCTACGCGCAGAAGGGCATGACCAACATCTTCATGGTGGTCTTCTTCTTCGCGCTCGGCCTGCCGTTCTTCGATCCGTACTTCTTCGTCGGCTACCTCATCGCGATCTCGTTCTTCGGTCTGTTCCAGGCCATCTTCATGGCCAACGCCGGCGGCGCCTGGGACAACGCGAAGAAGATCGTCGAGGTCGAGATGCGCGCGAAGGGCACCGATCTCCACGCGGCGACCGTCGTCGGCGACACCGTCGGCGATCCCTTCAAGGACACCTCGTCGGTGGCGCTCAACCCCGTCATCAAGTTCACGACGCTGTTCGGTCTCCTCGCCGTCGCGATCGCGATCAAGATGGAGAACAGCGACTTCCGCATCCCGATCGGCATCGCCTGCTCGCTGATCGCGTGCTTCTTCGTCTGGCGCAGCTTCTACGGCATGCGCATCCCGGCCGACGCGAAGGACTGATCGACGCGTCAACCTGATCCACGACGGGCCGCCTCGAAAGGGGCGGCCCGTTTCACTTTTGCTGCGAGAGCGCGTCGTGCACGAGCCCGACCTCGCGCGCAAGCTCGAGGAACTTCCGGCTCGGCGGCGCGATCGCGTCGACGCGTCCGCCCGCGGGGTGGTCGAACGCAAGCTTCCACGCATGAAGCCCGAGCGTGCGGTCGTCCGACTTGGCGGTGGGGCTGATCCGCGCGCCCGTCGTGTACAGCGGGTCGCCCGCGACGGGGAATCCGAGGTAGGCCATGTGCACGCGGATCTGGTGAAGCCGTCCGCTGTGAGGCTTGCAGGCGACCAGCGTGTGGGTGGTGCTGGTGGCGAGCACCTCGACCTCCGTCGACGCCGGCTTGCCCTCCTTGGCGATGACGCTCACGAGGCGGGTACCCTCGCTCGACGGAATGCGCTTCTCCTCGAGGTTTCGGTCGACCGTCTGCCGCCCGGCGCGCATCCTGCCCTTCACGATCGCGAGGTAGGTCTTGTCGACCGTGCGCGCCTCGAACTGCGCGCGGACGGCGTCGTATGCCTCGGGGTCGAGCGCGCAGGCGACGCATCCGCTCGTCTGGCGATCAAGGCGGTGCAGCAGTCCGTAGTCGCGGCGTTCCCCAAGTTGCAGCAGTTTCCCGCCGTAGCGGGCGACCAGCGCGTTCAAGAGGCTGTCGTTCCCATGCGAGCGCCCGGGCTCGGTCACGAGCCCAGGAGCCTTGTTGGCGACCACCACCCGGCCATCCTCGTGGACGATCTCGAGCCGGATGCGTTGGTTGGGCGCTGGCTGTGGCACAGCCGCACTCTACCGCTCCGTTCGCCGCGAGGTACGATCGCGCCATGCGCACCCTCGGAGTGAACTCGCGTCTCAAGCCCTTCGGCGCCACGATCTTTGCGGAGATGACCGCGCTTGCGGTCAAGCACGGCGCGGTGAACCTCGGACAGGGGGCTCCCGACTTCGACGGCCCGGAGTTTCTCAAGGAGGCCGCCATCAAGGCGATCCGCGACGGTCGCGGCCAGTACGCCCGTATGACGGGCCTGCCCGAGCTCACGAAGGCGATCACCGACCGCTTCGCGAAGACGAGCGGCCTCGCGTGCGACCCCGAGCGCGAGGTCGTCGTCACCTGCGGCGCCACCGAGGCGATCCTCGACTGCATGCTCGGCCTCCTCGAGCCGGGCGACGAGGTGATCCTCTTCGAGCCGTTCTACGACTCGTATGTCGCGAGCGTGGCGATGGCGGGGGGCGTCGCGAAGGTGGTGACGCTCGAGGCGCCGCACTTCCGCATCGACGAGACCGCGCTCCGAGCGGCCATCACGCCGAAGACTCGCGTGATGCTCGTCAACAGTCCGCACAATCCGAGCGGCCACATCCTCGATGACGCCGAACGCGCGACGGTCGTGCGCATCGCGAACGAACACGATCTCGTGGTGATCAGCGACGAGGTCTACGAGGAACTCTGGTACGAGACGAAGCACCGCACGCTCGCGACCGAGCCCGGCATGCGCGATCGGACGATCGTGCTCGGCAGCCTCGGAAAGAGCTTCAGCTTCACGGGCTGGAAGGTCGGCTGGGCGATCGCGCCCGCGCCGCTCGCGCAGGCCGTCCGCTCCGCGCACCAGTTCGCGTCGTTCTGTGCGCCGACGCCGCTTCAGGCGGCCGCGGCGACGGCACTCTCGGCGCCCGACTCGTACTTCGAGGAGTTCCGCGCCGAGTATCGTGCGCGCCGCGACCTCATGGTGCGCGGTGTCCGCGCGTGTGGATTCACCTGCGAGGTGCCGCAGGGGAGCTACTTCGTGCTCGCCGACCACTCCGCGTACGGTTTCGAGGACGACTTCGCGTTCTGCCGCCACCTCGTCGAGCACGGCAAGGTCGCGGCGATTCCGCCGGGAGCCTTCTATCACAACAAGTCGAAGGCCCGCACGCTGGTGCGGTTCGCGTTCTGCAAGAAGCTCGAGACGATTCAGGCAGCCCTCGACCGACTTGCCGAGTACCGCGGCCGGTTCGGAAACGGCAGCCCCGGCGGTGCGGATGCGCGCGTGGCGGCGAACGCGGTCCGTAGCTAGATTGACAGCGGATCGGAGGGAACGATGACGCTGAGCTTTGAACCGACTCCGCTCTCCGCGTGGATCGAACCAGGCCGACTTGATCGGGCGCTCCGCGTCCTGTCGGATCCGCGTCTTGCGGTCCGCGCCGTTGGCAGCGACGACGCGCGAACACGCCGTACGCTCGCAGAGCGGTTCGGAGTCGAGGGTTTCGACGACCTTCGCCAGCTCGCCGTCGCAACCGACGGCGTCCTCTGGATCGATCGCAGCGTGCCGCTCGCGGAGCCAGAGCGCGAGATCCTCGCGAACGAAGACATCGCGATCGTGGCAGGCGCCGGCACGCTCGAGTTCCTGCTGGCCGTGCCGCAGTGCGAGACAGCGCCGAGCTTCCGACGCATGTCGGCGGGCCGCACGCTTCTCGGCATCGCAGAGGTGTTCGGCCGCGTCGAGGTGCTTCAGTCGACGGTCGCCGTACCCGACGAGTCGCACCTCGCGGAAGGACTGCGCCTCGCCGCTGCATCCGCGCTCGCGGTGCTCGGTCCCATCGATCAGGTCACGGCGCTTGGCGCGCGCGCCGGCACCATCACGGCCACGGTGATCGGCGACAGAGGCTTCGGCACGCTCGCCGTCGGAATCGGCGGCGATTCGGCCAGTTTCACGCTCGTCGGCGAGGGCGGCATCGCCACGGTGATGGCTGGCCTCGTCGCGTGGCGCAGGAAGGATGGCGCGTGGATCGAGAACTCCTGGCTGAAGGACGCGCGCGCCGAGCCAGATGGCGACGAGCCCGTGATCCAGACGATTCGCGAGGCCGACCGTCCCGGCACCGGCGCGCAGCTCGCAGGCGACGCCAACCGCCGGATGCGGCTGCGCATCGCAGCGCTCGCCGACACCATCCGGCTCTCCGCGCGAACAGGCCACAGCGAGAGCGTCGAAGCGATGCTGCAGAGTTTCGGCGTCGACGCGACGGATCTCCTGCCCACGGCGTGAGGGGGCAAAAAGAAACCGACGCGCCTGATCGGCGCGCCGGTCGGTGTTCAGGTGAGTCTCGATCAGCCGTTGATCGCAAGCACTTCGATACGCGTGTAGTGCTGGCGGTGGCCGATCGTCTTGCGGTAGCCCTTGCGGCGCTTGTACTTGCCGACGAGCACCTTCGGGCCATCGGCTTCGCCGAGGACCTTCGCGGTGACCGTGGCGCCGGAGAGGTAGGGCGTGCCGATCTTGGCGGCCGCGCTGCCGGCGGCGTCGCCGACGGCGAGCACCTTGTCAAAGGTAATGGTTGAGCCGTCCTCGACCTCGCGGAGGTCGATGTCGATGAGGTCGCCCTTCTGAACCTTGATCTGGGTACCGCTGTCTTCGATGATCGCGTACATGGCGTTGGTCGTCCTTGCAAGCCCTCGGGGACTCCAGAGGGGGAAGGGAGATTGTAGCGAAAGCGGCCAAGGTCCTCAACCCCCTTGAAAGCGCGGGGAAAAGGGACCAGGAGGCCCGACACCGCGGAATCGAGCAGGGCGCCCAAAGCCGTAACCGCCCTAGCCCGATACACTCCCCGAACGCATCGGGGCGGCCGCTCGGCGGGTTTCCCGTCGGGAGGAAAGTCCGAGCACGACAGGACAAGGTGGTGGGTAACGCCCACCGGCCCTCTGCAGGGTCAGGGACAGTGCCACAGAGAACAGACCGCCTCCGGCCGGGCTTCGGCTTCGGTCGGCGGTAAGGGTGAAACGGTGCGGTAAGAGCGCACCGCCCATCGGGTGACCGATGGGGCACGGCAAACCCCACCTCGTGCAAGTGCAAGCAGTTCCCACTCGGCAGCGATGCCAAGTGCCCGCTGTCCGCGGGTTTGGGAACGGGTCGCGCGCTTGAGCCGACGGGCGACCGTCGGCCCAGAGAAATGGTCGCCACCGTTTGGCACCCGCCAAACGGGACAGAACTCGGCTTATCGATGCGTGCAGATATGGGCGGCTCATCCGAGAGGATGGGCCGCCCGCCTTTTTGCCCCTCGGCAAGGGCATCCGATACCTGCGCCCGGGGAGTCGACGCGAGACGGATCGGCAGTTGACACGCATTTCGGACGGTCAAGCGGCAGAAAAAGACCTCTCGCGACGCTCCTCGCGATTTTTTCCTTGTCTTTGGCCGCAGACTCGCAAAGATACCGCCTTGCACGGGAAGCCGACCTCGGCGGTTGGCACGACCCGTGCAGGCATGCGAGGTTCGCATGCAGCTGCGTATCCGCACGGTCGCGGTCGCAGCCGTTCGCTTGGTAGCTGGTTCAACCAGTTCTCCAACGCGAGCCCGGGGTTGTCGACGGTTGGTGTGGCACGCGCGGTCGTTCGCGCGGAATGCCAAGGCCTCACGCGAGAGCGCGCAGGCCGCGTGTCGAGTCAGCTCGATGCGCAGCAAATGCCAAGACGATCGCCTCGACAGGATTTCGAGATTGAGCAGGAAGCCATGCAGAACGAGAACACGGACAGCAAGGGATTCGGCGCGAGCTTCGGTGGCCCGGCCGGTTCAGGCAACTTCGACGGCGAGATGCAGGCCGAGGGCAAGGCCAGCGCCGCATCCGCAGGAAGTGGCGCTGCGTCCAAGAGCACGAGCCTCCAGAACTACCACATGCTTGCGTTCCGCAAGGCGCTTCACCCCGAGTTCTTCGGGATCGAAGGTCGCCAGCGCGTGCAGCACGGCGACTACGAGACCGAGGCGTGGATCTTCCGCGGCGGTCACAGCCTTCGTTTCCAGCTCAACGGCTTCTGCCTCTCGGAGATCGTCGTCGAGCACATCGACCAGATCCCGGACCGCGGTCTCGTCGCTGCGCTTCCCTGCGCGGGTGAGCGCGACTTCGAAGAGAAGGTCGCCGACAACCTCGTCTACATGACCACCATGCAGACCGAGACGCTGTCCGACCACCTCTATCTCGGCACCTACAAGGAGATGATGGCGCACGCTCGCGAGAACGACTCGCTCTACGCGGTCTGGACCGACGCAGCTGGCAAGCCGAATCTCTCGCTCATCGATGTCCAGCACTTCCGCAACGAAGTTCATGTGCAGGGCTACCACCTGCGCTCGGACTGCGGTCTCGTGCTGCGCACCCAGTCGATGCTGCAGATCGTGACCCCGAAGCCGTCGAAGGGCGCGAAGCCCGACGCGAAGAAGGCGGATCCCCGCAAGGTCGGACGCGACGGTCTTCGTCGACGCTGAATCGGCGCGAACACGCAACGAGATCCGGCGACCATGCCGGACCCCGGAGATATCGATGACACACCTGATCCGTCGCGGCAGGCTCGAGGTCGAGACCGACCTTCTGCTTGGCGTGGAGGATGTGCTGTTGCCGCGCGGGCATCGTGGGGACCAGATCGTCGATGTCGCTGCGCCTCCGACGCCAACCGCCGCGACCGGCGCGGGCACGGCGATGCCGAACGGGCGTTTCGAGGCGGCGCTCTTCGCGCCCACTCGCAGCGACCCGCCGAAGCCGCGCGTCGATGCGTCGCCGTCGCCGTCGCGGGCGGAGATTCGTCCCAATGCGATCGTGGAGCCCCGCGTTCCTGCGCCAATCGCAGAACCGGCGGCTCCCATCGTCGATCGCATCGTTCCGCCAGCGGGAGCGAGTCGCGCCGAGCGGCTCGCGGCGCTTGAGCGGCAGCATGCAACCGAGTGCCCGCACTGCACCACCGCGACGGCGCACACCAACCTCGTGTTCGGCGACGGCAATCCCGACGCCGAGCTGGTGTTTGTCGGCGAGGCGCCCGGTGAGACGGAGGATCGAACCGGCCGGCCGTTCGTCGGGCCCGCGGGCGAGAAACTCAACGAGATGATCCAGGCGATGGGGCTCCGCCGCGAAGATGTCTACATCGCGAATGTGCTCAAGTCGCGGCCGCCGAACAACCGTACGCCGCTCGCGCCCGAGATCGATCGCTGCGGCCCATACCTGCTTGCGCAGCTCGCGATCATCCGTCCGAAGGCGATCGTCACGCTCGGCGGCCCGGCGACGAAACTCCTGCTCGCGAGCGAGCTCGGTATCACCCGCCTTCGAGGCGTGCCCGCAACCGTCCGCCTTGGCGTCGCGGAAGGGGAACCGTTCGAGGTGCCGGTGATGCCGACCTTCCACCCCGCGTATCTGCTGCGCAACTACACGGTGGAGACACGGCGCCAGGTCTGGAGCGATCTCAAGCAGGCGCTCGGGATGCTCGGCAGAGAAGCTCCGCGTCGCGCGTAGGCGCTCGACCTTCAACCGACAGGCGGATCGACGCGCACGATGAGCGTCACCGGACCATCGTTCAGGATGTCGACCTTCATCTCGGTGCGGAAGCGCCCCGTCTCGACGCGATGGCCTGCGCCACGCAGTCGCTCGACCACCTGTCCGACAAGCGGCTCCGCGGCTTCCGGCCGCGCGGCGCGAACGAAGCTCGGCCGATTGCCGCCGGAACAGTCGCCAGCGAGCGTGAACTGACTGATCACGAGGAACGACGCGCCGACATCGGCCGCAGCGAGGTTCATCTTTCCCGCCGCATCCTCGAAGACGCGCAGCTTCGAGAGCTTGTCCGCCATCTTGTGGGCCTCGGGCTCGCCGTCGCCCACTTCGACTCCGAGCAGTACCACCAAGCCGCCGCGTTCGCCGAGCGCGCCGACCCGTTCGCCCTGTACGCGAACTTCGCCACGAGAGCAGCGTTGAACGACGGCGATCATGCGCGCGACCCGCGGATTAGCCGAGGAGCGCCATGGCGGCGCTCGAGATCAGGCCGACGCCTTGCTCGTCGACGGCCTGACGGTAATCGATCATCTCGACCGACTTCGGCTTCGCGAGGCGCGAAGCGGCGACGAGAGCGCCGACCGAAGTCCAACGCGTCGGGTTCTTCTGCTCGCGCATCTTCGCGACGAACCGATCCGCGCCGGCGATGTACTCGCTCAGCATCTGGCGGTCGAACATCTCGACATCCTTGCGGCGCTTCGCGTCGACCGCCGCTGGCTCTCCGAAGGCCTGTCCCGCGCGGGAGAGGTCGGCGCTCGCGATGAACAGCGTCTTGCCGCCTTCGGCATCGATCGCACGCCCGAGCTCCGAGATGAAGTCGTCGGTGCCGAGGCGCGCACCATCGTCGGCGAACAGGCCGGCGATCGGATCGGGCACGATCGCGGCGACCACGGGGACATCGCCGAAGAGGTGCTGGATCCAGGGCAGCTGGAACTGAATCGAGTACTCGGGCAGGAGGTCAAGCACATCCTTGAAGAGCTTGTCGCCCGTCGCCGAGCGGAGCCGCGAGACAACGCCTCGATCGATCGACACGCGGCCAAGCGGTGAATCGAACGCGAGATCGGACACGATCGCGCCGTCGCCGATGCCGAAGTGGTTGCTGCCGAGGATCACGACGCGATCGGGCTTCGCGCCCTTTGCGATCGTGCGATAGCTCGCCGCGTACAGCGGATGACCGCGCGCGTAATCGAGGTGCGTCGCGACAAGTCCGACGATCGGCTCCTCGATCTCCGCGTCCTCCGCCTCGTCGAGCCACTTCTCGAGCTGCGCGCGAATGGCGGCAGGGTCGTCGCCAAGGATGCGCGTCGCCGTTGCCGGGAAAGCACCGGCGGCCGAAAGCTCGGCACGCTTCTTCTCCTCGAGCGCCTCGCAGGTCGGACCCCAGAGCAGGCCGAACTCGTCGAGCTTCGAGACGAGATCCTGAAGCGGCTGCGCATCGGGCGCGCCGATCGTCTTGCAGATCTCATCGATCGACCGCTCTCCGTTGAAGAGCTGCATCACCTGGAACGCAGGGGGCGGCACGACCATCATCTGACCCGAGAGCATCAGCGGATCCTGAAGTCCGAGAAACAGCTGGTTGTCCTTCTGAAGCGGCACCGGATGAATTCGGCGAAGCGCAGGGCGGGAGAGGTGCTCGGGAAGGGTGCTGTTCGACATGGTTGGCTCTGATGCGGTCGATGCGGTCGGCTTTGAGGAGCGGTCTGGGGCGCTGCAGGCTACCCAGAGGCTCCGAGGGGCAGATTCTCGGTGTTCAGCGGCGCTCGGAGGCGGTCACGGGCGTTCGGCGGTCGACCGTGACGGGAAGCACCCCTGATCGCGAAGGATCGCGCGAAAGGTGCCGTTTCCGGCCGCCCGAGTGTCGGAGTGTACCCACAGGCCACCCCCAAGCGGAGAGAACTTGGAACTCGTCGGTAGAATCGGCGTTCCGCGCAACTCGGCTCAACGATGCTCGGTAAGGAGTCCGATACAGGGAGTCCCGGCTACCCCTGTGGAGTTCGGTCGCCCGCAATCGGGCGCCGACAGAACCGCAGTGGCGGCCCCCAGTACATTCGCTCGGATCCCGAGCAAGCATCGGACGCAAACACTCTACTGAACCATGTCTGTGAAGATGCAAGAACGAAGGAACCTCTCTATGCGACTCGAGTGTCTGAATCGTGGCGGTCGAACCGTCGGTACCTGCGCAACCCTGGCTGCGATGCTCCTTGCAGTCGGCACCGCCTTCGGCCAGGCAGCAGCGCCCACCGCGGAAAAGCCGATCACCGCCAAGCCAGCGCCGGCCAAGGCTCCCGATGCAGGAAGCCCGAAGCAGGCGACCGGCACCGAGCAACTGGAGCCAGGCAAGACGGCTCCCTCGGCCCAGCCGTCCGTCAAGGAACTGCTCTCCTCGACGCAGGAGGGTGCCGCCGCCGCCGCTTCGAGCGGTGCGCAGGCTCCGCTCGATGGTCCGCCGGCGATCACCTTTGATCCGGCGGAGGCAGACCTTGGCGAGATGACCGCCGGCGTCTCCAAGTCGGTGACCGTGAAGATCAAGAACATCACCGACAAGCCCATCCGCATCACGCGGGCGATCCCGGGCTGCGGCTGCACGACCCCCGTCTGGCCGAAGGACCCGATCGCGCCGGGCGCGAGCGCCGACTGCCAGATCACGATGGCTCCCGGCGACAAGGCCGGCATCCACCTCAACAAGAAGGTGACCTTCAACATCGAGAACCACGCGCCGGTCGTGCTCACCGTGAAGGGCGATGTCGTCACCTTCGTGGCGATCACCCCCGACATGCTCGAGCAGCCCGCCGAGATGGCCGGCGCTGCGCCGACCGAGCTCAAGCTCGAGGCGGTGGACGGCACCGCGTTCAAGATCACCGAGGTCTCGCCCCCGGTCGTGAAGGACATTCCCGCAGACGCGTCGACCAAGCATGTCCTGAAGGTCGACTGGTCGCTCTGGGAGGAGACCGGTCGCCAGAAGCGCGTCCTCGTGAAGACCGATCACCCGAAGGCAGCGCAGCTCACCGCGCTCGTTCGCCGTTCGATGAATCCGAACGAGAAGAACGCGCCGACGCCGCCCACCGGTCCCGGCGCAATGACGGGTCCTGGCACCACCGACCTCATCACCGCGATTCGCAAGCCCGACATCTCCAAGGTGAAGGCGCTCATCGACGGCGGAGCGAATGTCAACGAGCAGGATCGCGCTGGCTCGCGCACGGCCCTGCACTGGGCTGCCAAGGGCGGCAACTTCGAGGCGCTCACCGCGCTGATCGCGGCGAAGGCTGATCCTAACATCAAGGACCGCCAGGGCCGCACCCCGATGTGGGGCGCCGTCGAGAGCACCCCGGAGGTCGTGAAGTTCCTCCTCGACAACGGCGCGGACATCAACGCCCGCGACACCGTCAACGCCACGCCGCTTCTCTGGGCCGCTGGCTTCGGTCGCCCCGAGACCGTCGCGCTGCTGATCGAGCGCAAGGCCGATGTGAAGGCCGTGGACGACAACGGCTGGACCGCGCTCATCTGGGCGGGCGGCATCGGCCAGCCCCAGACGGTCGACCTCCTGATCAAGGCCGGCGCGGACCTCAACGCCGCCGACCGTCAGACCGGAGACACGCCGCTGCTCCGCGCCGCGCGCACGGGCAAGGCAGAGAGCCTCAAGGTTCTCCTTGATGCAGGCGCAGACATCAACGCCCGCAACAAGATGAAGCAGACCGCCCTCCATTGCGCCGCGCAGAGCGGCTCGGCGGAGAAGGTCGCGCTGCTCCTCGCCGCGAAGGCCGATCCGACCGCGGTCGACGAGCGCAACTTCACCGCACTCGATCATGCGATGAACCGCACGACGGGCGACAAGTCGAAGCTGATCGAGATCCTCAAGCCGGTCAGCCCCGCGCCCGCCGCGCCGGCTCCGAAGTGAGTTCATCGAGGCCGACAGGCCTCGCCAGTGACAACAACGCACGGCGCGCCCACTCGGGCGCGCCGTGTTGTTTCAGGCGTACACTGTCGCCCCTGGAGACACCATGACCACGATTGCGCCCTCTGCCGCCGACGCGCTCATCCGCCACATCGAGGAAGCCTCGCTTCTGTCGACTTCCAACGCGATTCTCGACTGGGACCAGGAGACGATGATGCCGCAGGGGGGCATCGAGTGGCGCGCCCGCCAGCAGGCCCTCTTGGCCCGCATCGTGCATGAGCGCGCAAGCTCGATCGAGCGCGGCGACCTGATCGAGGCGGTGGAGCGCGATCGCGAGGCGATGGCCGATGCGCAGACAGCCGCGCTGGTGCGCGAGGCGCGCCGAGACTATTCGAAGGCGACGAAGCTGCCCTCGTCTCTCGTCGAGGAGATGACGCGCGTTTCGAGCATGGCCAAGCATGAATGGGCGCAGGCGCGTGCCGCCAACGATTTCGCGCGCTTCGCCCCGTGGCTCGAGAAGCTCGTCGGGCTGCTGCGCGCACAGGCCGACTGCTACGGCTTCGCGAAGGATGGCGAGCGCTGGGATGCGCTTGCGGATCTCTACGAGCCGGGATGCACGGCGCGCTCGGTGGCGGCGGTCTTCGATCCCCTTCGTCCGCGGCTCCAGAATCTCGTCGCAGACCTCATGGCGGCGAAGACGAAGCCGTCGAACGAGTTCAACGATTTCCCCGTTCCGATTCCGCAGCAGGAGGAACTCTCGCGATTCGTCGCGGAGCGCATCGGCTTCGATTTCCATCGCGGCCGCCTCGACCGCTCGACGCACCCGTTCTGCTCGGGCTCGCATTGCAACGATGTGCGCCTGACCACGCGCTACAACGAGCGATGCGTGAACGACGCGCTCGGCTCGACGATGCACGAGGCCGGACACGGAATCTACGAGCAGGGGCTTCCGTTCGGCAGGGTCGGCACGCCGCTCGGCGAATCGGTCTCTCTCGGAATCCACGAGAGCCAGAGCCGGATGTGGGAGAACCAGGTCGGACGCAGCCGCGCGTTCTGGTCGTGGCTGCGCGGCGAACTCCCGCGCATGATCGGAGTCGACAGCGCGCGCTTCTCGCTCGAGCAGCTCTACGGCGCCGCGAATGTCGTCGAGCCCGGCTTCATCCGCGTCGAGAGCGACGAGGCGACCTACAACCTCCACATCATGGTGCGATTCGAGATCGAGCGCGCCGTCATCGGCGGCAGCCTCGAAGTCGCGGGTATCCCGAGCGTCTGGAACAAGCTCTACAAGGACTACCTCGGCATCGTGGTTCCAGACGACCGCCGCGGCTGCCTCCAGGACGTCCACTGGTCGATGGGCGCCATGGGCTACTTCCCGACCTACACGCTCGGGAATCTCTACGCGTCGCAGTTCTTTGAGGCAGCGTGCGCGGAGATGCCTGGTCTTCTCGACGGCTTCGCCCGCGGCGAGTTCGCGCCGCTCAAGGCGTGGCTCAACTCGAACATCCACGCCCACGGGCGCCGCTTCACGCCATCTGAACTCGTGCAGCGCGTGACCGGGAAGCCGCTCTCCGCGGAGCCGCTGATGCGCCACCTCGAGGGCAAGCTTCGGCCGCTGTACGGGCTCTGAGAACAGGGTTTCCGCGAAGAACGCGACGGCTGCGTGAAATGGCGGCGGGGGTCGTGCTACACTTGTGATCTTTCCTCATTTCGGGGAACCACGATCCAATGGCCGACCAGAAGCTCCGCAACATCGCAATCATCGCCCACGTCGACCATGGCAAGACCACGCTTGTCGACGCCATGCTGTCCCAATCCGGCGTCGTCGAACTCGGGGCCTCGGGCGAGGCCTGCGTGATGGACTCGAACCCGCTCGAGCGCGAGCGCGGCATCACGATCCTCGCGAAGAACTGCGCGGTGACCTACACCATCCGCGAAGGCAAGCACCGCGGCGAGGTCTACCGCGTCAACATCCTCGACACCCCGGGTCACGCCGACTTCGGCGGCGAGGTCGAACGCGTGCTCCGCATGGCCGACGGCTGCCTGCTGCTCGTCGATGCGCTCGAGGGACCGATGCCGCAGACGCGGTTCGTGCTCTCGAAGGCGCTCGAACTCGGCCTGAAGCCGATCGTCGTCATCAACAAGTGCGACAAGCCCGAGGCCCGCGTGCAGGGCGTCGTGAACGAGGTCTTCGACCTGCTCGTCGACCTCGGCGCCGACGACCACGCCCTCGACTTCCCGATCATCTACGCGTCGGGCCGCAACGGCTGGGCCGCGCGCGACATCAACACCCGCGACAAGGGCGTCGACGAACTCTTCCAGGAGATCGTCGAGCGTGTTCCGCCGCCGAACGCCGACGAGAACGGTCCGCTCCAGATGCTGGTCACGAACCTCGCGTGGAGCGACTATGTCGGACGCATCGGCATCGGTCGCGTCTACAGCGGCGTCCTCAAGGGCGGCTCGCAGGTCTCGATCTGCTGCGCCGACGGCAGCGTCCGCAAGGCGCGCGTCCTGAAGGTCAACCGCTTCGAGGGCCTCGCGCGCCGCGAAGCCGACGAGATCCGTGCAGGCGATCTGTGCGCGGTCGAGGGCCTCGGCAAGATCGACATCGGCGACACCATCTGCGACGCCGACAACCCGCTGCCGATGGCGCGCGTGAAGGTCGACGAGCCGACGCTCCACATGGTCTTCCGCATCAACGACGGCCCGTTCGGCGGCAAGGAAGGCAAGTTCGTCACCAGCCGGCAGATCTCCGAACGCCTCGACCGCGAGCTTGAGACAAATGTCGCGCTCCGCGTCACGCCCGGCGACACCGCCGACGAGTTCCATGTCTCCGGCCGCGGCCTCCTGCACCTCGGCGTGCTCCTCGAGAACATGCGCCGCGAGGGCTTCGAGCTGACCGTCGGCAAGCCCGAGGTCATCGAGCGCGAGATCGACGGGGTCCGCTGCGAGCCCTACGAGCGGCTGTCGCTCGATGTCGGCGCGGACGGCCTTGGCGGCTCCCTGGAGCTCCTCGGGTCGCGTGGCGCCGAGATCCACAAGATGGAAGAGCGCGCCGGCCGCATGCATGTCGAGGCGGAGATCCCCGCGCGCGGCCTCATCGGCCTGCGGACGCGCATCCTCAACGCCTCGGGCGGCGAGGCCGTGATGTACCACACCTTCTCGGGGTACAAGCCGCTCCGTGGCGCGGACCAGAAGCGGAAGAACGGCGTCATGATGTCGCTCGAGACCGGCCGTGTCACCGCCTACGCGGTCGAAGGCCTGGCCGACCGCGGCGTGATGTGCGTCCGACCGGGCGACCAGGTCTACGCCGGGCAGATCGTCGGCGAGCACAACCGCGACAACGACCTCGTCATCAACATCACCCGCCTGAAGCCCCTCACGAACTTCCGTGAGACGAGCAAGGACCAGACGGTCGTCCTCCGTGGCGCCCGCGACTACTCGCTCGAGGCGGCGCTCGAGTACATCGAGAACGACGAGCTCGTCGAGATCACCCCGACCTCGATCCGCATGCGGAAGAAGATCCTCGACGAGAACGCCCGCAAGCGCGCCGAGCGCGCCGAGCGCGACCGCATGGCATCGTCGGAGGCCTGATCCCTCCCGCGGGGAAACCCGCGCGTCGCACGCCACACGGCGCGCGGAGGTTTCGCTACATTCCTTCGCGTTCATGGCGATCTTCGTGCAGAAGTTCGGAGGCACCTCGGTCGGCGATCCCGCGCGGATCGCGCGCTGTGCCGCGCGCATCAAGGAGCGCCGCGACGAAGGCCATCAGGTCGTCGTCGTCGTGAGCGCGATGGGCCACACGACAGACGAGCTCATCGATCTCGCGTCGCGCGTGTCGAAGACGCCCTCGCGTCGCGAACTCGACATGCTGATGGCGACGGGCGAACAGGTTTCCGTCGCGCTTGTTGCGATGGCGCTTGAGGAGATCGGCGTTCCCGCAACGAGCCTGACGGGCGGACAAGCGGGGATCGCAACCGACGGGGCGTACGGGCGCGCGCGCGTGACAGGGGTGTCGCGCAAGCGGCTCGACGAGGAACTCGGCCTCGGACGCGTGCCAGTCGTCTGCGGTTTCCAGGGGATATCTGGAGCCGGCGAACTCACCACGCTCGGGCGCGGCGGCTCCGACACGACGGCGGTGGCGCTCGCGAGTGCGCTCAAGGTCGCGGAGACCGGCGGCGTCTGCGAGATCTTCACCGATGTCGACGGCGTGTACACCGCCGATCCTCGGCTTGTTCCGAGCGCATCCAAGCTTTCACGCATCAGCTACGAGGAGATGCTCGAGCTCGCGCTTCTTGGCGCGCAGGTCATGCATCCGCGCGCAGTGCTCTTCGGCGAGCGCTACGGCGTCCCCATCCATGTCCGACACAGCCAGCGGCCCGACGAGGGCACCTTGATCTGCAGGGAGAGTCCCGAGATGGAAGAAGTCATGGTCGTCGGTGCGGCGCTCAAGCCGGATCTTGGTCGCGTGAGCCTGCGCCGCATCCCGAACAATCCTGGCGTCCAGGGCATGCTCTTCGAGGCCGTCGCGAAGGCGGGGATCCTCGTCGACGACATCGTCCAGACCGAGTTCGGCGAGATCGCCTCGATTTCGTTCACCGTCGACCACGCGGATCTGAGCGATGTGAAGATCGCGGCGTCGCAGGTGCTCGACCGCGTCGGAACAGGGGAGCTTGCGATCGAGATCGGCCTCGCCAAGATCTCGGTCGTCGGCACCGGCATGAAGAGCCATGTCGGCGTCGCGAGCAAGATGTTCACGGCGCTCGGCAACGCGGGCATCGCGATCCACAACATCACGACGAGCGAGATCAAGATCTCCTGCATCGTCTCGAAGCCCGACGCACAGCGCGCGCTCGGCATCGCGCACGAGGCATTCGGGCTCGAGTCGCTCGGCAGGCTTCAGGCCGCGTCCACCGCGGGCTGAACCAAATCCGTCACTTTGGTGTTTCTTGTTGACGCTTCAGTTCCCTTGCGGATGGGCCGGGAAGCGGCGCGAGGGTGCGCGCGATCGCGCGATACAGCTCCGGCGACCAGCTCGCGGCGATCGGGTCGAGCGAGCCTGGATCAGGCGCGGGGCGCGAACGCAGGTCCCACGGCGCGACCACGACTCGCACATTCTCGATTCCCGTGTCCGCGGCCAGCGTGAAGATCTCCTCGATCGCGTGGTCGCCGATCGCGATGCAGCCGATCGACTGGTCGCCGCCGTGGATCATGATGTCGCCACCAAGCGGCGTCAGCCGAGCGGCGCGACCGTCGCGCGCCGCCATCTCGCGGTCGAACTCGTTGGGGTAGTCCAGGCGGAGCGCGGCGTGGAACCGGCTGTTGGGGTTCAGCGACTCGACTCGGTAGATGCCTTCGGGAACCTGCAGGTCGCCTTCGCGAAGCTTGGGGCCGGCGACGCCGCTCGAGCCAAGGATCGGGAACGACGAGACGAACGCCCACTCGGCGGGCACGGTGTCGCTCTGCGGGCGCAGGCGTACATAGACCTCGACGATGCGTTCTTGCTTGAGCGCCACGAGCGTGATGCTGCGAGGCGCGTAGATGGCGCCAAGCGGCGCGAACCGGCTGCGCCAGCGGTCGCGCGAGGAGTGGCCGAACTCGGAGAGCCTGTCTTCGACGGTGCGCTGCGGCGAGAGGTCCATCAATTGGCTCAAGAGCGGGCGACCGATCGGTGAGAACAGGAGCACAACGAGCAGCAGGATGCCCGGCATCAGGACCGAGATCGCAAACGGCCACAGCGTTGCCTTCGAGAGCGCAGCGGGCGCAGGATCGGGCCGCGGATTGCCGGTCGAGTCAGGCTGTCCGCCCACAGGGACCCCACTTAACAGAATACATATTATCAGACTTTCGAGATTGGGAAGGGGCTTGGCGCGAAAGCGTTACGGCGCCGGGTGCGTCGTGCCATCGCCATGATTCGGATCGGCGATCGGCCGGGTCGGCGTGTTCGCCGGTGCCTCGGTGATTCCCGGCTCCGGCGGCACCGATGGCTTGGCGAGCTCCGTCCGCTGGGTTCGCGTGAGCCTGTCCTTCGTCCGAACGAGCGGCTCGACCGTGAACTTGACCTGCGACCACGGTCCTGACGCGAGCAGCGCGTCGAGCTTGTCGTGGTCGGGTGCCTCGATCATGAACACGACATCCTGCGCGCCGGCGACGGCGCCACCCCAGGCGATATGGAACCGTTCGAGTTCGGACAGCCACGCGTAACCCGCGTGAGAATCCTCGCCTGAACCGACCTGGCCGCGGACGAGGAACACGGGGCCCGTACCCGGCTTGCCTTCGGTGACCCACACGGGCAGCGCGTTGGATGTCTGGGCGCGCTGTTGATCAACCGCCGGAAGCGCGAAGGCGAAACCGGAAGCGAGTGCGAACACGACGAGGAGCGTGGTGGTTGGGCGCATGCGCATGGCGGTGGGGTTCCTTGGAAAATCGATGGCGATGGAAGTCTCGAAGTATCGGCAAAGCGGGTTTGGACAGGGGAGAAACGCCCGTAGGATTCGGCTCGGAAGGCAGTCTATGGATCACCGCGCAGAATCAGACCCCCCCGCCTCGCACGCGCATGACGGTTTCGACGGTTCGCCGCAACCGCCCGAGAAGGGCGCCGAGGTCGACCAGACCCCTGCGATCCCCGCGTTCGTGCCGCTGTGCGCCGTGTTCCGCCGGTTCCTCAAGAGCCGCGACCTCAAGTACACCCAGGAGCGGGCGGACATCCTCGACGCGATCATCGCCCGCGACGGCGCGTTCGAGGCCGAGGAGCTGCTCCTCGAGCTCCGCTCGCGCGGCCACGATGTCTCGAAGGCCACCGTGTACCGAACGATCCGACTGCTGCTCGACGCAGGCATCATCACGCAGTCGCTCTTCGACGCGAAACAGTCGCACTACGAGTTGCTCTATGGGCGCGAGCCGCGCGATGTCATGGTGTGCATGAAGTCCGGCAAACGGATCGAGTTCCGGAGCAAGGAACTCACCGAGCTGCGAAATCGCATCTGCGCCGAACTCGGCTGGAAGCCGGTCGGGCATCGATTCCAGATCTTCGCGATCGCGCCGTGAGCCGTCGGGCATGGTTCAGAAGTCGTCGACCTCGGGCGTCTCCGACCCTGCGATGCGGTGACGCATCGTGAGCCAATCGCCGAGATCCGCCTGACGGCAACGCGCAGAGCAGAAGGGCGCGAAGGCAGATCCTCCCTGCTGCTCCCCCGCCAGCGCTCGTCCGCATGAGGGACATACTGGCGGCGCGACGCGGGGCGCGCGAACGAGCAGCATGAGTCCCTCCGCGAGCCGACGAGTCTCGGCGACCGTGAGTCCGGCGGCGGAAATCGTGACCAGGCGACCGGGCTCCGCGCCCTCTTCGACCGGATCGGCATGCTCGAGGCGGATTCGGATGTGACGCTGCGGAAGGGACTCCGCGACGCGCTCGGGCCACTCGATCGCCACCACGGAATCGGATGCGAGCGCTTCTTCGAGCCCGATCGAATCCGCATCGTCGCCGCGCATGCGCCATGCGTCGATGTGGATGAGCGGGCGCTCTCCGTCGTGATCCATCCGCAGCGTGAAGGTCGGGCTCGCGACCGACTCGGCATCGGCGCCCAGGCCGCGCGCGAGCCCGCGCACGAATGTCGTCTTTCCAGCGCCAAGGTCGCCTGAGAGCAGGAGCACGACGGCTCCCGCATGCGCGCTGCGCGAGCGAAGGAGATCGCCGAGCACCTCGCCGAACTGTTCGGTGGACTCGCGCTCGCGAAGGTGAAACGAAAGCGGAAGCGTCGGAAGCGGGTCGTTCATGCCGCGCCTCCGTCGCTTGCGTCGGCGCCGTCATGCTCGAAGCCGCGCGCACTCGCCTCGAACCAAGACTGGCCGTCGTGGACACGAACCTCGCCGTTGCCCGCAACCACGGTTCCGATGCGCGTGACGGGCACGCCAGCAGCCTCGGGCGGCACCTCTCCGCGTGCGGTGAAGGCGAGTTCGTAATCCTCGCCGTGGCCGATCGCCTCGCGCGGCGCGGCGCCCGCCGCGCATGGAACACTCAAGAGCTCGACCTCGATCGCGACCTTCGATCGCGACGCGATGTGCCCGAGGTCGCGCCCCAAACCGTCGCTGACATCGATCATCGCGCCAAGGCGTTCGCCGAGCGCCGCGGCAAGCGCATGCGCCGCAGCGATGCGCGGCGTGAAATCAAGATGTCGGCCGAGGCCAGTGGAGGCGTCCCACGCTGCGCCGATCGTGCCGGTCACATAGACGCCGTCGCCCACGCGCGCATCCGCGCGAGTCGCGATGCGCGCCGACGGCGAGAGCGGCACGGCGAGGATGGTCACGCTTGCGATGATCGGCGCATGCTCGACCGCGGCGGGCATGGTGGCGATGTCGCCGCCGACGAGCGGCGCGCCCCACTCGGACGCGGTCTCGCGCAGGCCCTCGGCGAGGCGCCACGCGCGCGACTCGTCGATGCCCCGCGGAAGCACGGCGCACGCGATGGTCGCGACCGGACGCACGGCCCCCATCGCCGCGACATCGCTCAGGTTCCGAAGCATCGCCTTGCGCCCGATCAGGTACGGGTCGCAGCCGGCCGGCGCATGACGGCCCTCGATCGCGCTGTCCGCTGCGACCAGCACGCGGTCGCAGCCGGCGAGCGAGACGAGCGCCATGTCGTCGCCTGGCGGGATCACCACCGATGGCGGCAAGTGCGAGTTGAGCGCGAAGATGCGGTCGAGGAGTGCGAACTCGCGCATCGCGTCACCAGAGATTGCGCACGATCAGCTGCGTGGCGATGAGCGCATAGAGACCCGCGACAAGGTCGTCGATCAGGATGCCGAGGCCACCCTCGAGACGCTGCCATCCCCGCGCCGGCGGCGGCTTGATGATGTCGAAGATCCGGAACATGAAGAACGCGATCGCGCAGGTGGCGATCACGCGCGCACTGTTGGTCGTGCTCCACGGCAGCCACATGAGCGCGAGCGACTGCCCGGCGATCTCGTCGGCGACGACGGCGCCAGGATCCTTCTTGCCGTACTTCCCCTCCGCGCGCTGCCCCCAGACGAGGCAGCCGATGCCGAACGAGAGGCCGAGGATCGCAAGCGCCATGTCGATGTGGCGCGGATCGGTCTCCGCGAGCGCCAGCGCCATCGCCAGCACGACCGGCGGGAGCGAGCCCCATGTCCCCGGTGCAGGGCGGAGCCGACCGAGCCCCATTCCCGTGACGACCCAGTCGCCGAATCCACCACCTCGCGCGCTCATGCCGACACCCCCTTCTCAGGCGGTATTCGAAGGGCACGGTGGATGTAGGTGATGGAACTCAGCACGGTCAGCACCACAGTGGCCCAAGTCGAGCCGTCTCGCAGGAAGATCATCCAGGATGGCGGGTCGACGCGGGTCGCGACGAACACACAGCACCCGACGCAGAAGGACTGGACGAACATCTTCAGCTTGCCAGACCAATCGGCAGGAAAGGCGATTCCACGCGACTCGATGTAGGAACGAAGCCCCGTGACGAGGAGTTCGCGCAGGAGAAGCACCACCACCATCCAGGCGGCGATGCCCGAGCCGATCATCTGGTAGCCCTCGATGGGCGCGAAGATCGGGGACGCGAGGTAGATGAATCCGCCGAGGACGAGGATCTTGTCGACGAGCGGGTCCATCACCCGGCCGAAGGCGCTCACGACCTGCCAACGGCGCGCCAAGTAGCCGTCGATGATGTCGCTGACGGCCGCGATGATGAAGACCGTCATCGCCCATGCGCCGAGCCGCTCGATGGATTCCGCGGATCCCCCGCGGTCGATCCACTGCAGGAGCAGGAAAAAGACCACGGCCAGGGCGAGCCGGGCCAGCGTGATCGCGTTCGGAAGGGCGCGCCGGAGCGGCGTCGGCATAGAGACGGATGGTACATCCGCAAGGCTGCGCCGACCTTGGCGCTTGGTTGCGGGATTCCCCCCTGAGCCATACATTCCCCGCTTCGCGTCCGATCGTCGGACGCCCTCCGGCCGGGAGGGTCATCCCGTCCCGATCGCGGTCGCGCCTCGCTGCCGCGACCGAGAACCTTCGAGAACGCGGCATGGATTTCGCCATTCCTTCCCTCGCGATCCTTTCCTCCGTGACACAACCATCCACCGTGCTTGCGCAGGCGGAAGGTGTCGTCGGTTCCGGCCTGGTGCTCACGATCGCCTGCGCGATCGCTGCGATCGCGCTTGTCCTCCTCATGCGTCCGGGGCCGACTGGCGTCCGCATCGCAGGAACCGTGGGCGGCCTCGCGGGCTTCGCGATCCTCGTGGTCGAGGTGCTCAAGCGCGCCGGCGGCGAGGAAGCGAGCCTCGGCACGATCTTCCCGCTCATCTTCAGCTTCGTCGCGCTCGCGGGCGCCGTCCGAATGGTGACGCACCCGCGCCCTGTGTTTGCTGCGCTCTACTTCATCCTCGTCGTCATCGCGACCGCCGCGATGTTCCTCGTGCTCGGCGCCGAGTTCATGGCGTTCGCGCTGATCATCGTCTACGCGGGCGCGATCCTCATCACCTACATGTTCGTGCTCATGCTCGCGCAGCAGTCGCCCGTCGAGAACGAGGGCGGCGCGTGGTACGACCGCGTGCCCCGCGAGGCCGGCAGCGCGGTGCTGATCGGCTTCGTGGTTCTCGCGACGATGTCCGAGGCGTTCTTCTCGAAGTCCTCGCAGTCGTTCCGCGACGATGTCGCCGAGCGCACGGCGGTCGATGGCATGGAGAGCGCATGGGCCCGCCTCGACAGCATGCCCAAGCTCCTGCTCGAGACCTCGCAGAACGCGGTGGCGCTCGACTGGGCGAAGAATCGCCCCGAAGGCGACAAGAGCCCCGCTCCGACGGTGACCGAAGTCATCCGCGATTCCCGCGGCAGCGCGATTCGCATGACCGACGACCAGGCGAGCATCGAGGTTCGTCTTGCCGACGGAACCTCGCGCTCCGTGACGCTGCCGCCCGAGCTCGTGCCCGACAACAGCCGCCAGATCGGCGTCGATCTCGTCTCGAAGTATCCCGCGGGCCTTGAGATCGCGGGCGTCGTGCTGCTCATGGCGCTCTTCGGCGCGGTCGTCCTCGCCCGCAAGCAGATCGAACTCGGCGAAGACGAACGACGCGAGCTCGCCGGCATGCGGCGACTCACGGTCGATGGAGAGTCCGGCGGATCAGGAGGTCTCCGATGAACGGCATCGCGCACACGCTGCTCGCGAACTCCGATGCGCAGGCGGTCAACCTCGCGCTCCTCATGAGCGCGCTGCTCTTCGCCTGCGGCCTCGTCGGATTCCTCAGCAGGCGGAACATGATCATCATGTTCCTCTGCACCGAACTGATGTTCCAGGCCGCCGCGCTCGCCATGATCGCGTTCGGCAAGGTTCACCACGATGTGTCGGGACAGGTCTTCGTGATCTTCATCCTGACCGTCGCCGCAGCAGAGGCCGCGCTCGCGCTCGGCCTCATCGTCCTCCTCTATCGCCGCCGCGAGACCCTCGATTCCGAGGCGTGGTCTGAACTGAAGGAAGCCTGAGCGCAGGACGCGCAACGGCGTGAGAGAACCGAGTGATCGACATGACGGAACTCGCTAGCACCATGATCTCCGCAGGCTTCCCAGCGCTTCTCGGCGTGGCGAACTCCGAGCCGATTCCGGCCGCAGTCGCGGCACCGGAACTCTCGTGGGCTGGCCTCATCCTGCTCTTCCCTGCCGTGTCCGCGCTGCTGTGCGGCCTCTGCGCCATGCTTGGCGTGAAGGGCAAGCTTCCAGGCGCGATCACCGCGATCTCACTGATCGCCGCGTTCGCCACGACCTTCATGCTGTTCCGGTCGTGCCCCGACGACGCAGCGCGCACCGTGCACCTGTTCGACTGGGTGTCCTTTTCATGGTTCGGCGGAGGCGCCGCGAACTGGCACACGTTCCTCGCGCCGTTCGCGCTCTACATCGATTCGCTCACGCTCCTGTGGATGCTGTTCGTCACCGGCCTCGGATCGCTGATCGCGATCTACGCGACCGAGTACATGGAGGCCGATGTCGGCAAGGGCTACGCGCGCTTCTTCGGCGCCGTGAGCATCTTCCTCTTCGCGATGGGCTCGCTCGTGATGGGCGGCAACCTCATCCTGCTCTACCTCGGCTGGGAAGGCGTGGGTCTCGCGAGCTACCT
This sequence comes from Planctomycetota bacterium, assembly GCA_041161465.1. Lineage (GTDB taxonomy): Bacteria > Planctomycetota > Phycisphaerae > Phycisphaerales > SM1A02 > QWPT01. The sequence goes on along the minus strand of JBEAUK010000042.1, from coordinate 1,299 downwards.
GCTCATTGGCTACTACTACACGCGCCCGAGCGCCGTGGCTGCAGCCAAGAAGGCGTTCATCATGAACCGGATCGGCGACCTCGGGCTTGCGCTCGGTGTGTTCCTGATCTGGACGAACTACGGCACCGTCGAATACGACGCGCTGTGGAAGGCGCTCGCCGCGAGCGGCGACACCGCTGCCGGCGCGAGCGACTGGTCGAAGGCGCTCATCCCCTACTGCCTCATGCTGGGCGCGTTCGGCAAGAGCGCGCAGATCCCGCTGTTCGTCTGGCTCCCGGACGCGATGGAAGGTCCGACGCCGGTCTCGGCGCTCATTCACGCAGCGACCATGGTCACTGCGGGAATCTACCTGATCGCGCGCACGTTCCCGCTCTTCGCGCTCGAGCCGAATGCGCTCACGGTGGTCGCGATCATCGGCTGCTCGACGGCGCTGATCTCGGCGACGATCGGCATGGCGCAGTACGACATCAAGCGCGTGATGGCGTATTCCACCGTCTCGCAGCTTGGGTACATGTTCCTCGGCCTCGGCGTCGGGACGACCTTCGGCGCCGTCTACCACGTGTTCACGCACGCGTTCTTCAAGGCGCTGCTCTTCCTCTGCTGCGGCGCAATCATGCACGGCATGGCCGGGCAGCTCGACCTCCGCAAGATGTCGGGGCTGCGCAACGTGAAGGGCTTCGGCGTCATCAGCTGGACCTTCCTGATCGGCTGCCTGTGCCTCGCGGGCTTCCCGTTCACGGCTGGCTTCTTCTCGAAGGATTCGATCATCGCGCAGGCATTCGCCAGCGGAAATCCGACCTTCGCGACGCTCGGCTGGATCGCCCTCTTCACGGCCTTCCTCACCGCGTACTACACCTTCCGCGTCTGGTTCCGCGTCTGCGGCGGGCCGACGAAGTACGAGCCGGGCGATGAGGTCCATGGACACGGTGGTGACGACCACGGACACGGCCATGACGATCACGGCCATGGCGACCACGGTCATGGGCACGAGCACGGACATGGGCATGGGCACGGCGCGCACGAGTGGCATCCGCACGGTCCGCGCCTCGCGATCAACGGCGTGCTCCTGATCATCTGCATCGGCGCGATCCTTGCCGCAGTTCCGTCCTACCTCGGCGAGATGAAGCACCAGCCGAACTGGGTGCAGACGATGGTCGAGCACTCGTCCGCCGTCGGCGGCGTCCCCGCCGCGCATCATCACGATGCGACGGGCGGCGAGCACACGCACCACGCCCTCTCCTTCACGGGCATCGCCGACGTGCACACGGCGACCAGCGTCGTCGCGAGCGCCGCAGGCAT